>NZ_ASZV01000056.1:0-94822 GCF_000442475.1 Ralstonia sp. AU12-08 | reverse complement strand
ACTGCGCAACGGTGCGCCGTTCGCCGAACTGCCCGAGGGCTTCCGGCGCCTGCAATCCACACTGCTCAAGCGACCCGGCGGTGATCGCGAGATGGTCGAGATCCTGGCGCTGGTGCTGTTGCACGACGAACAGGCCGTGCTCACTGCAGTGGAGCTCGCGCTAGAGGCCGGTGCCCCGTCCAAACAAACCGTCCTGAACATCCTGAGCCGCCTCCTGGAAGGCGAGCCCGTGGCACCGATCACCTCACCGCAAGCACTGGCGCTGCACGTCGAACCGCAGGCCAACGTCGGCCGCTACGACAGCTTGCGAGATCGGGAGGTGCACCATGCAGCATGAGGTCATGTTGGAGATGCTCAAGTCGTTGAAGCTGCACGGCATGGCGCAAGCGCTGGGCGACCTGGCGGCGCAGGACTCGCCGGCCTACCAGTCAGCCGTGGCCATCCTGTCGCGTCTGCTCAAGGCCGAGCTCACCGAGCGCGAGGTGCGCTCGCTGGCCTATCAGATGAAGGTGGCGCGCTTCCCGGCCTACCGAGACCTGACTGGCTTCGACTTCAGTTGCAGCGAGGCCAACGAGGCGCTGGTGCGGCAGCTTCACCGCTGTGAGTTCTTGGAGTCAGCGCACAACATCGTATTGGTCGGTGGCCCCGGGACCGGCAAGACCCATCTCGGCACTGCCATCGGCGTGCAGGCGGTGGAGCACCATCACCGCCGGGTGCGCTTCTTCTCGACCGTGGAGCTGGTCAACGCGTTGGAACTGGAGAAGGTCTCCGGCAAACCAGGCCATCTGGCCACACGTCTCATGTATGCCGACCTGGTGATCCTCGATGAGCTGGGCTATCTGCCGTTCAGCCAGACCGGCGGTGCATTGCTGTTCCACCTGATCAGCAAGCTCTACGAGCGCACCAGCCTCATCATCACCACCAACCTGAGCTTCGGCGAATGGTCCAGCGTCTTCGGGGACGCCAAGATGACCACCGCGCTATTGGATCGCCTCACGCACCACTGCCACATTGTTGAAACCGGCAACGATAGCTATCGTTTCAAGCACAGCACCACCCAGCCCAAGAAGGAGAAACGCACCGCCAAACAACCCGCACAAAGCGACACCTAACAGCCTTTGGGGTGGGTCAGTTTTCGATGCAAATCCTGGGTCAGGATTCGGTGCAAATCAACACCCACGTGAAGCAGCGGAGCGGGTGCGTCCCCGGTTCCCGTACCAGCAATTGATTCAGCCGCAACCGATTGAGTTGGTCTCGAGAGGGGGATCAGCAAGGAGGTTGGCATTCAAATGCTGTGTTGCAGCAAGGGCTTGGTCCCGCATTTTTTCCCCTCCGCCGATTAGTTCCGGATACGCCTTGCCCCATAAGGCTTTGCGGGTCGCCGTCGCAGCTTGTATTCGGAACTACTCAAGCGCTGTATCCGCAACTAATTGATCGCTTCACAGCCGTCCGCGTTATTTGAACAACGAGCTTCGATAGATATCTCGCAGACGTCGCTATCGTCGCAGGCCATCGTGCGGGGCGCCGTCACTCGCATGGAGTTCGGCAATCGCCGCACGTGGCTGGCGGGGTCGTCAAAGCGCCAGAGCGGTCTTGGCGATGATGCCCAGTTGCACTTCGGCCGCACCGCCAAAAATCGTATAGGCGCGGCTGTTGAGGAACTCGGGCAGCAGGATGCCGACCAGTGCGCCGTCAGCATGGTCGGCATACGGCGTGACGCTGGCCTCGTCGCGCCAGCGCACGCCTTCCAGGCCCAACAGATCCACGCCGAGTTCAGCCACCGCCTGCTTGAGCCGGCTGGCGCGCAGTTTGAGGATGGACGAGACGGGGCCGGGGCTCTGGCCGGGCTCCAGCCTGCCGAAGGTCTTCAGCTCCAGCATCTCGAAGGCGTCCAGGTCGGCACAGACCTCGCCGAAGCGCGCTTCCAGATGCGGATCGAGCGGCGTGTCGCCATCCGCACGCACTGCGGCCATCGCATCCCCCACGCGCTTCAACTGCCCGCGCAGGCGGGGGCTGAAGATGCCCGCACCGCGCTCGAATTCGAGCAGGTATTTGGCGCAGTTCCAGCCCGCGTTTTCGGCGCCGATGCGGTTGGCTTGGGGCACCCGCACGTTATCGAAGAAGACTTCATTGACGTCGTGATCGCCGCCGATGGTGTCGATCGGCCGCACCGTGATGCCGGGGCTGTTCATGTCGATCAGCAGGAAGCTGATGCCGTCCTGCTTCTTGCCCTCGGTGCTGGTGCGCACCAGCGCGAACATGCGGTTGGCGTGGTGCGCGTGCGTGGTCCAGAGCTTGGAGCCGTTGAGCACGTAGTCGTCGCCATCGGCCACGGCGCGCATCTTGAGCGAGGCGAGGTCGGAGCCGGCGCCGGGTTCCGAGAAGCCCTGGCACCAGTAGTCCTCGCCCGAGAGGATGCGGGGCAGATGCTGCTGCTTCTGCGCTTCGGTGCCGAACTTCAGGATGACGGGGCCGACCAGGCGAACGCCCATCGGGTGCACGAGCGGCGCGCCCGCCAGTGCGCATTCCGTTTCGAAGATGAAGCGCTGCACCGGGCTCCAGCCCGTGCCGCCCCATTCCTTCGACCAGAGCGGGACGAGCCAGCCGCGCTGTTGCAGGGCCTGCTGCCAGGGGCCGGAGATTTCCGGCTCGGGATACATGGAGCTGGTCAGGCGCTGGCCAAGCCGCAATTCCGGCGTCAGGTGCTGGTTCAGAAAGGCGCGGACTTCGTCGCGGAAGGCGACCAGATCGGGCGTGAGTTCGAGATTCATGGCAAGCCTTACGCAGTGACAAGGGAGGCAGAAGCATCGGAAGCGGCGGGCGTTGGGCGAGAGCCAGACAGGAGCGTCTGGCTCTCGCGCCACGCGTCGCTTGCCAGCAGACGGCGACCGAGCTGCGCGCTGTGCCACGCGGTGGCGCCGCCTTGCTGCTGGAACGCAGTCAGCTTGCGGAACAGGCCAGCCACCGGCATCTCTTCGGAAACGCCCATGGCGCCATGCAGCTGCACGGCTTCCTGCGCGACATAGCGTGCCGCACGGCCCACCTTGGACTTCGCCATGGAGGCTGCCGCCAGTACGTCCGCGGCGCCGCCGTCTACACGCAGCGCGGCCAGTTCGCTGGCGGCCAGCGCTTCTTCGCAGCACACCGCCATTTCCGCCAGGCGGTGCTGCACGACCTGGAACTTGGCGATGGATTGCCCGAACTGTTCGCGCTGGCTCGTATAGGACACGGTTTGCTCCAGCGCCGCCTGCATGGCGCCGCAGGCTTCCCAGCACAGGGCAATCAGGCCTTCGGCCAGCACCCGGTGCAGGATGGGCGTGGCGTCGTCGGTGGTGCCGAGCCGCGCATCGTCGCTGACGTGCACGCCTTCGAGGTAGAGGTCGGCAGCGGTGCCGCCATCTGCGATGCGGCAGTTGTGCAGGCTGAGGCCAAGGCTTTGCGGCGAGACCAGGAACACCGCGTGTGCCGGCGTATCTGGCAGCCTGGCGGAGACCAGCAGCCCATCGGCACCATCGGCGCCTGCCGCCAGCACCTTCACGCCGGTCAGGCGCCAGCCATCACCGTCGCGCACGGCGCATGTCTGTCGCGGTGCCCACGGTGCGTGACGATGCGGTTCATCGTGAGCAAGTGCGATGCGCTTCTCGCCCGCCATCACGGCGGCCAACCATGTTTCACGTTGGTCTGCACTGCCCAGCTCGGCCAGCAGGCGCGCGGCCAGCAGCACGCAGCCGTAGTAGGGCGCCGTGACCTGATGGCGGCCGAAGGCGCGCATCAACACGCCCGTGTCCACCGCGCCGCCAGCAAAGCCATCATCGGCTTCGGGTAGCGGGAGTGCGAGCCAGCCCATGTCGGCAAAGTGTTGCCAGAGTTCCGGCGCCGCCATCGGGGCTTGCGGGTTGTATTCCTTCGCCAGGAAGGCGAGGGCACTGCTCTCCAGCAGTTGCTGTTCTTCAGTCAGGGAAAAATGCATGGTCTCGTCCTTGTCTGCCTGCCCACCTACGCGAGTGCGGGCGCGTTGCCGGCATGTTGTCGGTAGCAGGCGGGATCATTCCGTGGGGGCCGCAGGCGCTGTCGTTCCGTCGGGCGGTAGGAATTCGGCCACCTCCAGATCGAAGCCGGCGATGTTGCGATAGGCCACCGGCTGGCTCAGCAGGCGCAGCTTGCGTGCGCCGATATCGCGCAGGATCTGCGCGCCCACGCCCAGCGCCCGCTGCGCAAACGACGGCGGGGCGGGCGGGGCCGCGGTCTCCAGCCGCGTGAGCTGGCTCAGCACATGCGCGGGCGTTTCGCGCTCTGCCAGCAGCACGACCACGCCGCGGCCTTCCGCGCCAATGCGGGCCAGAGAGCGGCTCAGGTTCCAACTGGGCGTCTGGCCCATGGCAGTGGCGTCTGTTGTGTGGCTGCCGGCCAGGATCACGTCGCGCAGCACCTCCACCGCTTGCACGCGCGTCAGCACGGGCTCGGCCGGATCGATGTCGCCCATGACGAGGGCCAGGTGCATCGCATCCAGCGGCGCGTCGTAGTAGGCGTGGAGCGCGAAGCGCCCGTGGGGCGTGAGCAGCTCGCTGCTGTGCGCGCGCTGCAAGGTGCTTTCGGCCAGCAGGCGGTGATGGATCAGGTCGCTGATGGCGGCAACACGCAGCCCGTGCTGGTGCGCGAACGCCAGCAGGTGCTCGCCGCGCAGCAGTTCGCCGGCATCGTCGAGCAACATGGCGTAGGCGCCTGCGGCTTCGCGGCCGGCCAGCCTGGGCAAATCCGAGCAGGCTTCGGCAAAGCCTGCGCGCCTGAGTACGCCGTCCGGCTGTGCTACCACCGGGAAGACGTGGCCCGGCTGCACCAGGTCTTCCGGGCGGCAATGTCGAGCACTGGCCACGCGCGTGGTCAGGGCGCGATCGGCGGCAGAGATGCCCGTGCTGACGCCCTCGACTGCTTCAATGGAGACGGTATAGGCTTCGCGCTTGCGGCTGCCGTTCGCCATCCATGGCAGCTTGAGTTGCTTGCGGCGCTCTTCGGTGATGGCCAGGCACACCAGCCCGCGTGCCTGAGCGGCCATGAAGTTGATATCGGCTTCCGACACGTGGTCTGCCGCCACGAGGACGCAGCCGGTCGCCTCATCGCTGTCGTCTTCGATCACGACCACGCGCTGGCCGGTGCCCAGCGCGTGCAGCACCGCCTCGATGGGTGCGGCCGGTGCCGATTTCATGCGCACACCTGCGCACGCACGGGGCTGGCGAATGCATCGCGCAGGGCGGCCGCGGCGGTATCGATGGCGGCTTCCGCACCGTCGAGCAGCCCCAGCATGCTCATGAAACCGTGGATCTGGCCCGGCCAGCGGTGCACCGTCGCTGCCACGCCGGCCTGCTGTAGGCGTTGGCCGTAGAGCTCGCCCTGGTCGCGCAGCGGGTCGTATTCCGCGGTGATGATGGTGGCCGATGCAATACCGGCCAGGTCTGCGCTGCGCAACGGGCTCGCGCGGACGTCACCGGCGTGTTGCGCGTCGCTGAGGTAGTGCCGGCTGTACCAGCGCAGCATGTCGATGGTGAGGAAGTTGCCTTGGGCAAACGTCTGCATGCTGCCGGATTCGTCCGCGCAGTCCAGGTACGGATAGAGCAGCAACTGATGGCACAACGCGACCTTGCCGCGCAATTGCTGGGCAGCCACCGCCGCCAGGTTGGCACCTGCGCTGTCGCCGGCAACGGCCAGGGCGCCGCTGCGCGCCCCAAGTTCTTCTGCATGGCTGGCAGCCCAGCGCACCGCTGCGCAGGCATCGTCGGCAGCCGCGGGAAACGGCGCTTCGGGCGCCAGACGGTACGCCACCGAAAGCACGATCGTGCCGGCGCGCTGAGCGAGCGAGCGGCAGAGGTTGTGGTGCGTTTCGATGCCGCAGGTGACAAAGCCGCCGCCGTGGAAGAACACCGTCAGCGGCCACGGTCCATCGCCATGGGGAACATAGAGATGCGCAGGCAGCGGGCCGGCGGCTCCGGGTATGGTCAGCGCGCGCTCTTGCGCCATGGCATCACCGGGTGCGAACGGCGGCATCTGTGCCAGCATGGCCCGGTAGACCTCGGGCGACAGCATGTCAAAGTCGAGTTGAGGCATCTGCGCCATGTTGTCGAGCAGCGCGCGGACTTGCGGATCGTGCGACATCTTCGGTTCCTGATGAAGGTGAGGACGGCAACAGGCCTTCACCGGCGAGACGGCCGGTTTGCCTGTCGTCGATGGAGGTCAGATCGCGAAGCTCGGCGCTTCGCCTTGCACGATGCGGTCGGCGCGTGCCTTGGCGGCGGCGCGCGCTTCGTCGTGCGGCATGATCCAGAAGTCGCCGGCGGCAATGCCCGCGACGATGTGCTGTGCCATCTCGTCGGCCGTCATGCCCTGGGCGATGCCCGTGCGCAGGGCATGGTTCATGTGGCTTACGCCGCCTGGCGCCTCGGTCGACAGGTTCTGCGCAATGCCGGTCGCCACCGGGCCGGGGCAGACCACCGAGACCTTGATCGGCAGGCCCGCCGCCTGCAGTTCCAGCGCCAGCCCTTCGCTCAGGGCAACGACGCCCTGCTTGGAAAGCGTGTAAGGCGCCAGCCAGGGCCCGACAGCGAGCCCCGCCATCGACGCGACATTGACGATGTGCCCCTGACCTTGTTGCCTCATGCGTGGAACAAAGGCACGCAGCGCATGGATGACGCTCCACAAATTGACGTTGAGCACCCGTTCATACACGCGCGTCTCCAGCTCCCAGCATGGGCCGGTCGCCAGCACGCCGGCGTTGTTTACCAGCAGATCGACGTGCCCCAGCCGCCCGAAGCTGAACGCGCAGAGCTGCTCGATCTGCGATGCATCCGCTACATCGATGCGCAGGCTCGCCACGGGCTGACCATAGGCTTCGATCTCTGTCTGCACGTGCGCGAGCGCTGCGGCGTCAATGTCGGCCAGTACCAGTGCATGGCCTTGTTTCGCGAGCGCATGCGCCAATGCACGCCCAATCCCGCCTGCCGCGCCGGTGATGACCGCCGTCCGATAGGCTGCGTTGACTTGGCTGGATGGCATGTGGGTCTCCTTTGTGATGTACCGATCATGAAGTTGCGCATCTGGCGCGCATGGCTTCTTTCTATCGGGTGACTACATGCCGGACATCGTCCATTTGAACGAGGTGAGGGCCTCTGGGCTGGACCACATTAAGGTCGGGTCATACCCCGAGCATGCATACGTTCCAAGGGTGAAAAGTTCGGGTATTGGAGTGGTGAAGATTCGGGCAAACCACTAGCTTTCCGGTACTAGCTCAGACCCGTACGACTCCTATAATTGCCCGACCAAAAATGGGGAGTGTGCCCCGGAAAAAACGACGCCTCGCCACGCAGCAGGGCGCGAGCATTGGAGACGACAAGTATGTTGATGGAGGCCACCCAGACCGAAGGGGGGAACGTACGTGCCCAGTCTGTACCGTTATCCCTGACGGAGTTTGGTGCATTGCTGGGTTCGGTCTATCAGGGGGCCATGGACCCGGTGCCATGGAGCCGTGCCCTTGAGCTGATCCGCACGCATCTGTGCGCGAATTTTGTATCGCTGATCCTGCGTGCGCCGGGAGCCGATCGGCTCTCGCTGGCGGTTCATGCTTCTCCCCAGGGTTTTTCCACGATGGAGGGCGACGCGATTTACAACAGCTACTACTACGCGCTCGACCCCTTCATCGGATTGCCGACGGATCGCCTAGTCACGATTGATGAGCACCTTGGCGGAAGCCATTGGTGCAACAGCGAGTTCTACCAGCAGTTCCTCAAGGCGTCTGACGTGCGCTACATCCTCGGTGCCGACATCACGACCGACGACGGTGCAGAATGCCGCTTCCGCGTCTGCCGCGGACATGACGGCCCCGACTTCAGCGCCGAAGACAAGGCCTTCTGCAGCATGATCGTGCCGCATCTGCGGCGCGCCGTGGATCTGCATTCGCGCATGGATGTGGTGGAGACGGAGCGCACGCTCTATGCCTCGGCCATCGACCGCATGCTGGTGGGTATGGCGATCCTCGACCAGAACGGTGCCATCATGCGCACCAACTCGGCGGCCGATGAAATCCTCGCCGAAAAGGACGGTATCAGCCTGGTCAAGGGTGCGCTTGAGGTGAACTACGCTCAGGAGAACCGGCGCTTCCAGCGCGTTTTGCGCGAGGCCGTCTCCGGCTACTGCAGCACCGCGCTGCCGGTGGTGGAGGCGATGTCAATCACGCGGCCTTCGGGCAAGGCGCGCTTTGGCGTGCTGATCCGCTCGATTCCGTTGGGCGAGTGGTCGGAGGACAGCAAGCACCGGCCGGCCTGCGTGATCTTCATTCGCGATCCGGAGCGCAAGTCGCAGGCCTCGCAAGAGGTCGTGCGCAAGCTGTTCGATTTCACGCCGGCCGAAACGCAGCTCGCGCTGCAGCTGGCAGATGGTCTCACGCTCGAAGAGGCCGCCGATGAACTTTGCATTGCCAAGAATACGGCGCGTGCTCATCTGCGGGCGATCTTCGCCAAGACCGGCGTGACCCGGCAAGCGACGCTGGTGCGCATGCTGCTGAGCAGCGTGGTGTCGCTGGGCTAGCGTTCCTTCTTCACCCTTCCCGACGGGCCCCAGGCATGACGTGCCTAGGGCCTGTTTCTTTGCGCCGTTACTTGTTGTCCAGCTTGGCGCTGACCACCAGCGGGAAACCTTGCGGTGTGGTCACCACAGCACGCCACTCGTGCGGCCCCTGCGTCAACGGCTCGGCCAATTGCGCGCCTTGCGCGAGCAAGCGATCTAGCGCCTCGCGAATGTCCTCACCAGGCACCACCGCAAAGGCCGGCGCGGGCTGAGCATGCAGCCGCTCGCCGCCGGCCACGAGCGCGATCGTCAGCGGACCGGCATCCAGCGCGCAATAGCGTTCGCCGTCCCTGAACTTCACGGCGAGCCCCAGGCCCTGCTCAAAGAACGGCAACGCGGCCGAGACGCTGTCAACCGGATACAGCAGAAGCTTGCACTGCATTTGAGTCTTCCCCACGGATAAGGCGCACGAGCGCCGCAATGACGAGGCACGCGCGCCTGCCCGCGATGCCGCGCGCGTGGCGGCCGGGTGATGACGCGTATGCGAAGGCGGTGCGCCGTGCACGGCTTATACCGCTGAGCGGCCCGTGCGTCGGCGCACCACGGCACATCTTAGGGACCGCACGCCGCTTCGCATAATCCAATCAGACGATGTTGCGAGCCTGTCGCCCGATGACACTGCATACACGCGGGCCAAAGTCACCACGCCGCCGCTGGCGCCACATGGTGCGACGCCACAGACGACGACCGGCGTATCCCGTGCGGTTGATTCCGCGATATTCCGTTCAATTCAGCCCAATTGGAATGATTCCACATGAAATTCTCCATCATCTACGAAGCTCAGATGGTCGACACGTCGCGCAAGAACGAAGCGCGCGTTTTCAACGAGATCATCGAGCAGTCGCTACTTGCTGAGCAGGTGGGCTTCGACAATGTCTGGGCGGTGGAGCACACCGCGCTGACGCAGTATGCGCATATGTCGGCGCCCGAGACGTTCCTCGCTTTCCTCGCCGGCAAGACCACCCGCCTCGGGATCGGTCATGGCGTGGTGTGCCTGCCGCCGGCAATGAACCATCCGGTCAAGGTGGCGGAACGGATTGCGACGCTGGACATCTTGTCGGGCGGCCGCGTGCATTTCGGCATGGGCAAGGGCGGTACGCAACAGGAGGCAGGCACCTTCGGCTACGACCTCGCCGAGCTGCAGCCGATGATCGAAGAAAGCATGCACCTGATCCCGAAGATCCTGAAGGACGGGCACGTCGAGCATGACGGCAAGTACATCAAGATCCCGAGCCGCCCGATCCATCCGAGCCCGCTGCAGCAACCGCATCCCCCGCTCTACATGGCTTGCACCCGCGAACATACGCTGGTGACGGCTGGCGAGAGCGGCATTGGCGCGCTGGTGCTGGGCTTCTCGGGCCCGGACGAGATCGCCAAGAAGAACGCCATCTACCGCGAGGCTTTCCGCAACCGGAAAGCGGAGAATCAGGTCGGTTTCCGTCCGACCGAGCATCTTGCAGCCCTGTGCGCGGCAACGGTGCTCGACGATCGCGGGAAGGCACGCAAGATCGGTCTGCGCGGCCAGCGATTCTTCGCGGAGTCGATCGCCTATTGGTATCAGGGCGGCCCAGCACCGACGGTCGACGAGCATCTCTCGGCCGAAGACCAGGAAGCGCTGCTGGCCAAGGACAAGGAAAAGGTCGTGGCCTACCTGTCGGAAGAGCACATCCCCATCGGCGACGAGCACCTCAGCAACTACACCGTCGCTCAGGATGCCTACGGCACGCCGGAAGACTGCATCCGCTATGTCCAGCGACTGCTAGACGCCGGCGCAGACGAGATCCTCTTCCTTTTCCAGATGGGCGGCATCCCGCACGACGTGATCCTCGAAACGATCCGCAACATCGGCGAGCACGTCATTCCGCACTTCCGCAAGCAAGGCCAGGCGCTGCGCATTGCCTGACATGCCTGCCGGCCGCCGGCTGCCTAGTCCCCTCAGACGATGGCAGCCGGCGGTTGCAGTGCGAGCATCAAGCCACGATACGAAATGCCGACGCAGGCATCGGCAAGAGGAGACAAGCGGTGCACCGAGACTTCGATTCCCAGACCCTGGCTGCAGAACTGATCGCGCGCGCTCACGCCCTGGCGCCTACCCTGGCGCAACGCGCGGAGCAAGCCGAGCAGGGCGCGCGCGTTCCCGAGCAAACCGTGGCCGACATGCAGGCCGCGGGTTTCTTCAAGGTCCTGCAGCCGCGCCGCTATGGCGGCTATGAGCTGGACCCGCAGACCTTCTTCGACATCCAGATGGCCCTGGCCAAGGGCTGCATGTCCACCGCCTGGGTGTATGGCGTGATCGGGGTACACAACTGGCAGCTGGCGCTGTTTGACGCGCGTGCCCAGCAGGAAGTCTGGGGCGAGGATCCCGCCACGCTGATTGCCTCGTCCTATATGCCGGTGGCCAAGGTCACCACGGTCGAAGGTGGTTTCCGCGTGTCGGGGCATTGGAAGTTCTCCAGCGGCAGCGAGCTGTGCGACTGGATCTTCCTCGGCGGTCTGGTGCCGCCGTCTGCGCCGGGTAACCCGCCGGAGTACCGCACCTTCCTGCTGCCGCGCGCGGACTACACCATCGCCCGCAACTGGGACGTGATGGGCCTGCGCGGCACCGGCAGCCACGACATCATCGTCGATGATGTGTTCGTGCCCGACTACCGCACGCACCGCGCCACCGATGGCGCCATGGGTACCAGCCCCGGGCTGGCGTTGAACGATTCGCCGCTGTATCGCCTGCCGTTCGCGCAGATTTTCGTGCGCGCAGTGTGCACGGCCTGCATCGGCGCGCTGGAGGGGGGGCTGGAAGACTTCCTCGGCTTTGCGAACGGGCGCGTCAGTGCCAACAGTGGCGGCAAGACGGCCGATGATGGCGGCGCGCAACTGGCCTGTGCCGAAGCCGCCGTGGGCATCGACGAGATGCGCATCATCCTGCAGCGCAATTTCAACGAACTGATGGAAGCTGCCAAGAGCGGCAAGCAGATCGAGCTCGAGCGCCGGCTGCATTTCCGCTACCAGTCTTCGCAGGTGGCGGAGCGCTGCGCCCGGCTGGCCAACGGCCTGCTGCGCTATTCCGGCGGCAACGGTATCTACAACACGAATCCGCTGGTCCGCCGCTTCCTGGACCTGCACGCCGCACGCGGGCACTACGCGAACAATGTCGATCGCTTCGGCCAGAACTTTGGCGGCGTGATGATGGGTCGCACCAACACCGACTTCTTCATCTGAGGCGGAAGGAGCGGAGCATGAGCGAGAGCAAGAGCGGGGCACAGGCATTCGGGCAGACTTCTGGGCAGGCGCAGGCGGCCCAGATTGTGGAGTTCGACGTGGTGGTGGTTGGCTCGGGTGGGGGTGGCATGCTGGCTGCGTGCCGCGCGGCAGATCAAGGGCTGTCGGTGGTGGTGCTGGAGAAGAGCGGCCAATACGGCGGCACCACTGCGGTGTCAGGCGGCGGCATCTGGATCCCGCTCAACCACCACATTGAAGAGGCGGGCGGTAAGGATAGCTACGATGCGGCGCTCACCTACCTTGAGGCCTGCACGCAGGGGCTGTCGTCACCGCAACGTTTGCGCGCCTATCTTGAGCAGGCGCCGCGCATGTTGCGCTATCTGGAAGAGCGCACGCGCGTGCGTTACTACTCGCTGCCGCGCTATGCCGACTACTTCCAGCGTCTGCCGGGCGCTATGCCGGGCTATCGCGCGCTGGACCCGATGCCGTTCGACGGCGCCGCGCTGGGTGACGAGTTCAAACGCCTGCGGCCGCCATCGCCCGGCACGCTGGTTGGCGGCCGCGTGGCGGTGACGTCAGCCGAGGCCCATACCATGTGGACGCGTTCGCGCGGCTGGCTTGGCGTGACGGTGCGGCAGTTTGCGCGCTACTGGCTCGACCTGGGCTGGCGGCACAAGACGCCGCGCGACAAGCGGCTGACGCTGGGCAACGCGCTCGCGGGCGGGCTGCGCCACGCCATGCTCGAACGCAAGATTCCGCTCTGGCTCGACACGGCGCTGAACGATCTGATAGTGGAAGACGGCCCGAAGGGCCAGCGTGTTGCCGGCGTGGAAGCCACGCGCGAAGGGCGTCCCCTGAGCGTGCGTGCCCGGCGCGGCGTGATTCTTGCCGCAGGCGGTTTCGAGCGCAATCAGGCCATGCGCGAGCAGTATCTGCCGCGCCCGACCCAGGCCGAATGGAGTGCCACGCCGCCCAACAACACCGGTGACGCGATTCGCGCCGCACAGCGTCTTGGCGCTGCGCTCGATCTGATGTCGCACGTGTGGGGCGCGCCGACCGTGCACGTGGTGGGCGAAGAGAAACAGCGCGCGATCTTCATCGAGCGTGCCGCACCTGGCTGCATGGTGGTCAATGGCAAGGGGCGGCGCTTCGTCAACGAAGCCGCGCCGTATTCCGAATTCGTGCCGGCCATGTACCGGGATCACGAACGGACCGGCTGCAGCGTGCCGGCCTGGATGGTGTTCGACGCGACCTTTCGGCACAAGTTTGCGTGCGGGCCGATCTTGCCGGGCTCGGTCATGCCGGATCACCGCATTCCCGCAGCGTTCCGCAGCCTGCTGGTGCGCGCCGACACCCTGGAAGCGCTCGCCGCCAAGACGGGCATCGACGGTGCCGGCCTGGCTACCACCGCGGCCCGCATGAACGAGTATGCGGCAACCGGCGTGGATACCGAGTTTGGCAAGGGCGACAACGTGTTCGACACCTACTACGGCGACCCGAGCACGAAACCCAACCCCTGCCTCGCGCCGATCGACCGCGCGCCGTTCTACGCCGTGCGGATCGACGCCGGCGACATCGGCACCAAGGGCGGTTTGCTGACGGACGAGCGTGCCCGCGTGCTGCGCGAGGACGGCTCGTGCATCGAGGGCTTGTTTGCCATCGGCAATACCAGCGCTTCGGTGATGGGGACGAGCTATCCGGGCGCGGGTTCGACGATCGGGCCGGCCATGACGTTCGGTTTCATCGCGGCGGACACGCTGGCCAGCGAAGTTGCTGTCCGCAGCCAAGAGCCTGAGCGAGCGACGGCAGCGGCGTAGGAAGACGAACGCAGGACACGTTTTTTTGGGGCACGCAGTGGCGGCGCCCTTGTACATGGAGACGCATCATGAGCCAAGACATTTCCACCAAGCTGCGCGAAGACATGTTGTCGGCCATGCGGCGCATGGCCCGTTCGGTCGCGGTTGTGAGTTGCCGCGACAGCGAGCGGCGCTATTCGATGTCGGTGACGGCAGTCGATTCCCTGTCGGCTGATCCGCCTTCGCTGCTGATCTGCATCAACCGCAATTCGTCGATCTATCCGCCGCTGGATGCGGGCGTGGATTTCTGCGTGAACCTGCTGGCGGTTGACCACCGCGAGATCGCGGTGGATTGCAGCGGCCGCCTCAAGGGCGAAGACCGCTTCACGACCGCCGAGTGGGATGCCGATCCGCAGAACGTGCCTTATCTGCGCGATGCGCAGGCGGCCCTGATCTGCGAGCAGGACGGGCGCTTCGACTACGGCACGCATGCCGTCTTCATCGGCCGGCTGCGTGAAGTGCGCCTGTCGGGCGAAGTGGCACCGCTGGTGTATGTGGACGGCCAGTATTCCAAGTCGGCACCGCTGATGGGCATGTGCGCGGTCTGAAGCCCGCAGGAAATTGGCAGGAAGGAAGGGGTAAAACTATGAGCCATCGTGTTGAAGGCAAGATTGCCATCGTGACTGGCGCCGCCAGCGGCGTGGGCAAGGAAGACGCGCTGCTGCTGGCGCGCCACGGCGCACGCGTGGTGTTGACCGACCGCGATGAAGACAGCGGAAATGCCGTGGCACGCGAGATTGGCGATGCCGCCGTCTTCGTGAAGCACGACATCAGCAGCGAGGCGGATTGGGAACGCGTGATGGCCACGACGCAAGCGCGTTTCGGTGCGCCGGACGTGCTGGTCAACAACGCCGGCATCCTCGCCCTGGGCACGGTGGAAGACACCACGCTCGACCTGTGGCAACGCATCATGCGCGTGAATGCCGATGGCTATTTCCTCGGCTGCAAATACGGCGTGGCGGCCATGAGGGCGGGCGGCGGCACGATCATCAATATGTCGTCGGTGGCAGCGCTGGGTGGCATGGCGCATTTCTGTGCCTACAGCGCCAGCAAGGGTGCGGTGGCGGCACTCACGCGCAGCGTGGCGGCCCACTGCAAGCAGCAGGGCTACAGGATCCGCTGTAACTCGGTGCATCCGGACGGCATCCTGACGCCGATGACGGAGGCACTGCTGCCGCCGGCGGCCAGCGCAAGCGCGGAAGATTCCGCACGCAGGCAAGCCGCCCTGCAACGGATGGCGGACCCGCGCGACATTGCCAATCTCGTGCTGTTCCTGGCGTCCGACGAGTCGCGCTTCATCAATGGCGCCGAACTGCGCATCGACAATGCGCAAACCATCATGGGCTTGGCCTGAAGCGAGTCATCATGGTGCTACCGCAATTTCATCGGCTGCAGATTGCCGAGGTCGTGGCCGAAACCGACGATGCACGGTCGCTGGTGTTCGATCTGCCCGAATCGCTGCGCGACGTATTCGCCTACCGGCCGGGCCAGTTTCTGACGCTCAGGGTGCCCGTCAACGGTGCCGCGCAGCAGCGCTGCTATTCGCTTTCCAGCACACCCGAGGTGGACGATGCGCTGCGCGTGACCATCAAGCGCGTGCGTAGCGGACAAGTCTCGAACTGGATCTGCGATCACCTTGGCGCGGGTGACACGATCGAGGTCATGCCGCCGGCGGGTGTATTCACGCCGCGCGCGCTGCATGGCGACTTCCTGCTCCTGGCTGGCGGCAGCGGCATCACGCCGGTGCTGTCCATCGCCAAAGCCGCGCTGCGCCATGGCCGCGGCAACATCACGCTCGTGTACGCCAATCGCGACGAGAACGCCATCATCTTCCGCGATGCGCTGCGCGAATTGGCAGCGCAGCACCCGGGGCGGTTGCGCGTGATCCACTGGCTCGACAGCGTGCTGGGGCCGCCTTCGTCGCGTCAGCTGGAAGAGCTGGTGCGTCCGTGGAGCCTGGCCGATTGCTTCATCTGCGGGCCCGCGCCGTTCATGGACTGCGCACAGGCGGCGCTGCAGGCGCTTGGCGTGCCGCCGGGCAACATCCATCTGGAGCGGTTTGGCGCCGCGCCCGCACAGCCTCCAGCCGAAGCGCCACGTGCGTCGACGGCGGCGCCGGAGGCCGAAGCCTTGGCCCCGTGTGGGCCGGTGCCGATGACGGTGGAGCTGGACGGCACCGCGCATCGCGTCACCGCCCAGGCCGGTGAAACCGTGCTCGATGCCCTGCTGCGCGCCGATATTGCGGCCCCCAATTCGTGCCGCACCGGTTTGTGCGGGGCGTGCATGTGCCGCGTCGAAGGCGGCAGCGTCAGGCTGGGCGAAAACCATGTACTGGATGCGGCCGACCTGGAGGCCGGCTGGACGCTGGCCTGCCAGGCCGTGCCTGTCGGCGATGAAGTTCACCTGAAATTCCCGGACTGACATGATCACTTCCGACACCATCGAAAGCGCCGCCACGACGCGCGATTCCGAGCTGGAGCGCGCGCAGCCCGCGGTCACCATTCCCGAGCTGCTCTGCCGTGCCGCCAAGCAGTACGACCAACGCGTGGCCATCCAGGAGGATGGCTTGCGACTCACCTACGCCGCGCTCAATGTGCAGCGTGTCGAAGTCGCAAAGGCGTTGCTCGGGCTGGGGGTCGAACCCGGCGACCGCGTGGCCGTGTGGGCGCCGAACCTGTCCGAATGGATTCTGACCACGCTGGCCACGCAAAGCATTGGTGCGGTGCTGGTGCCGATCAACACCCGCATGAAGGGGTTGGAGGTGGCGGCCACGCTGGCCGATAGCGGCGCCCGCGTGCTTTTCTGCATCGACCACTTCCTCGGCGAGACCTATCCGGAACTCCTGGCGCCGCACAAGCCGGCCAGCCTTGAGCACGTGGTGGTGCTGCGCCCGCGTGCGGAGCGGCCCACGGTCGACGGAGAACTGCTGTGGGCGGATTTCCTTGCGCTGGCCGGCAAGGTGGACGATGCACAATTCCGCGCCTGCGAGCAGCGCGTGACCGGTGAAACCGTGATGGACATCATGTTCACCTCAGGCACGACCGGCCGCCCGAAGGGCGTGATGACATCGCAATCGCAGAACCTGCGCGCGGTCGATGGCTGGGCGTCTATCACGGGCCTGGAGACCGGCGACCGCTACCTGATCGTCAACCCCTTCTTCCACACATTCGGCTACAAGGCCGGCTGGCTCGCGGCGCTCACGCGCGGCGCTACCATCCTGCCCCACCTGGTGTTCGACGCCGATGCGGTGATGACGCGCATCGAGAACGAACGCGTGACCGTGCTGCCCGGGCCACCGACGCTGTATCAATCGCTGCTGAACAGCCCGCGCCTGCGCGAGTTCGATCTGTCGTCACTGCGCATGGCCGTGACCGGGGCATCGGCGATCCCGCCTGTGCTGATCGAGCGCATGCGCACCGAGCTGGGCTTGCGTGACATTCACACCGGCTACGGCCTGACGGAATCGTGCGGCTTTGCCACGCTCACCCGCACCGGCGACAGCGCCGAAACCGTGGCGCTGACCTCCGGCTGCGCCATGCCCGGCGTCGAACTGCGCTGCGTAGATGCCCAAGGCCAACCCGTGCCGCCCGATGAGCCGGGCGAAGTGCTGGTGCGCGGCTACAACGTCATGCGCGGCTACTTCAACCAGGCCGATGCCACGGCCGCGACCATCGATGCCGATGGCTGGCTGCATACGGGCGACATTGGCGTGCTGGATAGCCGCGGCTATCTGCGCATTACGGATCGCATCAAGGACATGTTCATCGTCGGGGGCTTCAACTGCTATCCGGCGGAGATCGAGAAGCTGCTGGCCTCGCACCCGGCCATCGCGCAGTGCGCCGTGGTCGGGATGCCGCACGATCGGCTGGGCGAGGTGGGCAAGGCCTATGTCGTCCTGCGCCATGGCGCCCGCCTCACTGCGGACGACCTGATCGGCTGGGCGCGGCGCTGCATGTCCAACTACAAGGTGCCCCGCGAGATCGCCTTCGTGCAGACGCTGCCGATCAGCGCGTCGGGCAAGATCCTCAAGTACCGCTTGCGCGAGTCCTGAACCCGCGCGGAGAGGCGTGACCGCCCATGGTGAAAGTCTATACACTCGACGGGATCACGCCCGTCGTGCATCCGGATGCTTTCGTGCATCCGGATGCCGTTCTGATCGGTGATGTGATCGTGGGGCCGGACTGCTATGTCGGCCCCTGCGCGTGTTTGCGCGGCGATTTCGGCCGCATCCGGCTGGAGCGTGGCGCGAACATTCAGGACACCTGTGTCGCGCATTCGTATCCGGGCGTCGAAGTCCTGGTCGAAGAGGACGGGCACGTCGGCCACGGCGCTGTCCTGCACGGTTGCCGCGTGGGGCGCAATGCCCTGATCGGCATGAACTCGATCATCATGGACGGCGCCGTGGTGGGTGCCGATGCCATGGTCGCTGCCGGCGCGTTCGTCAAGGCCGGCATGGCCGTTCCGCCAGGAACGCTGGTGGCAGGCATGCCTGCGCGCGTGGTCCGCACACTGAGCCCGGAAGACATCGCAAGAAAGTCGGCCGGCACGCGCATGTATCAGGAGCTTGCGCGCCGGTCGCTGGCTGGCATGCGCCTTGTCGAACCGCTGCGCAGCGAGTCGGCCCGCCAGCGTGGTGCCGACGACGAAGCGCAGGATTGATTGGCGGACGTCGTGTTCACGGGTGCGGCCGCTACACGAGCCCTCTGCGGTGGCAGAGGGCCTTAGGGTTGCGTTGTCAGGCGCATTGTCTGCCGCCCTCAAAGAATTGACGGTACCAGTCGCGCAATTGGAACAGCGGCCCATCGCCATCGCAGAGCAGCGGCGATGGCCGATAGATCTTGCGTTGCCAGATGACGACGTCCTGATCGAAGGCCTCGTGCGCCGAGTGGGCGTATTCCTGTGCAATGGCATCGGTATCAGGCAGCGCTGGGTCTCGCTTGATCTTGATGCCGTAGCAAACATCGACATGCTCCGTGTCGACCGGGGTGTGGATGTTCACTTGCTTGCTGGCATAGGTGCCTTCCATCGTGACGTGCTGCACGGCCGGACCATAGTAGGTGGCCTCGGTGGTGAGCTTGTGGCCCAGCGTCGGGTGGCCGCCGATGGTGGAGCGCTGTGATGCGATATGGCCATCGAAATGCACTGTAATGTCTTCGATGGGGGCTCCATGCACATAGGTGAAATGCGGTGTATCCACAAGGTTCTCGATGATTTCCTTGCCCTGCGTGCGCACACGCCAGCGTTTGAAATACCAGCGCGTCCAGCCAGGCGCGCCGTTCATGCTCGCGTCGACGGGAAGTTCCCAGTTGGGCGGGCCGCCGGCCGGATCGAACCACATATGAACGATCTCATTCACCTCGCGAACGATGTGGGTGGCCAGTGCCCCTTCGCGTGCCTTGATCGGAATGCGGCTGGCATAAGGAACGTCGACACACTGGCCGGTTTGAGAGAACGCCCACGCGTGGAAGGGGCAGACGATGGTGTTGCCCTGACATCGACCGTCGCCCAGGTGCGCGCCGAGATGCGGGCAGAACGCATCCAGGATCGCAACCTCGCCGTTTTCGCCACGGAACGCGACGAATTCGCGACCGAAATAGCTGAGCGATTTGACCTCGCCTTGCTTGATTTCGTCGGAAAAGAGCACTGCAAACCATCCCCTCGGATATTGACCTGCAAAAACATCGTCTGACATACGTTCCTCCTGTGCGCTTCGGACAGCCGTGCGCGTCTATGCATAAGAAGCCAAGCCCATGCTGTGCTCGCTCATGGGGCAAGGACGGATTCACCTGCAGCGGGGGCTAGTGTAGGAATCGCTTCCTCTGGAGAAAATGAGTTTGTTTGCACATCGGTCATGCAAAAACGCACACGCGCCGCGATCAAATGGGACGATCTTCGCTACTTTCTCGCCGTGGCGAAGACGGGCTCGTATCTGGCGGCCGGTAGAGCGCTCGGTGTCGACAGGACAACCGTGAGCCGCCGGGTGGGCGTTCTGGAACGCACCATGGGGTGTGCACTCTTGGTTCCCAACGACCACGGCTTCCACCTCACGGCAACCGGCCGCTCCGTGCTTGCCGTCGCGGCCCGCATGGAGGAAGTGACCGGCGTACTCGCCGCAATACGGCAACCCACTCACGGCGGTATCGCGGGGACGGTGCGGCTGGCGGTATCGGCTTCGCTCGGAGACGCGTTCATCGAAGACATCGTGGCATTCCGCCAACGTCACCCGTTGGTGATCATGGAGGTGAACCAGGTCAGCGATCCAATGATCGCCGTTAGCGAGCATCGAGCAGACTTCGGCATTGGTGTATCGCACGAGGCGCCGCACCGCCTCAACAGCATGCTGCTTGGTACCGCAGAGATCGCGGTGTACTCCGCCAGCAACAACGAGCCGCGTGCGTCCGACATCTGGGTGGGGTGGAGCGAGGACATTCCCAAGGCGTTTGCTGACTGGATGATCGAATACGCCCCCCTGGATGCGCACGTGAGCACCAAGGTCAATTCTTGGGATGCGCTCAAGCGCGCGGTTCTATCAGGCGGCGGTGTCGCGCCGCTATGGTGCATGTTGGCGGACCGCGAACCGGAGCTGGTGCGTGTGTTTCCGCATGCCGAGAAGCACTATCTCGCCCTCTGGCTGACCTCCCACCGAAGCACCGAGCGCAATGCCGCGCAACAGGCGGCGTGGATGTTTCTCGCGCAGCGGATTCGAAGCAAGCTGGCGGGCGCGGATTGCCTGGGGGAATGATTCAGGTGCTGCGTGACGCCGGCCAGAGCATCGTCTTGAGACTGCGGCGGCGCCAAGCGCAGTCACGCGTGAACCGGCCGGGGCGGCGCGCACCGGCTTTCCTGGCGTTTCCCGGAGCGCTCGCGTAGTCCCAATAGACGATGTAGGAAGCCGTCTCCAGCCGAACAATGGCTCCATCGAAGCCGCATTGCGTGACGTACAGCAAGCGGCAGGTGAAGAACCAGTTTTGCCAGGAGACAGCAAGATGGATATTCGCGCGCTCGGCTATATCGTCGTCGAGTCCACTGACATTGAACAATGGCGCCGTTATGCCGAGCAGGTGCTCGGCATGGCCTGCACCCAGGCGCCAGGCGAAGCGCTCTACATCAAGATGGACGAGCGCGATTTTCGCTATCTGATCGTCCCCGGAAAGGAAGACCGCTACGGCGCATCGGGCTGGGAGCTGGCCGACGAGGCCGCGTTCCAGCAGGCGCTGCAAGCGCTGCGCGAAGCCAAGGTCGAAGTGGTACAGGCCAACGCCGAAGAGCTGGCGCAGCGCCGCGTGCAGGCGGCCGCATGGTTTCGCGATCCGTCCGGCAACCGGCATGAAATCTACTGGGGGCCGCGCGCAGATTTCGCGCGCTTTGTCTCACCGGTGGGCGTACCGCGCTTCATTACCGACCCGATGGGCCTGGGCCACGCCGTGCTGCCTGCAGCGGCCTTTGACGAGACCAACGCCTTCCTGCGCGATGTGATGGGCTTCGGCCTGTCCGATATCTACCGGGTGCGCTTCACGCCGGACCCGGCGGAACCCGAGAAGCGCATCCACTTCCTGCATTGCGGCAACGCACGCCACCACAGCCTCGCGATCTTCGAGATGGCAATTCCGTCGGGCTGCGTGCACGTCATGGCCGAAGTGCCGGACATGACCGAAGTGGGCCGCGCACTCGATCGTGCGCAGCAGCACGGCACACCCATGTCGGCCACGCTCGGCCAGCACTGCAACGACCGCATGATCTCGTTCTACATGCGCACGCCGGGCGGCTTCGACCTCGAATACGGCTTTGGCGGCCTGGAGGTCGACTGGCACCAACACAACGCCTACGAAGCCACACGGGTCAGCCTGTGGGGCCACGATTTCAGCATTGGACGTCGCTAATTCCATGATCAAGACACTCGACAAAAGCATGAGCCCCGCCGACGTTGTGGCGCGGCTGACCGATGGCATGACGATCGGCATTGGTGGCTGGGGCCCGCGCCGCAAGCCGATGGCACTGGTGCGCGAAATCCTGCGCTCGCCGCTGAAGGACCTGACCATCGTGGCCTACGGTGGCCCGGACGTCGGCATGCTGTGTGCTGCCGGAAAGGTGCGCAAGGTGATCTACGGTTTCGTGTCGCTCGACGTGATTCCGCTGGAGCCGCATTTCCGCAATGCCCGCGAGAGCGGCGCGATTAACGTGTGGGAAGTCGATGAAGGCATGCTGCAACTGGGCCTGCGTGCCGCAGCCGCACGCCTGCCGTTCCTGCCGACGCGCGTCGGCTTGGGCACCGACCTGCTCACGCACAGCCCGCACCTCAAGACTGTGCGCTCGCCGTATGACGATGGCGAGGTGCTTCTGGCCATGCCGGCCATTCCGCTAGATGTCGCGCTGCTGCACGTCAACGAAAGCGACGTGAAGGGCAACACGCGCATCGACGGCCCGGACCCGTTCTTCGACGAATGGTTCGCGCGGGCCGCCAAGCAGTGCTACGTCAGCTGCGAAACGCTGACCCCATCGCTGGAGGAAGAAGACCTCGTCCGCGCCCGCAACAACCCGTTCGAACGCTCGCTGGTGACCGGTGTGGTGCATGCACCTGCCGGCGCGCACCCGACGTCGTGCGGGCCGCAATACGGCTTTGATGTGCCGCACCTGAAAACGTACTGCGCCAGTGCAGACCAGGACGCAGGCTTCGCAGCCTATCGCCAGGACGTGATCGGGAACAGCGAAGCCGATTACCTCGCCAAGATCGGCGGCACCGGCCACGTGCTGGGCCTGCCGCTGCCCGTCCTTTGACACCGACCTTTGACCCGCATTCAGGAGCCACTGTGAGCGTCAACCACGAATTCACTCTTGCCGAACTGATGATCGCGGCTGCGTCCCGCGTCTGGAATGACGACGGCGAGGTCCTGGCCACCGGCATCGGCGCCGGCCCGCGCATTGCTGCGGGCGTGTCCCGTCTGCTGCACAACCCGGGTCTGATGATGACCGACGGCGAAGCCTATCTGGTGGAACAACCCGTGCCGCTGGGCCGGCGCGAGCCGGGCTTCAAGGTGCGCGCCAGCGGCTGGATGGGCTACTCGCGCGTGTTCGACTGCCTTTGGGGCGGGCGCCGGCACGCGATGGTCATGCCCACGCAGATCGACCGCTTCGGCCAAGCCAACATCTCTCGCCTGGGCGGCACGCATGCGCAGCCGAAAAAGCAGCTGCTGGGCGCGCGCGGCTTCCCCGGCAACAGCATTAACCACGCCAACTCGTTCTTCGTGTCTGCGCACAGCACGCGCACGTTTGTGAAGGACGAGGTCGACATGGTCTGCAGCGTGGGCTACAACCCCGCGCGCCATATCGAAGGCATGCGCAGCTTTGCTGACCTGCGCATCATCGTGACCGACCTGTGCGTGATGGATTTCACCGGCCCGGACCACGCCATCCGCGTGCGTTCGCTGCACCCGGGCGTGAGCCTGGAGCAGGTGCGCGCCGCCACCGGTTTCGCACTGGCCAACGCCGCTGACGAGGCACTGCCCGAGACGCCCGCACCGAGCGCGGAAGAACTGGCCGTGATTGCCAAGCTCGATCCGCACAACCAGCGCGCCACCATCGTGCGTGACAACCCGCCGGGCCGCCGCGCTGCTGCGCAAGAGGCCACCGCCGCCGCATAACGCCACATTCGGGTACCGAGCAACGCCGCACCGGCAGCAACGACGAGAACACACCATGTCAACAGAAGCCATCACCCCCGAAGAACTCGGCCCGAACGCCGAGGTGCTGTATCAAGTCGCTGACGGTGTCGCCACGGTTACGATGAACCGGCCGCAGTACCACAACGCGCAGAACTCCAAGATGACGTATGCGCTGGATGAAGCCTTCCGCCGCGCGTCGTCTGACGATGCCGTGAAGGTCATCATCCTGCGCGGCGCCGGCAAGCATTTCTCTGCCGGCCATGACATCGGCACGCCGGGCCGCGACATCGACGAGACGTTCGAGCGCGCATCGCTCTGGTACGACCACGTCAACAAGCCGGGCGGCGAACTGCTCTATGCGCGTGAACAGGAGGTCTACCTGGGCATGTGCCGCCGCTGGCGCGATCTGCCCAAACCGACCATCGCCATGGTGCACGGCGCATGCATTGCCGGCGGGCTGATGCTGGCGTGGGTGTGCGACCTGATCGTGGCGTCGGACGATGCGTTCTTCTCCGATCCGGTAGTGCGCATGGGCATTCCGGGCGTGGAGTATTTCGCGCACGCCTACGAGCTGAACCCGCGCATCGCCAAGGAATTCCTCTTCACGGGCGACCGCATGGATGCCTCGCGCGCCTACCAGATGGGCATGGTGAACCGCGTGACCACGCGCGATGCGCTGGAGAGCACCACGCTGGCGTTGGCGCAGAAGGTGGCCACCATGCCGCGCCTAGGCCTGACGCTGACCAAGCAGGCGATCAACCACGTTGAAGAGCTGCAAGGCAAGCGTGCCGCGATGGACGCCGCCTTTGCGTGGCACCACTTCGCCCATGCGCATAACGAGCTGACGAGCGGCGACCGCCTGGGCGGCTACGACGCCCGTACCATGGCGGCATCGCAGCGCGATGGTCGTGACGGCGGTGAGGGCAAGGAGCGTGCAGCATGAGCACCGCAATGAACACCTCGGCTCTGCACACGGTGCTGTGCGATCTGCTAGGCTGCCGTTACCCGATCGTCCAGACGGCGATGGGCTGGGTGGCCGATGCGCGCCTGGTGGCGGCCACGGGCAATGCCGGCGGTTTCGGCTTCCTGGCCGGCGCCACGCTGCTGCCTGGTGAGGTCGAACGCGAGATTCTGGCCGTCAAAGCGCTGAGCGGGCAACCGTTCGGGATCAACTTCCACATGTTCCAGCCGAACGCGGGCGAAGTGGTCGAGATGGCGATCCGCCACCGCCTGCGTGCCGTCAGCTACGGCCGTGGCTCGGACGCCCGCATGATCGGCAAGCTCAAGGAAGCCGGCATCGTCTGCATGCCCACCGTGGGCGCGGCCAAGCATGCCGCCAAGGCGGTCGAGCTGGGCGCCGACGTGGTGACCGTGCAGGGTGGGGAAGGCGGCGGCCACACCGGCGGCACCCCGACCACGCTGCTGTTGCCGCAAGTGCTGGATTCCGTGCGCGTGCCCGTGGTGGCGGCGGGCGGCTTCTTCGATGGGCGTGGCTTGGCGGCCGCGCTCGCTTACGGCGCGGCCGGCATCGCCATGGGCACGCGTTTCCTGATGTCGAGCGATTCGCCCGTGCCGGCTGCCACGCTGCAGCGCTACGTGGCTGTCAAGGACGCCGGCAAGATCCGCGTCTCGCTCGCCATCGACGGCCTGCCGCAACGCATGATCGACAACCCGCTGCTGTTGGAGCTGGAAGCGGCCGGCCCGCTGCGCCGCACGTGGCTGGCGCTGGCAGCAGCCCACAAATGGCGTCAGCGCACCGGCATGCGGGCCTCCCAGATGCTCGCCACCGGCTGGCGCGCGATGCGCCAGCACGACTACAGCGCTGCGCAGGCCATGATGGCCGCCAATGCGCCCGTGCTGATCCAGCGCGCAATGGTGGAAGGCCACCCGGACGAAGGCGTGCTGCCCAGCGGGCAGGCCGCTGCGGCCATCGGCGCGCTCGACTCCTGCGAACAGATCATCACGCGCATCGCCGCCCAGGCACAGGCGCGCCTCGACGCATTGCATGCAACGGCACCAGCAGCGGCGCGTGCGCCGCAGGCCGCCGCTGACGCCACTCTCTAACGAGCCCCGCTTTTTCCGCTTCCATGACGACACCTCAAACCAACAGCGCACGCGCATCCGCTGCTGCGCCTTTCAAGATCGACGTGCAGGACGGCATTGCCGAACTGGTGATCGACCACCCGCCCGTCAACGCGCTGAACAGCGCCGGCTGGCATGCGCTGGCCAAGGCCATCGAGCAGCTTGGCCAAAACCCAGACGTTCGCGTGATCGTGCTGCGCGGCGAAGGCCGCGGCTTTTGCGCGGGCGTCGACATCAAGGAACTGGCCGCCTATCCGCAGCGCATCGTGGACGTCAACGCCGGCAACTACGAAACGTTCCGTGCAGTGCACCGCAACCCGGTGCCGGTCATCGCTGCTGTGCACGGCTTCGTGCTGGGTGGTGGCATCGGCATCTGCGGTGCGGCCGACATCATCGTTGCCTCGGAGTGCGCCACCTTCGGCGTGCCCGAAATCGACCGCGGCGCCATGGGCGGCGGTGCACACCTGCAGCGCATGTTCGGTGTGCAGAAGGTGCGGACCATGTACTTCACGGGTGACCCGATCGACGCGGCCGAAGCCTATCGCCTGGGCGCGGTCGAAAAGGTCGTGACGCGCGCCGAGCTGCGTGACGCCGCGCTGGAGATGGCCCGCAAGATCGCTGCGAAGAGCCCAGCCATGGTGCGTCTGGCCAAGGAAGCGCTCAACGGTGTGGAAGACGGCAACCTCGAAGACAAGTACCGCTGGGAGCAGGGCTTCACCCTGCAGGCCTACATGACCGCCGATTCCACCGAGGCGCGCGACGCGTTCGTGCAAGGGCGTGAGGCGCGCTTCGATGGCGATTCCAAAGCCGCCGCTTGAGCATTCAGAACAAGGACATCGACATGAAACAAGCCTATATCGTCGACGCGCTGCGCACGCCAGTCGGGCGCCGCAAGGGCGGACTGTCGCACGTGCACGGTGCCGACCTGGGTGCCTTCGTGCTGAAGGAACTGGTTGGCCGCAATGCCATTCCCGCTGAAGACTACGACGACGTGGTGTTCGGCTGCTGCGACACCATTGGCCCGCTGGCCGGTAATATCGGCCGCAGCGCGTGGCTGGCGGCAGGGCTGCCGCTGCAGGTGCCCGGCGTGACGGTGGATCGCCAGTGCGGTTCGTCGCAGCAGGCCGTGCACTTTGCCGCGCAAGCCGTAATGAGCGGCAACCAGGACGTGGTGATTGCCGGCGGTGTGCAGACCATGACGCAGATCCCCATCTCGTCGGCCATGCTGGCCGGCCAGGCACTGGGCTTCACCGATCCGTTCTCGGGCAGCGAAGGCTGGCGCGCGCGCTTTGGCAATGCACCGGTGTCGCAGTTCCACGCCGCGCAGATGATTGCCGACCACTGGAACCTCTCGCGCGAGGCAATGGAAGCCTTTGCGCTGGAGAGCCACCGCCGCGCCGTGGTGGCCATCGAAGAAGGCCGCTTCACGCGCGAGATCGTGCCGTTCCAGGGCGTTTCGCGCGACGAGACGCCGCGTCCGGACACCACCCTGGCCAAGATGGCCACGCTGGAGCCGCTGATGCCCGCCGGCAAGCTGACCGCCGCCGTGTCGAGCCAGACGGCCGACGCCGCTGCCGCGCTGCTGGTGGTCTCGGAAGACGCGCTCAAGCGCTACAACCTCAAGCCGCGTGCCCGCATCGTGCACATGAGCGTGATGGGTGACGACCCGGTCTGGATGTTGACGGCCCCGATTCCTGCCACCAAGCGCGCGCTGGAGCGCAGCGGCTTGCGTCTGGACCAAATCGACGCGGTGGAAATCAATGAAGCCTTCGCCTCGGTCGTCATGGCCTGGCTGGCTGAGACGGGCTACTCCGCAGAGAAGACCAATCCGAACGGCGGCGCCATCGCGCTGGGCCATCCGCTGGGCGCCACCGGCGCGCGGCTGATGACCACACTGCTGCACGAACTGGAGCGTACTGGCGGCCGCTACGGGCTGCAGACCATGTGCGAAGGCGGCGGTGTCGCCAACGTGACGATTATCGAGCGCCTCTAAGGCACTCGCGCAAGAACAGGAGCAAGCAATGGGAATCTGCGACGGACGTACCGTCATCATCACCGGTGCAGGCGGCGGCCTGGGGCGCGCGTATGCGCTGGCCTTCGGTGCCGAGGGTGCCAATGTGGTGGTCAACGATATTCGCCGCGAGGCTGCCGAGGCGGTGAGCGAAGCGATTCGCGCGGCCGGCGGCAAGGCGATCGCCAACGACGACGACATCACGAAGCTGGCCACGGCACAGCGCATCATCGATGCCGCCGTGGAAGCGTTTGGTGAAGTGCATGTGCTGGTGAACAACGCCGGCATCTGCCGCGACCGCATGTTCGTCAGCCTGTCGGAAGAGGACTGGGACGAGGTGATGCGCGTGCACCTGCGCGGCCACTTCTGCCTGGCCAACCTGCTGGGCAAGCGCTGGCGCGATGCCTCCAAGGCGGGTGCCGCGGTGGACGCACGCATCATCAACACCAGTTCCGGCGCCGGGCTGCAGGGTTCGGTGGGCCAGTCCAACTACGCCGCCGCCAAGGGCGGCATTGCCAGCCTCACGCTGGTGCAGGCGGCCGAACTGGCACGCTACGGCGTCACCGCCAACGCGCTGGCACCGGCCGCGCGCACCGGCATGACCGAAGGCGTGTTCGGCGAAATGATGAAGGCGCCCAAAGATGGCTTTGACGCCTTCGACCCGGCCAACGTCGCACCGCTGGTGGTGTGGCTGGGCAGCGCAGAGTCGCGCCACGTGACCGGCCAGATGTTCGAGGCCGCTGGCGGCAAGATCTCGATCGCAGACGGCTGGCGCACGGGCCCCGAGCAAGACAAGGGCGCGCGCTGGGAACCGGCTGAACTGGGCGCGGCGATCGGCAAGTTGCTGGCTCAGGCCCAGCCGGCGCAGAAGGTTTACGGCACCTGAGCGAGCACGACGATGGAACTTTCGCTTTCGCTCGAGCAGGAAATGATTCGCGACACCGCGCGTGAGTTTCTCGACGCGCGCAGCGATTCCGCCGCGGTGCGCAGGGTGGTGGATGCCGAAGCGCTGGCTCCGGGACACGACCCCGAACTCTGGCGCGAGGTTGCCGAACTGGGTTGGTGCGGTATCGCCTTGCCGGAAGACGCCGGCGGCGCAGGGCTGGGCGCGCCCGAACTGGTGCTGCTGATGGAGCAGATGGGCCGGCGCCTGGCGTGCGTGCCGTACTGGTCGAGCGTCTGTCTGGCCGCCCCTGCGCTGCAGGGCGGCCTGGCACCGGCGGCGGCACAAGCCTGGCTGGAGCCGCTGGCGCCGGGCACCGCGCGTGCCGCTCTGGTGCTGCCTGCGTGGACAGCACCGGATGCGGCAGGGCAACTCGCGCAGCGGGCGCTGTCTGTGTGGGCCGAAGCCGGTGAGGGTGGTTTCGTGCTGCACGGCCGTGTCGATCAGGTCTTTGATGCAGTGGGTGCCGACTGGCTGCTGGTGCCCGCACGCATCGACGACGGCGCAGGCGGTCTGGCGCTGTTCTGGCTGGACGCCACAGCGCTGGCGAACAACCCGCACGTCTCCGTACAGCCGCTGCAGACGCTGGATCGCACCCGTGCGCTGGCGTCGGTCGTGTTCGACGCACTGCCGGTCGATGCAGGCGGCTGCCTGGCCCGCGGCCCCGAGGTGGCGCGTGGTATTGGCACGGCCCTGTGGCACGGCACCCTGATGCTGGCGGCCGAGCAGCTTGGCGGCGCGCAGCAGTGCCTGGATCTCACAGTGGCGTACGCGGCGGAGCGCATCCAGTTCGGCCGGGCCATTGCCTCCTTCCAGGCGGTCAAGCATCGCTGCGCACAGATGATGGTGATGACCGAAGCTGCGCGCTCCGCCATTCACGGCGCCGCGCACGCATGGCAAGCCGCCATCGCTGCAGACGACGAGGCTGCCGTGCACGGGGCGCGTCTGGACATTGCCGCAGCACGCATCGCGGCCGACGAGGCCTTCGCCTTCGCCACACAGGAGGCCATCCAGTTGCACGGCGGTGTGGGCTTCACCTGGGAATACGACCCGCAGCTGTATTTCAAGCGCGCGCAGGCGGCCGCAAGCTGGCTGGGCGGTACGGCCGCGGCACTCGACTGCATTGCCGACGCGCTGGCCGCATGACGGTGGCCATGGTGGCTGTGGGGCGCTGTCGCCCGGCCGCCATGCGCAATGACTGGCGAATCAACGATTGAGAACGAGCATGACTTCAGTGGATTGCTGCGCCCCGGACACCAGCGAAGCTGCGCTGCGCGAATCGGTGGCGGCGTGGATGGCGGAACATCTGACCGGCGAATTCGCCTGCCTGAAACACCGCGGCGGACCGGGCGACGAAGAAGCGTTTCCCGAACTGCGCAAGGCCTGGGAGCGCAAGCTGGCCGAAGGCGGCTGGACCTGCGTGGGCTGGCCCGAGGCGCACGGCGGACGCGGCATGTCGGTGATGGAGCAGGTGGCCTTTCAGGAGGAATACGCGCGCGCCGGCGGTCCGGGCCGTATGGGCCATATCGGCGAAGGCCTGATCGGTCCCACGCTGATCGCCTACGGCACCGAAGAGCAGAAGGCGCGCTTCCTGCCCGGCATCCGCAACGGCACCGAACTCTGGTGCCAGGGCTATTCCGAGCCCGGTGCCGGCTCCGACCTGGCCAACGTGCGCACCCGCGCCGAGCGCGACCCCGCCACCGGCGACTGGATCGTGACGGGCCAGAAGGTCTGGACATCGCTCGCGCACGAATCGGAATGGATCTTTGTGCTGGCGCGCAGCGAAGCCGGCTCGCAGGGCAACCGCGGGCTGATCTTCCTGCTGATGCCGCTGGACCAGCCGGGCATCGAAATCCGCCCGATCCGCCAGATGGGCGGCGGCGCGGAATTCAACGAGGTGTTCTTTGACGGCGCCCGCGCCAAAGCCGCTGATGTAGTGGGCGCACCCGGAGAGGGCTGGCGCATCGCCATGGCGCTGCTGGGCTTCGAGCGCGGCATTTCCACGCTCGGCCAGCAGATGCAGTTTGCGCATGAACTCGGCTGGATCGTCGATGCCGCGCGCGAGAACGGTGCGTGGAACCAGCCGGCGCTGCGCCAGCGCATTGCGCGCGCTTGGGGCGGCCTGCGGGTCATGCGCTACAACGCGCTGCGCATGCTGGCAGGCGCGCAGCAAAGCGACAGCGGCGCGCTGCAGCGCGAGGCACTGATCTACAAGTACTACTGGTCCAACTGGCACCGCGGCCTGGGGCAACTCGCACTCGACGTGCTCGGCCCTGCCGCCAACCTCATCGACGAAACCGACACGCGCCGCACCCGCCTGCAAGGCATGGCGCTGTTCTCCCGCGCCGACACCATCTACGCGGGCACCAACGAAATCCAGCTCAACATCATTGCCGAGCGCGGCCTGGGTATGCCGCGCGAGGCACGGGGACAAGCATGAACACCATTTCCAACGACGCCGCTGTGCCGACGGCAGCACAAGGCGTGCGCGCCGCACCCGCCTATGTTCCCGGCCACGGCCTGCTGAAGGGCAAGAGCGTGCTGATTACGGCGGCGGCCGGCGTCGGAATCGGCTTTGCAGCCGCGCGCCGGTGTGCGGAGGAAGGCTGCCGCGCGCTGATGATCTCTGACATCCACCCGCGCCGGCTGGAAGAGGCCGTGGCCAAGCTGCGCGAAGAGACAGGCCTGGAGGCCATTTACGGCCAGCTGTGCAACGTTGCCGATGAAGCCCAGGTGCAGGCCCTCGTTGCCGCGGCAGAGGAAACGCTGGGCGGCACTGACGTGCTGATCAACAACGCGGGCCTCGGCGGGTCGCGCCGCATAGTCGAGATGGACGATGCCGAATGGTCCCGGGTGCTCGACATTACCCTCACCGGCACGTTCCGGATGACGCGGGCGATGTTGCCGCACATGCAGGCGCGCGGGCGCGGCGCCATCGTCAACAACGCCTCGGTGCTGGGCTGGCGCGCGCAGAAAGAACAGGCGCACTACGCAGCGGCCAAGGCCGGCGTGATGGCGCTCACCCGCTGCAGTGCAGTGGAAGCCGCCGAGTTCGGCATCCGTATCAATGCGGTGGCGCCCAGCATCGCCTTGCACGATTTCCTGAAGAAATCGGCACCCGCGGAACTGCTGGAGCAACTGGCGTCACGCGAGGCATTCGGGCGTGCGGCGGAGGTGTGGGAAGTGGCCAATGTGATGGTGTTCCTGGCCAGCGACTACGCCTCGTACATGACAGGTGAAGTGCTTCCGGTGAGCAGCCAGCAGGCATAACGCACGGGGCATCAAGGAGACAGGCATGGCAAGGGTGTTTGGTTCGGCGCAGGCAATCCTGGACGCAGTCGGGCAGCGGCTCGGTGAAAGCGCCTGGACGGAGGTGACGCAGGCGCAGATCAACGGCTTCGCGGATGCCACGGGCGATCACCAGTGGCTGCATGTAGACCCCGAACGCGCGGCCAACGGCCCGTTCGGTGCCTGCATCGCACACGGCTATCTGACGCTGGCCCTGGTCAATCAATTCCTGCCCGAAATCCTGACCGTGGAAAACATGAAGATGGGCGTGAACTACGGCTGCGACAAGGTGCGCTTTCCTGCGCCGGTGCGCGTTGGTTCGCGCCTGCGCGGCGTGGGCGAGCTTGTGAAAGCCGAAGAGCTGCAGGGTGGCGTGCAGGCCGTGGTGCGCATGACCGTCGAGGTCGAAGGGCAGGACAAGCCGGGTTGCGTGGTCGACACCATCAGTCGTTACTACTTCTGAACTTTCGAGGACAAGCATGAAAGAAGCCGTCATCGTCGCCGTGGCGCGCACGCCCATCGGCAAGGCGTTCCGGGGCGCATTCAACGATACCGAGGCGCCGGTGCTCGGTGGGCGCGTGGTGCGCACCGTGGTGGAGCGCGCAGGCATCGACCCGGCTGAAGTGGACGACGTGCTGATCGGCGCCGCCGCGCAGCAGGGCACGCAGGGCTACAACCTGGGCCGCCTGTGTGCCACCGCCGCCGGCCTGCCCGACAGCGTGCCGGGCATGACGATGGACCGCATGTGTTCTTCGGGCCTGATGACCATCGCCACCGCCGCCAAGAGCATCCAGTGCGGCGAGGCCGACATCATCGTGGCGGGCGGCGTGGAGTCGATCTCGCTAACGCAGAACAAGCATAAGAACGCGTACCGCGCGCAATCCGAGGCCGTGCTGGCGCGTCAACCGGCGGCCTACATGGCGATGATCGAGACCGCCGAGGTGGTGGCGCAGCGCTACGGCATCACGCGTGCCGCGCAGGACGCCTATGCCCTGCGCAGCCAGCAGCGCACTGCCGAGGCGCAGCGCGAGGGCCGCTTCGACGATGAAATCGTTTCGCTCGAAACCACGCGCGCACTGTTCGACAAGACCGGCGCGCAGACCGGCACCGAAACCGTCCGCCTGATGCGCGACGAATGCAATCGTGTGGACACCACTGCGGAAAGCCTGGCCGGGTTGAAGCCCGTCTGGAGCGGCGGTCGTGTGATTGCACAAGGCGAGCACATCACCGCGGGCAACGCCTCGCAACTGTCGGATGGCGCGGCTGCCGTACTGCTGATGAGCGCCGACGAGGCCAAGCGCCGCGGGCTGCGTCCGCTGGGGCGCTATCGCGGCATGGCCGTGGCAGGTTGCGCGCCCGATGAAATGGGCATCGGGCCGGTGTTTGCCGTGCCCAAGCTGCTGGCGCGCCACGGCATGACGGTGAACGACATCGGCCTGTGGGAGCTGAACGAGGCCTTCGCGTGCCAGGTGCTGTATTGCCAGGACAAGCTCGGGATTCCGGGCGACCGGCTCAACGTTAATGGCGGCGCGATCTCCATCGGCCATCCGTTCGGCATGTCGGGCGCCCGCATGAGCATGCATGCATTGATCGAGGGCCGCCGGCGTGGCGTTGCGCACGCCGTGGTGACCATGTGCATTGGCGGCGGCATGGGCGCTGCCGCGCTGTTTGACGTGCTGCCCTAACCAGCCACGTCTGCGGACACCGGAGGCACACGCGCCCGTCAGAGGCCGCCCCGGTTGTCCAGCACACCACAGCTTGGAGGAGACAACGATGAAGCAATGGATTGGTGTGGCCATGTCGGCAACTGTGCTGGCAACGGCTGCCTGGGCATTCTCGCCCCGGCCCTTACCGGCGTTTGCGGCCACCGCGCTGCACCCGGATCAACTGCAGATCAACGGGCTCGCCCATGCCGGCTCACGGCTGGTAGCCGCAGGCGAACGCGGCAAGCTCCTGCTGAGCGACGACCAGGGCGCCAGTTGGCGTACCGCCGTCGTCGGTAAAGACCAGGGCTCGACCCTGACGCAGCTCGCCTTTGCCGACGACAAGAAAGGCATTGCCGTGGGCCACAGCGGCTGGATCCTGCGCACCGAAGACGGCGGCGAGCACTGGCAGCAGACCGCATTCGACGACAAACAATCGGACCCCTTGCTGGGCGTGTGGATGCAGCCGGGCGGCGCGTGGTTCGCGTTCGGCAGTTTCGGGCGCTTTCTTGAATCCCGCGATCAGGGCGCCAGCTGGAAAGACGCCGCGGCGGACGCCATGCGTGACCGGCATCTGAACGGCATGACGGGCGATGCCAAGGGCCGCCTGATGCTGGTGGGCGAGTCGGGCCTAGTGCTGCGTTCTGCAGACGGCGGTGCCCACTGGGAAACGATGCAGGTGCCTTACAAGGGCTCGCTGTACGGCGTGCTGGCGCTGCGCGACGGCGCATGGCTGGCCTACGGGATGCTGGGCAACGTCTTGCGCAGCGAAGACTTCGGCGCGACCTGGCAGGCGTCGGACGCCCAGGCGCGTACGTCCTTCTTTGGCGGCGCGCAGCTGTCGGATGGACGCGTCGTGCTGGTGGGGCAGGGCGGCACGCTGGCCGTCTCGACCGACGATGGCCGCACCTTCAAGCCGCAGGCCGCGGGTGCGCAGTCGCTCACCACGGTGGCTGACGCGGGCAACGCCCACCTGGTCATTGGTGGCGACGGCGGCATCAGCACCTTCGCACTCCCCCCTGGTGGCGTCAGCCGTTGACCTTCCCTGATTCATTGCAAGCGAGCACGCCATGACCCGCTCCCCTGATTTCCGCCCTGCGGCCGCTGCCGCCGCTGCGTCAACCCGCATCAGCCGCATGGTCGCCTTCTTTGCACGCGCGCTGATCCAGTACCGCAAGCTGCTGCTGGTGCTGTGCCTGGCCATGACCGTGGCGATGGGCCTGTCGGCCACGCGCCTGCGGCTCGACCCGGGCTTCAACAAGATGATCCCGCTGCAGCACCCGTACATGCAGATCTTCACCAAGTACGCGAGCGCCTTCTCCGGCGCCAACACCGTACTGGTCAGCCTGCGCTGGAAGGGTGATGGCGACATCTACAACCGCACCTTCATGGACAAGCTGCGGCACGCCACCGATGACGTGTTCTTCATCCAGGGTGTGGAACGTCCGCGCGTGTATTCGCTGTTCACGCCCAACGTGCGCTACACCGAGGTGACTGAAGACGGCTTCCGGGGCGACGTGGTGCTGCCGGGCCGGTTCTCCGGCACGCCCGAAGAACTCGATCAGGTGCGCAGCAACGTGGCCCGCTCGGGCCAGATCGGCCGACTGGTCAGCAACGACTTGAAGTCGGCCCTGATCCGCGCCGAGCTGAGCGAAGTGGACCCGACCACCGGCAAGGCCATCGACTATTCACGCGTGGCACACGAGCTGGAAGCCATCCGCGCCAAGTTCTCGGGCCAGGACGTCGAGGTCAACATCGTCGGCTTTGCCAAACTGGTGGGCGATGTGGAAGAAGGCATCACCAGCGTGATGATCTTCTTCGCGATTGCGTTCCTGATCACCACGCTGATGCTGTATTTCTACACGCGCTCGCGCAAGACGACGCTGTTGGCACTGGTTGTGGCCATGCTGCCGGTGGGCTGGCTGCTCGGCTTGCTGCCGTTGCTGGGGTACGGCATCGACCCGATGTCGATCCTGGTGCCGTTCCTGATCTTCTCGATCGGCGTGTCGCATGCGGTGCAGATGACCAACGCCTGGCGCCAGGAAGTGGTGCGCGGACATGACTCCGTGGAGAGCGCGCGCACGGCGTTCAGCAAGCTCTTCGTGCCAGGCACGGTAGCGCTGCTGACCAATGCCCTGGGCTTCATGGTCATCATGCAGATCAAGATCGACATCGTGCGCGAACTGGGCATTACCGCCTGCCTGGGCGTGCTGCTGATGATCGTGACCAACAAGATCTTCCTGCCGATCCTGCTCTCGTACACGCACCTTGAACCGAAGGTGATCGAAGCCGGCAAGCGCCAGGCGCAGCGTGGCGAGGCCGGCGCGTCGATGTGGTCGGGGTTCGGCCGCCTGGCCCGCCGTGGCCCGGCGATCGGCGTGTTTGTCGTGTCGCTGGTGCTGCTGGCTGTTGGCGCGGTGCAGTCGCGCTCGCTCAAGGTGGGCGACATCGGCAACGGCGCCCCCGAGCTGCGCTCGACCTCCCGCTACAACCACGACAGCGAAGCCATCGTGAGCCAGTACAACATCGGCGTGGATGTGCTGACGGTGATGGTGGAGCCCAAGGGCTTTGACGACGGCTGCCTGCACTACCCGGTGATGAGCGCGATCGAACGCTTCGAGATGCACATGCGTGGCGTGTCGGGCGTGCAGTCGGTGGTGAGCGTGGCGTCGGTCGGCAAGGTGGTGATCGGGGCCTTCAATGAAGGCAACCCACGTTGGGAGGCCCTGCCGCGCACCAGCGACGGCCTGAGCCAGGGCGCCAAGGCGTTCGACCCGGACAACGGCTTGAACACCTCGAACTGCCAGGCGATCCAGGTGCTGATCTATACGGCCAACCACGAAGGCGCGACGATCGCGCACATCGTCAAGGAGATCAAGGCCTTCACCGCCGCAGACCAGACGCCGAACGTGGCCTTCCGCCTGGCCGGTGGCAACGTGGGCGTCATGGCGGCCACCAACGAAGCGGTGGAAGAGGCTGAAGTGACGATGCTGCTGGCGATCTTTGGCGCCATCACGCTGCTGTGCCTGCTGACCTTCCGCTCCTGGCGCGCCGTGCTGTGCATCATCGTGCCGCTGACGCTGGTGTCGATCCTGTGCAATGCATTGATGGCGCGCCTGGGCATCGGCCTGAAGGTGTCGACCCTGCCGGTCATCACGCTGGGCGTGGGGGTGGGCGTGGACTACGGCATCTACCTGTACGAGCGTCTCCAACACCAACTGCGTGAAACCGATCAGACGCTGCCGCAGGCCTTTGCCGAGTCCATGCGCCAGCGTGGAACGGCAGCTCTGTTCACCGCCGTGACGATGTGCATCGGCGTGGGCACCTGGGCATTTGCCGCGCTCAAGTTCCAGGCGGACATGGGCATCCTGCTGGCGTTCATGTTCCTGGTGAACCTGTTTGGCGCGGTGCTGTTGCTGCCGGCGCTGGCGGCGTGGCTCGGGGTGGAGCAGGAGGAGCACGCACGTGCTGCCCGGTCGTCTGTTTCGCATGGCAGTGGCGTGCCGTCGGGCAACGTTGCCGCAGAGCCGAAGGCCGTCAAGCTCAATTCAGAAGTGGCATGAGCACGCGCGCCTTCGCTGCGTGGCAACTGGCCGGCCTGACGCTGCCCAACCGGTTCGTCAAGGCGGCGACCTTCGAGGGCCGCACGCAGGGCGGTGAGCCGAGTGAATCGCTGGTGGCGTTTCATGCCGGCATCGCCCGGGGCGGCACCGCGCTGACCACGGTGGCGTATTGCGCCGTGGCGCCTGACGCGCGCACCTTCCCCGATCAGATTGTCGTGAACGAAGCCACCATGCCCGGCTTGCGGCGCCTGGCCGGCAGCGTGCATGAGGCCGGGGGACTGGTGTCGGCACAGCTGGCGCACGCCGGATCGTTTTCGCGCCTCAAGCGCCCGCTTGGGCAACGCTCACGCGGCCCCTCCGTCACGATAAACGACTACGGGCTGCTGGCGGGCGAGCCGATTGCCGGCGCGATGCGGCCACAGGATTTTGACGCGGTGGTGGCGCAGTACGCCGCCACTGCGGTGCGACTGAAGACCGCCGGTTTCGACGCGCTGGAAATCCACATGGGGCATGGCTACCTGCTGAGCCAGTTCATCAGCCCCGCGACCAATCGGCGTACCGACGCCTACGGCGGCAGCCTGGTCAATCGCATGCGCTTGCCATTGCGCGTGCTGGAGGCCGTGCGTGCAGCCGTTGGCGATGACATGCCGCTCATTGCCAAGCTCAATCTGGACGATGGGCTGCCTGGGGGCGTGCACGTCAACAACAGCATCGAGGCCTGCAACATGCTGGGCGCGGGCGGCATCAATGCCGTCGAGCTGAGCGGTGGTTTTGTCAGCCGCTCGCCGATGTACCTGTTCCGCGGCGAGAGCCCGTTGCCGGAAATGATCCGCAACGAACCCAGCGCGATCTTCCGCTTCTTCTTCCGCCTGGCCGGACCCAAGCTGTTTCCGTCGATGCCGTTCGAGCCGCTGTACTTCCTCGAACAGGCCCGCCGCGTGCGGCAAGCCGTGGATGTGCCGCTGATCTACCTCGGCGGGGTCAGCAGCGGCGACGACGTGCGGCGTGTGCTGGACGAAGAAGGGTTCGATGCCGTGGCATTGGGCCGGACGTTGCTGCATGACGCGGGCTTTGTCGAACGGCTGCGTGCCGACGCGCGCGCTGCCAGTGGCTGCACGCATTGCAACCGCTGTGTGGGCTTGCTGGACGCGCCGGGCGGGATTCGCTGCACGCTCGTGCAGGGGTAGTACGAGGGGAGGCAGCGCCGCGGCGCTCATCCCATCCGGTCCAACGAAGAAAGGGCCGCTCCGACGTTGATCGGAGCGGCCCTTTCTCTTTGGCTTAACCCGGGGCGGTACTCAGAAATTGAGCCCGTTACCGGTGATCACCGGCATGTTGGTCCACACGCCGCGCGCATCGCGATACCAGCCGCCGGCTGCCAGCGCACCACCGTCCACGTGCAGCGTGGTGCCGCTGACCCAACCGGCCAGCGGGCTGGCCAGGAACAGCGCGGCACCGGCGGCGTCTTCCGGCGTGCCGAAGCGCCCGAGCGGAATCCACTGCGGCATCTGCGCCCGGTGTTCCGGCGCGATCATGACCGACAGCGGCAATTGCGCCGTCTCTGTCGATTCCGGCGCGATCAGGTTGACGCGAATGCCCACCGGCCCGAGTTCGAGCGCCAGGCTCTTGGTGAGTCCGCTCAAGGCGGCTTTGCAGGCTGCATACACGCTGCAATTAGGAATGGCGCGGAAGCCCTCGATGGACGACAGGCTGATGATGCTGCCGCCCGGCCCGTTGTGCCGCAGCAGCGGAATCATGGCGCGGGTGACCAGGAAGATCTGCTTCAGGTTGACGTCATACAGGCGCTGGATATCGCTGTCGGTATACGCCTCGAACGGCTTGGCGATCATCAGCGAATCGCCCACGTTGTTGATCAGCACATCCAGGCCGCCGAAGCGCTCGTCCACTGCTTTTGCAAGCTGGGCAACCTGATCGCCCTGTGTGACGTCGGCCTGCACGACCACGTGGTCGACATCGGCGGCATTGAGCCATGCGCGCACGTCGGCCGCGCGCTGTGGGTTGACTTCCACAACCGCCAGGCGTGCGCCCGCGCGTGAAAACGCCTCCACGATGGCGCGCCCGATGCCTGCGCCGCCGCCTGTCACGAGCACTGTCTTGCCTTTGAAATCGATCATGCCGTCTCCTGTTTTGAACTGCGTTGATTTTGCCGATTCTCGAATCCGGGTGCGGGCCTCACATCGTCTAACGGGACTATCGGACGCGCGGGTCAGGATTTTCCCAGGCGCGCAACGCGTGGTCCTTGCAGGAAGGGCCGCCCCTAGTCCGATGGGACGATGAACGCGGCGTGTGCTGCAAGTAAGGTCACTTTGCGCTGCCACCACAGGCGGCATACAGCCAACAATCAGGAGACGACATGTCCACAACAGGCTATAGGATCGAAGCCAAGCCGCTCGGCGATCGCTTTGCACGCGGTTGGCATTGTCTGGGCCTGGCAGCCGACTATCGCGATGGCAAGCCGCACACGCTCAATATTTTCGGTCGCCGTCTGGCGGCCTTCGCAGATTCCACGGGCCAGATCCGCGTCGTGGATTCGTTCTGCCCGCATATGGGTGGCGACCTCAGCACGGGCACCGTGCAAGGCGACGAACTGGTCTGCCCGTTCCACGGCTGGAAATGGGGCGGCGATGGTGCCTGCAAGGAGATTCCCTACTGCAAGCGCGTGCCGCTGAAGGCCCGCATCGGCAGCTGGACGACCAGCGAGCAGAACCACCTGCTGTTCATCTGGCATGACCCGGAAGGCAAGGCGCCGCCGCCCGAGGTAGCCATTCCGCGCATCGATGCGTGCTACTCCGACGAGTGGCACGACTGGGCGATCGACAAGATGGTGATCAACACCAACTGCCGTGAGTTGGTGGACAACATCTCGGATATGGCCCACTTCGACACGGTGCACGGCACCAAGTTGGATTACTTCGCCAACCTGTTCGAAGGGCACAAGGCCACCCAGTTGATGATCGGCTGCAGCAAGCGGCTGTCGGGCGAAGACCGCCTGACTGCGCTGTCCACCTATTTCGGGCCGGCCTATCACATCACCCAGATGACCGGCAGCGCGGGTGGCCAGCCGATCAATTCGATTCTGCTGAACTGCCACGTGCCGATCGACCAGAACAGCTTCGAGCTGCGCTACGGCGTGCTGGTCAAGCGCATTCCCAGCCTGCCGGAAGAGCAGAGCCAAGCCATTGCGCAGGCCTACGTGCAGCAGGCGCGCGAGGCCTTCTACGAAGACGTGTCGATCTGGGCCAGCAAGGCCCGCATCGACAATCCGGTCATGTGCGAGGCGGACGGCCCGATCTATCAGGCGCGCGAGTGGTACGGCCAGTTCTACGTGGATGCGGATGCCGTGACGCCCAACAGCGTGGCGCGCCGCGTGGTCGAGCTCAATCCGGGCGGTATCGAGCCGAGCGCGCTGCATCACGTGTTTGAAGCCTAACCTGCCAGACCAGTCACCGAGGGGAACGTCGTGTCTTCCACCAACCAGCCGCTCGTAGCGGTTGTCACAGGCGCCTCGCGTGGCGCTGGCAAGGGCATTGCCCTCGCGCTCGGCGCCGCTGGCGCCACCGTGTATGTCACCGGCCGTTCGCAGCAGGAAGGCGATGCCGCGCTGCCCGGCACCATCTGGGCAACCGCTGAGGAAATCGACAAGGCGGGCGGCAAGGGCATCGCCGTGCCGTGCGACCACAGCAACGATCGTGACGTCCAGACGCTGTTCGAGCGCGTGTCGCGCGAGCACGGCCGGTTGGACATCCTGGTCAACAACGCCACCTTCCTGCATGACGAACTGACCGTGCGCGGCGGGTTCTGGCAGAAGCCGCTCGAGATGGTCGACATCCTCAATGTCGGCCTGCGCTCGGGTTACGTGGCCAGCTGGTTTGCCGCGCCGTTGATGGTCAAGCAACGCCGTGGGCTGATCGCCTTCACCTCGTCGTTCGGTTCGAGCTGCTACATGCACGGGCCGGCATACGGCGCACAGAAGGTGGGCGTCGACAAGTTCGCCAAGGACATGGCCGTGGACCTGCGCGCCCACAACGTCGCAGCCGTGTCGATCTGGATGGGCATGCTCAAGACCGAGCGCAGCGCGCGTTCACTGGCAGCCGCCCCGGATCAGTACGCCGCATTTGCCGCGATGGCGGAGACGCCGGAGTTCACTGGCAAGGTCATTCACGCGCTGTATCGCGATCCGAAGCTCATGGACAAGTCGGGCCAGGTGCTGATCGGCGCAGAAGTCGCTCAGGAATACGGTATCCAGGATGCCGACGGCAAACAGCCGCCGTCCCACCGCGAGATGCTGGGCAGCCCGGCCCAGGCGCATCCGGCCATCGTTGATTGATCGACACCTCTTTGCTTGCGAGCGCGCTTCATGTCTGCTGAATTTTCTGTCACGCGTCCACACCGCTTGTCGGACGTTGCACGTTGGGACCTCGAAACGGATGTCATCGTGGTCGGCTTTGGGGCCGCGGGTGCCTGCGCCGCCATTGAGGCCGCACAGGCCGGCGCTGCCGTCACGCTGTTTGAGGTGGCTTCCGGCAGCGGCGGCACCAGCGCCTTGTCGGGCGGCGAAATCTACATGGGTGGCAGCGGCGGCACGCCTGCCCAGCGGCAAGCCGGCTTTACCGATGACACGGAAGACCTGTACCGCTATCTGCTGATGGCGGGCGGGCCCGATGCGGACGAGGCCAAGGTCCGTCTCTATGCCGACAACAGCCGTGCCCACTACGATTGGCTGGTCGAGCAGGGCGTGGTCTACAAGAACACCTTTGTGCCCGAGCGGATCATGGAGCCCGAGACGGACGACTGTCTGATCTGGTCGGGCAGCGAAGAGGCGTGGCCGTTTGTCGAAAGCGCAAAGCCGGCTCCCCGCGGTCACACGCCGCAATTCGTCGGCTGGGGCGGCGGGCGCATGCTGATGGACGTGCTGGCCGCGCGTGTCGACAAGCTGGGCGTGCACGTGCGCTACGACAGCCGCGTGCTGGCCCTAATTGCCGATGATGCCGGCGCTGTGCACGGCGTGGTCGTCCGCACCGATGGCCGCGTGCAGTACGCGCGTGCGCGCCGGGGTGTCGTGCTCTGCGCCGGCGGGTTCGCGATGAACCGCGACATGGTGCGGCGCCATGCCCCCAAGCTGCTGCGCGCCAGCGAGCCGATTGGCAGCCCAGGCGATGACGGCTCGGGCATCCTGATGGGCATGAGCGTGGGCGGCGCCGCGATCCACATGGACGAGGGGTTCACCACCCTGCCGTTCTACGCGCCCGAGTCGCTCATCAAAGGCATTTTCATCAATGAACGCGGCCAGCGTTTCATCAATGAGGACTGCTACCATGGCCGTACCGCGCACCACATCCTGCAGCAAGCCGGCGACCGCATCTACCTGTTGGTCGATAACGCGACTTACCAGCCGCCTCCCGAGTTCGCACGCATCGGCATTGCCGCAGCGGGTGAGACGTGGGAGGAAGTCGAGCATGACCTGGGCATGACGCCAGGCACGCTCACTGCCACGGTGGCGGTCTATAACCGTCATGCGAGCGAAGGTACCGATCCACTGTTCCATAAGGGGGCCAAGTGGCTCCAGCCGCTGATCGAACCCCCGTTCGTTGCACTGGATTGCCGCATCGACTACGCGTTCTATTCGTACTTCACGATGGGCGGGCTCGATACGTTGCCCACGGGGCAGGTGGTGACGGAAAAGCGCGTGCCCATTCCCGGCTTGTATGCCGCTGGGCGCACCGCGTGCGGGCTGCCGCGCTGGGGCGGTGGATACAGCTCGGGCATGTCCCTGGCGGATTCCACCTTCTTCGGTCGGCAAGCGGGGCGGCACGTTGCCGGTTCGCGTTCCAACTCCTAATCTTTGATTCGACGCCTCTGCGCGAAGGCCCAAGAGGACAACAGGACAAGAGGAAATCACGATGAAAGAATTCAACGACAAGGTAGTGCTCATCACGGGCGGGTCGACCGGCATCGGCCGCGCGGCTGCGACGGCTTTCGCCCGCGACGGCGCCAAGCTAGTGCTGGCCGATGTGAATGCCGAAGTGGGGGAAGCCTTTGCCGCCGAACTGCGCAAGGCCGGCAGCGATGCCCTGTTCGTGCGCACCGATGTGTCGCGCGCGGAAGACTGCGAGGCCATGGTGGCCCGCGCCCTGGAAACGTTCGGGCGGCTGGATGTGGCGTTCAACAACGCGGGCATTTCGGATGCACCGCAAACGGCCACGCCCGAGTATTCGCTCGATCTGTGGGAGAAGATCATCGGCATCAACCTGTCGGGCGTCTTCTACTGCATGCGCTACGAAATTCCGGCTCTGCTCAAGTCGGGCGGCGGCGCGATCATCAACACGTCGTCGGTGGCGGGGCAGATCGCATTCCCCGGCACGGCGGGCTACACGGCCAGCAAGCACGGTGTGGTGGGCCTGACCAAGGTGGTGGCCGCGGAATACGGCGCACGCGGCATCCGCTGCAACGCGCTGGCGCCGGGCATGATCGAAACGCCCATGACCAAAGCCGCGCTGGACTCCGACATGGCCCGCGCCGCGATGCTCCAGGGCATCCCGGCCAAGCGCTTCGGCAAGGCCGAGGAAATGGCCGACGTGGTCGTCTGGCTGGGCTCGTCGCGTGCCAGCTATGTCAACGGTGCCTATATCGCGGCCGACGGCGGTTACCTGATCCAGTAGGTTCGCGCCCGTCGCGGCGCATTCATTCAAGTTGTGTCTTCAAGCATTGGCCCCGTGTATGCGGGGCCTTTTTTCATGCCGCCGTCGGGCAACACCGCCTCGTAGTCTGTAAAGACGATTCGTCGCGCACGCGCAGAACGTAGCGTAGCGAAAACGCTGGTTGGTGATGACCAGCAAACAGGAGACGGATGAACATGACCCGGCTGAAAGGGAAAGTAGCATTGATTACCGGCGCCGGCCAAGGCGTGGGCCAAGGCATTGCCTATGCCCTGGCCGCCGAGGGCGCGCGCATTGCCGTGGTGGGGCGTACGGCAGGCAAGCTCGACGAGACGTGTGCCGAGATTCGTCGCCGTGGCGGCGAAGCGCAGCCCTTCGTGGCTGACGTGATGGTGAAAGACGACATCGAGCGCTGCGTCGCGCAGGTGGCGGAGCACTTCGGCGGCATCAACGTGCTCGTCAACAACGCGCAGGTGGTGCCGCTCGGGCGCCTGCTCGATGTGACGGACGAGGCGTTCATGCAGGGCATCGACTCGGGGCCGCTTGCCACGATGCGTTTGATGCGCGCGTGCTATCCGCACCTGCGCGGCGATGGTGCGGTGGTGAACTGTGTCTCGTCCGCAGCCGTGCGTTGGGACGCCTCGGGCTATGGCCACTACGCGGCGGTCAAGGAGGCGATCCGTTCGCTCACGCGCGCTGCAGCGTGCGAGTGGGGTGTGGATGGCATCCGCGTCAACGCCATTGCACCGCACGCCATGTCGCCAGGCATGGCCGGGTGGGTTGCCGAGCGGCCGGATGAGGCGGCCGCCTTCTTCAAGACCATTCCGCTGCAGCGCGTGGGCGACTGCGAGAAAGACATCGGCCGCGCCGTCGCCATGATTGTCAGCGCCGACGCGGGCTACCTGACCGGCGCGACGATCCCGCTCGATGGCGGCCAGGCGTATTGGGGATAAGCGGGGCTAAGCGCCTGCCATGGCGTGACGCTTCACGAAACGAATCACGAAACCAAATCAGAGGATAGAAACATGAATCGATTGCTCAACAAGGTCGCGATCGTGACCGGCGGCGCCCGCGGCATGGGCGCGCAGACGTGCCGGCTGTTCGTGCAGGAAGGTGCGCGCGTCGTCATCACGGATGTGCTGGAAGCCGAAGGCGAAGCGCTGGCGCGTGAGCTTGGGGATGCCGCGCGCTTTCGCAAGCTGGATGTGAGTGATGAATCCCAATGGGCCAGCCTGGTGGCGGAAACCGTGGAGGACTTCGGCCGCGTCGACGTGCTGGTGAACAACGCTGCGGTGCTGGCGTTCGGCAGCATCACCGAACTGTCGAAAGCCGCGTTCGAGCGTGTGGTCGCCATCAACTTGGTCGGCACGTTCCTCGGTATCCGCGCGGTGGCGCCGTTCATGAAGCAGCAGGGGGCCGGCTCCATCGTCGACATTTCGTCGGTGGACGGCTTGCGTGGCGTCAATGCGTTGGCCGCCTATGTGTCGAGCAAGTGGGGCGTGCGCGGGCTGACCAAGGCGGCGGCGCTGGAGCTGGGCCATCACGGTGTGCGGGTCAACTCGATTCACCCGGGTGGCGTGAATACGGTGATGTCCAACCCGACCGGCGCGCCGCTGGAGGAAGTCAACCAGGGCTACCGCCATGTGCCGGCGCAACGTGTCGGCGATCCTGACGAAGTCGCGCGTGCGACGCTGTTCCTCGCCAGCGACGAGGCCTCGTACTGTCACGGCAGCGAGCTGGCTGTGGATGGCGGCATGGCTGCAGGCAGCTACTACCCGGGCTTGCCCGGTTCGCCAATCTGAACGATCGGCAACGGCAGCGGAAGCTGCCTTCTGCACTGTGACGGGAGCAGCGGCCCAAGCAAACCCGGCCTCTCCGGGCGCCTGGTACGACCGCAACGGGCAGGAGAACGGTGACAAATGCGCCTGGACGTTCGGCGCGCCGCTGGTGATGTTCCGCAACGGCGTGCAGTGGAAGATCCAGGGCGAATGGTCGAATGCGGCGTACACCGCGGGCACCGGCTATCCGAGCGCGTCCGGACAGAGAGGGTGCCTGTCGGGTCTCTGATCTGCGACGCGCAGAACAGCGCCGGCCTGACGCCAAGTCTGGCCGGCGTTGTCATGTTCTCGCAGGCGGGCAGCTGATCTGCAGCTGCCGTGCCTCGACATCAACCAGCCACTGCCTGTTCGGCACCACTGACAATCTGCTCGAACGCGGAAAGATCCGGCGCAGCCATCACATCCCGAAAGCGCGCGTAGTTCCACGGCCAGCTGGCCGGCACGCCTTCGCCGTCGAGGTACCAGCTGTTGCAACCCGATGCGAAGATGGTGTTTTTGGCCGCTGCCAGGCGTGAGGCCTCGTAGGCATCGAGCGCTTCCTGCGTGGCGGCAATTTCCGAGCACTCACCGCTGCGCAGCAGATCCAGCAATTGCGCGATGTAGCCCCATTGCTTCTCGGCCACGTCGATCAGCGAGAAGTTGCCGACCGGGCTCGTCGGGCCGTTGAGCATGAAGAAGTTCGGGAACTCGGGCACGGAGATGGCCAGGTAGGCGTGCGGCCGCTTGGCCCACACGTCGTCCAGGCGGCGGCCGTCGCGGCCGACGATCTGCGTCGGGCGCATGAAGCGGTCCGCGTGGAAGCCGGTGGCCGTGACCAGCACATCGAGCTCGTGCAGCGTGCCGTCGCGCGTGAGGACGCCGTTGGCGGTGACGGTTTCGATGTCGTCGGTCACCAGCTCTGCGTTCGGGTGCTGAATCGCCTGGTAGTAGTCGGGCGAGAAGATCAGGCGCTTGCAGGCGGCGCGGTAGTTGGGGCGTAGCTTTTCGCGCAGCACGGGGTCTGGCACGCTGCGTTCGAGGTTGTCCAGCACGATCGCTTCGATCATGGCGATCTCAGGCGAGGATGCGTCCGCCACGGCCGTGGTGAAGCGCTCCACGTTTGCCACGTAGGTCTCGTCGTTCTGCATGCGCTTGAGCAGCGCCGGATCGTCGCGGAACGCTTGCTTCTGCTCTTCGGTGAACGTGGGGTTCTCCACCGGCATAATCCATTGCGCGGTGCGCTGGAAATGCTTGAGCTTGCCGGCACGGCCAGCCAGTGCCGACACCAGCTGCACGCCGGTCGAACCGTTGCCGATGATGCCGATGCGCTTGCCGTCCAGCGGCACGGCGTGGTCCCACCGTGCGCTGTGCAGCAGGTCGCCGGTGAAGTCTTTCAGGCCAGGAATGTTGGGCGTGCGGGGGTGGTGCAGCACGCCGGTGGCCGCGATCACCACGTCGGCTGTGTCGCGCAGGCCACTGGCCGTTTCAAGATGCCAGCGCCCGCCCTTGAACTCGCAGCGCTTAACTTCCTGATTGAAGCGGATCAGTTCGTCGATCTTGTACTTGCGGGTCGTCTGTTCGAAATAGCCTTGCACCTCTGCGCCCGGGGGCAGCTGGCGAGTCCATTCGGCATTCGGCTCGAACGAGTACGTATACGCGTGCGAGGGCACGTCGCAGGTCAGGCCTGGATACGTGTTCTCGCGCCACGTGCCACCCACGCGGGAGGCCTTTTCGTAGATGGTCACGTTCTTGTAGCCGGCTTCGAGCAGCTTGATGCCGCTCAAGATGCCCGACATGCCTGCGCCGAGTACGACGACCCGCAGGTCTTGATTGAGGTTGGGTTGCGTCATGATGGGTTGCATCCTTGTGGAGAGGGGCTCGGATCGCGATGGGGTCGAAGAGAGCCGGAGCTCGACGGTGCCAAATATGGCCGTCGGTGCAGTTGTGATGTCCGGAGCAGGCTACAAGGGGGTCATCCGTCATCGGAGGTGGCCCCAGCATGCCAGCGCGCGGCGGGGCCAACATCGCACGAATGCACTATGCGGATGTTCGGCACGCGTACAACGCTGGCTTTAACGATGCCTTCCACATGCATGTCATCGCAAGTGAGTGTCATCCCCGCGAAGGCGGGGACCCAATTGCGTCAACAGCGCTGGATTTTTTTCCTGCGCTGGACCGGCGGCAGTGTGCCGGCGGTGTCATGAAATGGAAGCGGCTCAATGGCCCGCAGACACTGCGCCGCCTGGCGCCGGACGCTTGAGCAGACACGCCAGCGGAATGCACAGCAGCAGCGCGACCGCCAGCAGATGGAATGCTTCGGAATACGTCATGACCATCGCCTCGCGCTGGATCTGCGCGGCCAACTGGCCCAGCGCCTGGAGCTGGGCATGGACAGCATCGCCGTGTTGCTCCACCAGGCCTTGTGCCGTGGCGGCCAGGTAGGCCTGACCGGTGGGTGAATTCCAGCTCAACGATTCACGAATCACGGCGTCGTGAAAGGCGTAGCGCCGGTCGATCAGCACCCCGAGCAGCGCCAGCCCGACCGAGCCGCCCAGATTGCGCGCCATGTTGTACAGCCCAACGGCATCACCGGCGTCTTCCTTGGCCGCGGCGCCCAGCGAGGCCTGGTTGAGCGGCATCATCGCCATCATCTGGCCGACGCCGCGCAGCAATTGGGAATCGATGAAATCCCCGCCGACCGACTGCGCCGTCAGCGCGACATCGAGCAGGCAACTGGCGCCAAAGCAGAGCAGCCCCGCAATCACCATGACACGCATGTCGATGCGGCCGAGCAGTTGCGGCAGGATCGGCGCCATCAGGAAGGCCGGAACGCCGTAGACGAGCATGATCGACCCCGACTGCTGGGCGTTGTACCCCGCAATGCCGGCAAGGAATTGCGGCAGCAGGTACGACATGCAGTACATGCCCGCGCCGATCGTGAAGACGATCACGATCACGCTGGCGTAGCGCGCGTTGCCCAGCAGGCGCAGCTTGACGATGGGCTTGCTGGCACGGAACTGGCCGGCCACCAGCAGGCCGATGCCCACGACGGCAATCACCCCGAGCCAGACGATCATCGGCGATTCGAACCACTGTTCGCGCTGGCCTTCTTCCAGCAGCACGGTCAGCGAGCTGAGCCCGATCGAGAGGCCGCTGATACCGAGCCAATCGGCACGGAAGAAGCCAGACCAATCCGTGCGCTCGTTCGGCAGGCCCACGCGCAACAGCACCATCAGCGCGATCGACACCGGCAAGTTGAGGAAGAAGCACCAGCTCCAGTCGAGGTTCTCCGTCAGCCAGCCGCCGACCGTTGGGCCCAGCATGGGCCCCAGCAGGACCGTGAGCCCGAAGATGGTCATGCCGATCGGCATCTGCCGCCGCGGCATGCGCGTGGCGACGATGGTCTGTGCGGTGGGGATCATGGCGCCGCCGGCGAAGCCCTGGCCGATGCGGCCGATGACCATCTGCGCGAGGCTGTGCGAGACGCCGCAGAGGATCGAGAACGCGATGAACAGCACGGCATTGCCGAGCAGAAACCGGCGCAGGCCGAAGACCCGCGTCAACCAGGCGGCGAGCGGAATCATGACGATTTCCGACATCAGGTAGCCGGTCGAGATCCAGGTGCCCTCGGTGCCAGTGGCCCCGATCTTGCCCTGGATCTGTGGCAGTGCCGAATTGGTGATCGAGATGTCGAGGCTCGCCATCAGCGCGCCAAGGGCGCCAGCTGCCACGGCAATCCAGTCGACCGCGCGAGCGCGCGGCTCCAACCCCTGCGGGTCAGACTTACCCACGCGAGGCTTCCTGGTCGATGCGCTCCCGCGCCGCCTGCGCGCCGCGCGTATCGACATGCACCGTGACCGACAGGCCGGGAACGAGCACGCTGCGCGCCTCCTTGCCGGCCTCCACGCGGATGCGCACCGGCACACGCTGAACGATCTTGGTGAAGTTGCCCGTGGCGTTCTGTGGCGGCAGCAGCGCGAACTGTGCGCCGGTGCCGGGCGACAGGCTCTGCACGGTGCCGTGCAGTTCCGTACCGCCGAGTGTGTCGACCAGAATACGTGCCGGCTGGCCGGGGCGCATCATGCCGATCTGCGTTTCCTTGAAATTGGCTTCGAGATAAAGGTCCTGCACCGGCACGAGCGTCAGCAGGCGCGAGCCGGGCTGCACGTACTGGCCGACGCGCACGGCGCGGTCGCCCACGCGGCCGGCGCTGGCGCTGCGGATGACGGTGTCGTGGATGTCGAACTGGGCTTGGCGCGCACTGGCTTGCGCCACTGCAAGCTGCGCCTTGGCCTGCTCAATCTGGGCCTGCGTGGCGACCACCTGGCGCTGCGTAGCCAGCAGGGCCGCGCGGTTGGATTCCACGTCGGCCGCGGCCTGCTTGCGACCGGAGCGCAGCTCGGCCATGCGTTCGCCGCTTTCTGCGCCAATGGCCACCAGCGGGGCATGGCGCTGCGTTTGTTCAACCACAAAGGCTTCGTGGGCGCGGGCGCCGTCGAGTGTTGCGCGGGCCCGATCCACCTCGGCCTGACGCTGCAGCAGCTCGGCCTCGCCACGGGTGATGTCGGCGCGGCGTGCGGCGATGGTTGCAGTGGCCTGCTCGAGGGCGGCCCGGTATTGGCGGTCATCCAGCCGCACCAGCGGCTGCCCGGCCATCACGGTCTGGTTGTCTGTGACGAGCACTTCGGCCACGTAGCCCGTGACCTTCGGCGCGATGATCACGTTGTCGGCGCGCAGGTAGGCATCGTCGGTGGTTTCAATGAAGCGCCCGACCATCCACCAGCGCAAGGCCCAGACGCAGGCCAGCACCAGCAGGCCGCTACCCAGCAGCACAAGCAGGAGAACCCGCCGGCGGGGGAGTTGCCCGCCTGCGGCGATGTCGGGTCCGATGGCCTCGCCGGCCGGTGCGGTCATGGACATGGAGGATCCCAATCGGAGGACGGTGGCAGGTCGGGCGCCCCGCCATGCGGTTGGCGCCGTCCCCGCCGGGTCAAAGCATCAAGCCATCAGGCCATCAAGCCACGTTCGCGCGCCAGGGTCATGGCGGTGTCTTCGATCATGTCTTCCTGACCACCCACCAAGCGTTGGCGGCCCAGTTCGACCAGAATCTCGCGCGCCGGAATCTTGTACTTGGCTTCGGCGCGCTTGGCGAACAGCAGGAACGAGGAGTACACGCCCGCATAGCCCAGCGTCAGCGCATCGCGGTCGATGCGGATCGGGTGGTCCATGATCGGCACGACCAGGTCTTCCGCCACATCGGCGATGCGGAACACGTCGACGCCGGTCTCGATGCCCATGCGTGCACACACGGCCACGAAGACTTCCATCGGCGTGTTGCCGGCGCCGGCGCCGAGGCCCGCTGCGGCCGCGTCGATGCGGTTGGCGCCGCAGGCCACGGCGGCCAGCGAGTTGGCGACGCCCATGGCCATGTTGTGGTGGCCGTGGAAGCCGAGTTCCGTTTCGGGGCGCAGCGCCTGGCGCACGGCGGTCAGCTTCTCGGTCACGTCGTGCGGCAGCATGTGGCCGGCCGAATCGGTGATGTACAGGCAGTTGGCGCCATACGATTCCATCAGCAGCGCCTGCTTGACGAGCTGCTCGGCCGGCGCCATGTGCGCCATCATCAGGAAGCCCACCGTATCCATGCCCAGCTTGCGCGCCATGCCGATGTGCTGTTCGGACACATCGGCCTCCGTGCAGTGCGTGGCCACGCGGATGGTGTGCACGCCCAGGTCATGCGCCATGTGCAGGTGCTCGACGGTACCGATGCCCGGCAGCAGCAGTGCCGACACCTTGGCCTGCTTCAGTTCGCCGAGCACGGCGCGCAGGTAGTCCTCATCGCTGTGCGCGGGGAATCCGTAGTTGACCGAAGCGCCGCCCAGGCCGTCGCCGTGCGTGACTTCAATCAGCGGCACGCCAGCGGCGTCCAGCCCGCGCGCAATGCTCTTCATCTGCTCCAGAGAGATCTGGTGGCGCTTCGGGTGCATGCCGTCGCGCAGCGTCATGTCATGCAGGGTAATGCGTTGTGTCATGTCGATTGTCCTCGGGCTCAGGCTCAGGCGAGTGCCGGTTCGGCTGCGGGCAGCGAACCATCCAGCAGTGCGGTGGCAATGCGTTCCGCGGTGCGTGCGGCAGCGGCGGTCATGATGTCCAGGTTGCCGGCATAGCGGGGCAGGTAGTCACCCAGGCCTTCGACTTCCATGTAGATGGACACGCGCTTGCCGTCGAACACCGGGCCGTTCTTCAGGGTGTAGCCGGGCACGTACTGCTGCACGTCGGCAATCATGGCGTGGACGGACTTGGTGATCGCTTCCACATCCGGCTCGTCTTCCGTCAGGCAATGCACGGTGTCGCGCATGATCAGCGGCGGCTCGGCCGGGTTGATGATGATGATGGCCTTGCCTTCGCGTGCGCCGCCCACCTTCTCAATGGCGCCCGATGTGGTGCGCGTGAATTCGTCGATGTTCTTGCGGGTGCCCGGGCCGACGGAGCGCGACGACACCGTCGCCACGATCTCGCCATAGGCCACCGGCTGCACGCGCGACACTGCATAGACGAGCGGAATGGTCGCCTGCCCGCCGCAGGTGACCATGTTGACGTTCATGGCGTTCGAGCCCAGGTGCGCGTCGAGGTTGACCGGCGGCACGCAGAACGGCCCGATGGCCGCGGGCGTGAGGTCGATCATGCGCACGCCGCGTGCGGTGAGCTTGTCGGAGTGCTCGCGGTGGACGTAGGCGGAGGTCGCGTCGAAGGCGATGCGGATGCCGTCGGCCTCCAGGTGGGGCAGCAGACCGTCAACGCCCTGGTCGGTGGTCTTCAGGCCCATTTCACGGGCGCGTGCCAGGCCTTCCGAGGCGGGGTCGACGCCGACCATCCAGACCGGCTCCAGTACCGTGCTGCGACGCAGCTTGTAAAGCAGATCGGTGCCGATGTTGCCGGGGCCGATCAGGGCGCATTTGATTTTTTCCATGGGGCTTCCTTCGGATGATGGGCGCGCAAGGGCACGCACAACGTGCCCTTGCGCGGGAGCAGCGTCAGACAAAGTCCGCCGTGCAACTGCCAATGCCGCTGATGTGCATGCGCAGGCGGTCTCCGGCCTTCACCGGGATCAGCGCGGCGAGCGAGCCGGAGAGGATGGTCTCGCCGGCTTCCAGCGCAACGCCAAGTTCGCCCAGCGTATTGGCGAGCCATGCGACGGCGGCGGCCGGATGGCCTTGCACGGCATCACCGCGGCCGGTGGCGACGCATTCGCCGTTCTTCTCCAGCGTCATGGTGCAGGCGGCCAGGTCCAGCCCTTCGGGGCTGACACGCGTCTGGCCGAGCACGTAGACGCCGCACGAGGCGTTGTCCGCCACGGTGTCTTCAATGCGGATGCGCCAATCCTCGATGCGCGAATCGACGATCTCGAAACAGGCGCAGACGGATTCGGTGGCGGCCAGCACGTCTTCAGGCGTGATGCCGGGCCCGCGCAGGCTGTGCTTGAGCGTGAAGGCGATCTCGCCTTCGGCGCGCGGCGCGATGAGGGTGCCGGCGGGAATCGCCTGACCTTCCGCGTAATGCATGCTGGCCAGCAGCATGCCGAAATCGGGTTGGTGCACGTCCAGCATCTGCTGGACGGGTTTGCTGGTCACGCCGATCTTCTTGCCGACGATGCGGTCACCGGCTGCCAGACGATGGGCAAGGAACCGCTGCTGGATGCGGTAGGCGTGTTCGATCGTGAGACCGTGGCCGCGGCTGCTCAACGGCGCGACCGGCGCGCGCGCGACGAGGGCGCGATGGAGTTCTTCGCCGAGGCTGGCGATCAGATCTTGTTGCATGGTGGAGTGGGGAAGCAGTGTGCCGGCGGGTGCCCGCTGGTATTGAGATCCATGCGGGCGCCCGTCACATCACAGGTCAGGTGCCAGAGCTGCGGGCGGCATCCGGCGAGAAGTAGCCGGGGTTGAACTGCGGGCTGTTGTTCAGCACAGGCATCACGTTCTCATTGGACAACCGGTCGGCCAGGTATGCGCCCGAGGCCAGGTCGTGGTAGAAGGTGACCCCCGTGTAGAAGGTGTGTGCATCGTAGGCATACAGCGTGGTTGCCATGTTGGTGCGCCACAGATTGCCTTGCGCGTCGAAGTTGTCGGCGAGCACGGCAATCCAGCTGTCCTCGTCCAGATAGAGGCGGCGCTTGGAGTACTGGTGGCGGTAGCCCGACTTGAGGGTCGCTTCCAGCACCCACACGCGGTGCAGCTCATAGCGCATGAAGTCCGGGTTGGCGTGGCCCTTGCCGAGCATGTCCTTGTACTTGATCGACGCGCTCATCAGCTTGTAGTTGTCATACGGCACATAGACTTCCTTCTTGCCGACGATCTTCCAGTCGTAACGCACGCCCGTGCCGTTGTAGAGGCGGTCGTCATCCACGGTGCGGAAGCCGCCTGTGCCATTGGGCTGGTCGAAGCCATACTCGGGCGCCTGACGCACGCGGCGGGTGCCGGGGTTGTACATCCAGGTCCGGTTGCCGTTGTCGCTGTTGTCATCCCACAGCGAGTAGCCGACCAGGACCGTGCCGCGGTCGCGCAGCGGCAGCAGTGTGGTCTGGCGGAAGAACGTTCGGTCATACAGTTCGTTCTTCGAGTCGACGGTGCCCGTGTTGCGCATGGAGAAAATGTCGTAGCGCACGCGCCCCCACGCGATATTGCCTTCCGGATAAACCACGGCCTGGTCGTAGGTGGCGGCCTCGGCGCCAATGCCGGACGACAGCCGCAGGTTCCACATCAGTTCCACGCCGTTCTTGGGAATGGGGAAGGGAACGATCGGCGGCGCGTTCTTGATGCCGTTGGCGGCTTCGGCGGTCATGGTCGACGTCGGCGCCAGGGTGCGGATTTCCTTATAGACCGCGTCGGTGAAGCGGAAGTCGCGGTGCGACGGATAGACCGGGATCTTGAACGTCTCGGGGTAGCGCTTGAGCAGCGCCTTTTGCCCGTCGGTCAGGTGATTCTCGTACTGCGCCATGTTCTGCGCGGTGATGACCACCACCGGCTTCTCGTTGGCGTACGGGTCGGGATACCGCTCACCGGCCTGCCATTTCACGCCCGGCGGCGTGCCGAGCCACTTGCCGTTCCAGGCGGGGATCTCGCCGTCCTTGCTGCCGGCGCGCTCGGCACCGACGGGGGTCAGTTTGCTGTCGAGCTGTTTGAGTTCGTCCGCGCTGTTCGCCGCGAAAGCGGCGGTGGCGAGCGCCATGCCGCTTGCCAGCAGCATGGCGGGAATGCGCAGTCGGGGTGTGGGTCGCATTGCTGTGTCTCCTTGGGATGATGCCGGCCACCCGGAGGCGGCCAGTGTGCCTGTATGCCGGTGTGCCGGTTTAGAACGAATACTTCGCGTTGAACGCTACGTAGCTGCGGTCAGCCAGCGGACGATCGTTGAGGTCGGCCCCGCCCATGAACTTGGCATACGTCAGGTTCAATTCCAGGTTGTTGAGGTACTTCATCGTGACGCCGATGCTGGCGCGGCGGTCGCCTGCGCCATACAGGGAGCCGAATGCGCCCGGCACCGAGCTATGCCCGCTGATCGCCTGGGCATAGTTAAGCGGCACGGTCATGTCCCAACCGTCGAACACGTTGTTGTAGGTGAGGGACCAGCCGATCTGCGCCGCCACCGCATCACGCGAGTTCGTGAGCACGCTCTGGCCGTAGACCGGATCGACGCTGAGCACGTGGATGTACCCGATTTCTGCCACCAGGCTTTGCGAGTTGGCCAGCTTGTTCGGGCCGATCGAGTAGATGGCCGACAACTGGCCCTGCACGACCTTGCCGCGCGTTGCAGTCGGCGAGCCTTGCACATTGACCAGCATCGGCTGGCCGTCCTTATAGCTCACTTCGCCGGCCACGTTGGCCCCGAACACCTGCGTCGAGAAGCTGGCGCCGGTCAGGTTGATACCGCTGAAGTACTTCTGCTGGTACTGCAGCGTCGGGAACATCGAGATCAGAACGCTCGGGTTCTTGTCGCTGTACCGCAACTGGTACAGGCCGATCTCGGTGTCTTCGGCCACGCGGAAGCGCGTGCCGATACCCCACTGGCCGGCGTTGGTCGGCTTGATGTCGGGCCCGCGCGGAATGTTGAAGCCGGGGCCGGCGATCAGGTATTCCGAGCCTGGGCCGACGATGTCGCTGGTGCTGAAGAAGCTGCCCGGCGGAAACAGTTGGTTCTCCTTGTAGACGAACTGGTAGTAACCCATCACGCTGAGCGACGGGTTGATCTGCCATTGCAGCGAGGCCTGCGGCACGGGCAGCAGAATGTCCTTCACTTCCGCGCCGGGCACGAACGACTTGGTGGCATCCACCGGGCCTTGCGCGCCGGCGATGTTCGGGAAGTACAGGCTCTCGCCCCAAGCCACGACCTGGTTACCGATCTTGCCGCTCAGGCGCGTGTCGCCGATGCCGACTGCGCCATAGGCGTAGGCATCCAGCAACTGTGCGCGCTGGCCCTGGAAATTGCGCGCATACGTGGTGAACTCGTTGAAGGCGCCGCTATGGTTGACGGTGCCGGGCGCATTGTTGGCGTTAGTGCCTTGGTATGCCGTGTCATAGAAGGCGCTGCCGCGCACGAACAGACCATAGTCGCCGTGCTGCAGATTGCCTTCGCCCAACAGCGATGCGCGATTGGTGATCAGGCTGCCGCGATGGAAGTTGCGGTTGCCGTCGTCGCCGTTGATGTTGGCCGGCGACAGAAGCGTGTCGCTTGGCTTGCCCGTACGCATCGCCACGCCGTAGTTGGCCGTGAACGAGTAGCTCAGCGAAGTGTCGTTGCCGAGATCGACGGAGTTGTCCGCCCATGCTGCAGGTGCGAACAGCGTAGCAAGTGCCGCGGCGATGGCCGAGGGGCGCAGCGTACGCTGCAGCCGGGTCGGTTGATTTACGGGTTTGTCCTGCATCAGTCTCCTCCTGGGTGTGGTCAGCGCTGGGCCTGCAGCACATGCCTGGCCTCTTTTCTTGTGGCAAGCCTAAGGAGCGAGGTATGCGCTGAAATCGTCAGAACGGACTAGTCCAGCGAAATTCGACGAATGGCGTCGCACGGCCCTCGCTGCAGATGCCCGCGTGGGGCCGGGACAGGGCAAGAACGCGGTCACCGTCTTGTATCGGCTTCAGGGAAATCCCCCAGAGATTGGCCACTGCGATCAGCGGCCCGCAGGCGTTGGAGCTGCAGCCGTAAGGAAGGCGGGACGTTCGCCGCCGCCATCGATCACGAGGTTGGCGCCCGACACATAAGCCGCCTGCGGCGAGGCCAGGAACAGGCACGCGTTGGCGATGTCGGCCGGGTCTGCCAGCCGCTCGAGCGGCACGGTGGCGCAGACGCGTTGCAGCGCATCTGCGTCGCCGTAGTGCCCTTGCTGTGCGGTTTCGGTCAGCACCAGGCCGGGGCTCACCGCGGCAACGCGCACACGTGGCGCCCACTCCACGGCAAGCGTGCGCACTGCGTTCAGGATGCCGGCCTTGGCGGCGCCATATGCCGCCGTGCCCGGCGAAGGGCGCAGTGCACTGACGCTGCCGATGAACAGCTGCACGCCACCGCTGGTCTGCTTGTGCATCACAGCGTTGGCACGCTGCGCCAGTTGCAGGGGCGCCACCAGGTTCAGGCGGATGACGGACTCCATCAAGCGCGGCGAGGCGTCTGCGGCCAATGCGAAAGGCGAGCCCCCCGCGTTGTGGATCACGATGTCCAGCGTGCCGCTCTTGCTCACGATGGTGGAGAGCAGTGCGTCCATCTGTTCGCCGTCACGGATGTCGGCGGTGATGAATTCTGCGCGGCGCTGCGTGCCGAGCGAAAGCGTTTGCGAGTCATCGGGCGGGGTGCGTCCGCACGTGTAGACCGTGGCCCCTGCATCGAGAAAGGCCTCTGCAATGGCGGCGCCGATGCCGCGCGCGCCGCCGGTGACGAGCACGGTCTTGTCTTTGAAATCGAATCCCATCATGGCGTGTTTGGCCTGGTTGGCCTGCGTTCTGTGGTGAGGTGGTGAGCGAAGAAGTCAGCGCCGATGGTAGGGAAAACCGCGCCTGCGCTCGTAGTCCGAAGAGACGATGCTGGTGGCTGGGGTGGGGAAGATGATCGTCGCCAGACAACCAGACACGGAGCCTCACCAATGTCAGCTTCACAATCGTCGATCACGCTGCCCGTCGGCCGCTACGTAACCACGGCCACCGGGCTACGCCTGCATAGCACCGAGGCCGGCAGCGGCGAGCCGGTGGTGTTCATCCACGGCAGCGGGCCGGGGGCGAGCGGCCACAGCAACTTCAAGTACAACGCGCCGGCCTTTGCGGCAGCGGGCTATCGCACCGTGGTGGTGGATCTGCCGGGTTACGGGCTGTCGTCCAAGCCCGACGACGTGGAATACACGCTGGACTTTTTCGTGGCGGCGCTGCGCGAGCAACTGCAGGCGCTGGAAGTGGGACGCTGCGTGCTGGTGGGCAATTCTCTGGGTGGCGCGATCGCGCTGAAATACGCCCTGGACTACCCCGCGGACGTGAGCCGCCTGGTGATGATGGCGCCCGGCGGCGTGGAAGAGCGCGAGACCTACTTCCAGATGGAAGGCATCCAGAAGATGGTGTCGCTCTTCACCGGCGGCCACATGAACCCGGACACCATGCGCCAGCTGCTGCAACTGCTGGTCTATGACACCAGCATGGTGACCGATGCGCTGGTGGAAGAGCGCATGAACGTGTGCCGCCACCAGCCGCGCGAGGTGCTGGCCACGATGCGCGTGCCGAACCTGTCTGACCGCCTGGGTGAGGTCGCTTGCCCGGTACTCGGCTTCTGGGGCACGGAAGATCGTTTCAACCCCGTGGGCGGCGCCATGAAATTCCTGGAAAGCTGCAAGGATGCGCGCTGCGTGCTGATCAACCGCTGCGGCCATTGGGTGATGGTCGAACATCGCGATTACTTCAACCGTGAGTGCCTGGGTTTCCTGGCGGACACGGCGAACGATAAGTGATCGCTTGTTGGCTTGGTATCGACAGTCGTAACGCCAGGGTGCCAGTCCCAACCGTTTGCGCAGGCAGACGGGCTGAAAACCTAGTCTGGTTAGACGATGTGGACGGGCGCTCCAATCTCTAACGTGAATCCATCAGACCGGCAAAAGCCGGCGATCGCCAGACGAACCAACGGATTGGCGTTTTGTGGAAGGAGACAGCAATGAAAGCCGGACTGTATGCAAGCTTTCTCGTAGGGTTGGGCGCAACGTTGGCGCTGGGGCTGGGCACGGGTGTCGAGCCATCATCGGCGCCGCTGGCCGTCAGCCAGCTTGGCGATGCGTTGCAGCACCTCATGAATATCGACGACGCTTCAGCGGCCCCGGTCGCGGCATCCCTGCGATGCGACGATGCGTGCCACCAGAAATATGACGTGACGGTGGTCGACGTCCTGAACCATCTCCCCCGCCAGTAAGAGACGGGCGTTCCGCGCGCCAGTCGTGCGGCCGTGAATGCCGCTCTGCCTCAGACCGGGCCAGCTCCATGATGGACGTGGCCCGGCGTCTGCCTTTAGCTCGCCTGCACCGCGGCGCCAGCGTTGCTGCGACGGGCGGTGTGGAGCGCCTCCGCACGTTGCTTCACGTCGCGGGCCACCTGATCGAACCCCGCCTTCACCCACGCACCGTGCTCGCGCATGATGGTCTCTGCATTGAGCCCGAGGAACAGGTCTGTCGTGAAGTAGCGTGAGCGCTGCGGGCCGACGGCTTCGATGTACTGGTCGCGCCGCGCGGCGTCCTTGTTGTCGTCGGTGGGGCGCTGTTCCCATGACAGCAGCCGCTCCGGCTCCCACGCCACCAGATATTCATTGACGGGAATGGTCTGGTCCGTGCCGGGGATGCGCACCTGCATGTGCACCATGTCGCCCAACCGGCCGGTGGTCTTCAAACCTGGGCAGAAGGTGTTCCATTCTGCGTAGTGCTCGAAGTCGGTCAGCACCTCCCACACCAGCGATGCCGGCGCGTTGATGTCCACCTGGATCGATGTGACGAGATTCTCTGCTTTTGCCATGGGCTCCTCCGTGAAACGGTGTCGTTGGAAATCAGGAAATAAGAAAGGGCGCTCAAGACGCCCCGTTTTTGCTTGCTGTTAGCCCATCACCACCACGCTCGATAGCAGCAGCTTCACGAGCACGGCCTGCCGCGTGGCACCCGTCTTGGAGAAGATGCCCCGCAGGTGGGCGCGCGCGGTGTTCTTCTTGATGCCGAGCCGGGTGGCGGCTTCGTCCAGCGTCAAGCCGTCCACCATCAGCAGGGCGAGTTCGATTTCGGTGGGCGTGAGGTGGAACAGCTTGCGCAGGTTGGCGTGCGTGTTGCGCGGCGAGCCCGCCGGGTCGCGAATGAACACGGCCACGGCGGGCCGGTGCGCCTTGTCTTCCGCGCGATAACTGAGCGGGATGGGGCGCACCAGCACGCTGAGCGGCGTGGGCACTTCGGGCCGCGTCAGCGTGGTGACTTCACTGCGCATGTTGGCGGTGGCCTGGGCTTCGACCGCGCCTTCCAGGATCTTGCGGAACTTGCGGTTCTCCACCGGGCAGTGCGCCTGCAGCATGCCGTCGGCGACATGGAGGCCATCGCGCGCGCGCAGCAGGCGGTTGGCCATGTCGTTGGTCTTCATCACCTTGCCGCGCTCGTCCAGGATCACGGTGCCGACCAGCAGGCGATCGACGGCGCCCTCATACAGGGTGCGCTCCGACTCCAGCACGTCGAGCCGCGCGTGCAGATCGACGGCGCGCTTCAGGTGGGGCAGCAGCCCGCCCAGCAAGGTCTTGTCGGCATCGTCAAAGTCCTGCCCGTCGTGGTTGCGGCTCACGAACAGCGCGCATTCCACCCCATTGGGGGTGACGAGGTTGACTGCGAGGATGTAGCGCAGGTCGAGCGGTTGCAGGTATTGCACATAGAACGGGTGGGCCAGCCAGCCGGTCTGTCCGAACAGTTCATCGGCGCTGAACAGCCGATCCGGGTGCAGGTCCAGAAAGGGGCACAGGGCGTAGTACTGCTCGCTGTACGAGGGCTCGCCCGGTAGCAGCGGGCCGTAGTGCGACGCGTTGACGATCAGCCCGGGCCGGCAGGTGGCGGGGTGCCGTAGCACCAGCGTCACGAAGGCCGCACCCAGCCGCAGGCGCACGCTTTCGAGAAAGCCGGCCCAGGGCACTGCCTCGGTCGGCCCCTGGTAGAGCAGGTCGAGCAGGGCGCTCAGTTCGCTGGCCGGCAGCGGGTCGGGCAACTTCATCGTGATTCCTCGCGTCGCGACAACGGAAAAAGGCGGCGCGGGCCGCCTTTCCCATCGTACGGATCGAGGCGCTGGCCTCATCGTCCGTTTGCAGTAGACGCCATCAAGCCTGGCCCACCGTGCCCGACTCCCGCAGCCACGCGACGATGCGCTCGGCCGCCTGCTCCGCCGTGTCGACGGTGGTGTCGATGCGGATCTCCGGTTGCTCGGGCGGTTCGTACGGCGAGTCGATGCCGGTGAAGTTCTTCAGCTCACCGCGGCGCGCCTTGCGATAGAGCCCTTTGGGGTCACGTTCTTCTGCCACCGCCAGCGGGGTATCGACGAAGACTTCGATGAACTCGCCCTCGGCCACCAGTGCCCGTGCCATCTCGCGCTCGGAGCGGAACGGCGAGATGAACGACACCAGCACGATCAGCCCGGCATCCAGCATCAGGCGCGACACTTCGGCCACGCGGCGGATGTTCTCCACGCGGTCGGCCTCGGAGAAACCCAGGTCCTTGTTCAGGCCGTGCCGCACGTTGTCGCCGTCCAGCAGATAGGTGTGGTGGCCGAGTGCATGCAGGCGCTTTTCCACCAGGTTGGCAACGGTGGATTTGCCCGCGCCCGACAGCCCGGTGAACCACACGATGCGCGGCGTCTGGTGCTTGAGCGCGGCGTGCGCGTGGCGGTCCACATCGATGGCCTGCCAGTGCACGTTCTGCGCGCGGCGCAGGGCAAAGTGCAGCATGCCGGCGCCCACCGTGTTGTTGGTGAGGCGGTCGATCATGATGAAGCCGCCCAGGTCACGGTTGCGCGCATACGCTTCGAACACCACCGGCTGATCCAGGTGCAGGTTGCACACGCCAATCTCGTTCAACTCCAGCGTGCGCGCGGCCAGATGTTCCAGCGTGTTGACGTTGACCTTGTACTTGGGCTGCGCCACCGTCACGCCCACCGTGCGCGTGCCGAGCTTGAGCAGGTAGGGGCGGCCGGGCAGCATGGCCTCTTCGTTCATCCACACCAGCGTGGCCTCGAACTGGTCGGCCACGGCGGGTTGGTCTTCGGCACAGGCCAGCACGTCGCCCCGGCTGACATCGATCTCGTCTTCCAGCGTGAGCGTCACCGCCTGGCCGCGTACCGCCTGCGGGCAGGCACCGTTCGCACCGATGATGCTGGCCACGCGGCTCTCGCGGCCCGACGGCAGCGAACGCAGTCGATCGCCCACGCGCACTTCGCCGGCGCTGATGGTGCCGGTAAAGCCGCGGAAGTCCAGGTTGGGGCGGTTGACCCACTGCACGGGCAGGCGGAACGATTCGTCCTGCGTGGGTGCGTTGTCGATCGGCACGTTCTCCAGGTGCGCCATCAGCGTGGGGCCCTGATACCACGGCGTATTGGCGCTGTGCGCCGTGATGTTGTCGCCGCGCAGGGCCGACATCGGAATGCAGACGATGTCCGTCAGGCCGATCTGCTGCGCGAAATCGCGGTATTCGCGTTCGATGGCGTCGTACACATCGCGCGAGTAGTCCACCATGTCCAGCTTGTTGACGGCCACCACCACGCGGCGGATGCCGAGCGTGGACACCAGATAGCTGTGGCGGCGAGTCTGCGTCTGCACGCCGCGGCGGGCGTCCACCAGCAGCACGGCCAGGTCGGCGGTCGAGGCGCCGGTCACCATGTTGCGGGTGTATTGCTCGTGCCCGGGGGTGTCCGCCACGATGAACTTGCGCTTGTCGGTGGCAAAGAAGCGGTAGGCCACGTCGATGGTGATGCCCTGTTCGCGCTCCGCGGCCAGGCCATCCACCAGCAGCGCGAAGTCGAGCTGGTCACCCTGCGTGCCCATCTTTTTCGAATCGGCTTCGAGCTGGGCGAGCTGGTCTTCGAACAGCATCTTCGACTCGTACAGCAGGCGGCCGATCAACGTGCTCTTGCCGTCGTCGACGCTGCCGCAGGTGATGAAGCGCAGCAGCCCCTTGTTCTTCTGGGCGTGCAGGTAGTGCGCGACGTCGTTCTGCGCGTCATTGGGTTGCACCGATTGCGCCATGGCGGGCGCGGCTTCCAGTAGCGTTTCCATCAGAAATAGCCCTCCTGCTTCTTCTTCTCCATCGACCCGGCCGAATCGCTGTCGATCAGCCGGCCCTGCCGTTCGGACGTGGTGGCCAGCAGCATCTCGCGGATGATCCCGTCCAGCGTGTCGGCTTCGCTCTCGATCGCACCGGTCAGCGGGTAGCAGCCCAGCGTGCGGAAGCGCACGCGGCGCATGGTCGGCTTTTCGCCGGGGCGCAAGGGCAGGCGGTCGTCATCGACCATGATCAACGTGCCGTCGCGCTCCACCACGGGACGTTCCTTGGCGAAGTAGAGCGGCACGATGGGGATGTTGTTCAGATAGATGTATTGCCAGATGTCGAGCTCCGTCCAGTTCGACAGCGGGAACACGCGCAGGCTTTCGCCCTTGCGCTTGCGTGCGTTGTACTGGCGCCAGAGTTCGGGGCGCTGCATCTTCGGGTCCCAGCGGTGCTGCGCGGTGCGCACCGAGAACACGCGCTCCTTGGCACGCGATTTCTCTTCGTCGCGCCGGGCGCCACCAAAGGCTGCGTCGAAGCCGTAGTGGTCCAGCGCCTGCTTGAGCCCTTGGGTTTTCCAGACGTCGGTGTGCACGGCCGAGCCATGCTCGTGCGGGCTGATGTTGCCCGCGATCCCATCCGGGTTGATGTGCACACGCAGGTCCAGCCCTAGCCGTTCGACGGTCTGGTCGCGGAAGGCGATCATCTCGCGGAACTTCCACGTGGTATCGACGTGCAGCAGCGGAAACGGCGGCTTGGCCGGGTGGAAGGCCTTCATGGCCAGGTGCAGCATCACGGCGCTGTCCTTGCCGATGGAATAGAGCATGACGGGGTTTTCGCACTCCGCCACCACTTCCCGCATGATGTGGATGCTCTCCGCCTCCAGTTGCTCCAGGTGGGTCAACATCGTTGTCTCCTCTTCACTTGCCGGCCCCGTTCACGAATGTCGCGGGGTGCCTGGCATGGTGAAAAGGTAGCGATCCGGGGGGCTGCCCAACTTCGTCCGGGCGGACTAAAAAATGGCGGGCCGCGCCGCACGTTTTCTAGTCCAGGTGGAGGAGGTAACCGCAGGGATGCGCTTGGTACCGTTGCTTCGACGCGCTGACAGGGCCTGCCTGTTGCGCATACGGACAACGGGAGCGAAGCACATGGCGATTTCTGCCGAAGAGCAGTTGTTGAGTGGCCAGACCTGGGCCGAATTTTGCGACGTCCTCAAGCGCAGCGGGCAGCAGATCCTGCGCACGGAGGCGCCGACCGATGCATTGACGCGCGCCGAGGGCTATCGCTACCTCAGCCGGCTGCTGCGCATTGCGCTGGAAATGCACGTGGAGTTTGCCGATCCGGCGTTCCCCGGCTTCTTCTCGCCCTCGCACGAAACCGCGAAGATCGGCGCGGACAACCCCGACAACCTCTACCGCTACGCGCGCCTGGACGGCACCGCCGCGTATCGCATTCGCGGCCGGCGCGGCACGGTGGCGTACCTCAGCTTTGGCACGCAAAAGGGCGGGTACGAAACCGACGGCCGCATGATCCAGACCGGCTTCATCGACAGCAACAAGCTGGCGGTGGCGCCGGATGGGAGCTTCGAACTCATCCTCAGCGCGCAGCCGCACGACGGCAACTGGGTGCGCATGGAACCGGCCACCAATGCGCTGGTGGTGCGCCAGACCTTCCTCGATCGCAAGGCGGAGACGCCGGCCGAGTTGCAGATCGAGCGTATTCAGGAGTCGGGCGCGGAAGACAAGCCCACCCCCTTGAGCGCCGAACGCCTGCACGGCGGCCTGCTGCGCGCGGCCGGATTTGTGGAGAACACGGCGCGCATCTTTGCCGACTGGGCGCAGGGCTACGGCACCCACGTCAACGGACTGCCGCCGGCAGACCAGGCGGTGTGCCAGGCCGCGGGCGGCGATCCGAACATCTTCTACTACCACTCGCAGTGGGCCTTGGAAGACGACGAAGCGCTGGTGGTGGAAGTGGACCGCGTGCCCGAGTGCGAATTCTGGAACTTCCAGATCAACAACTACTGGATGGAGTCGCTCGACTACCGCTATCACGACATTTGTCTGAACAAGCACAGCGCACAGCTGGATGCCAAGGGCGGCGTCACCGTCATCCTCAGCGCGCGCGACCCTGGCCTGCCCAACTGGCTGGAGACCGCCGGCCACCGCAACGGCACCATGTGCTGGCGCTGGGTGGGGGCGGGGGAACCGACGAACGCGGCGCATCCGCGTACGCGCGTGGTCAAGGTGGAGACGTTGAAAGCGCTGAAGGAGGTCGCATGAATACCCTGGCTGACCGCATGCTCGTGCTCGACGTGGACCGCCTTCTGGCGCAGGCCACCGAGCAGACGGGCGGGCTGACGGATTTCGGCCCCGGCAACTACCGCGAAGCGCTGGGCGTGCTGTTCGATTCGCTGGCGCGCGAGGCCAACCTGTCGCCGCAGGGCGTGCATCTGCTGCACAGCAAGCTGCTGGCGCAATTGGTGAACCGGCTCGTCATCCAGGAGTACTGCCGCCACCATCCGGAAATTCTGCAGGAGCGCATTGAAGACCCGCTGGTGATCATCGGCTTGCCGCGCACCGGCACCACGCTGCTGCAGCGCATGCTGGCCACCGATGCGCGCTTCCATTCGGCGGCATGGTGGGAAACGCGCTACCCGGCGCCATTGCCCGGGGAAGGCGTGCGCGATGCGGGCTCACGTATCGCCCGTGCCAAAGAGGAAGTCGCGCAGATGGTGCACTTCATCCCTGACATCCTGGCCATCCACCCGCTCGACGCCATGCAGGCCGACGAGGAATTCATGCTGATGGAGCACGCCTTCCTGTGCGCCATGGATTCGTACGTGAACGTGCCGACCTACAGCGCGTGGCGTGAGCGGCAGGATCAGACGCCCGTCTACACGTACCTCAAGACGATGCTGCAGTTCCTGCAGTGGCAGAAGCGCCAGCGTGGTGAGCCAGCGGCGCAGCGCTGGGTGCTGAAGACGCCCCAGCACCTGCACGCGGTCGACGTCCTGTCCCAGGTCTTTCCCGGCGCGCAGGTGGTGCTGACCCATCGGGACCCGGCCCAGACCATTCCGTCGATGGCCAGCATGGCGCACACGCTGTGGAAGATGTATGCCGACGCGCCGGACGCCACGGCGGTCGGCCAGCAGTGGAGCGCGCAGCTGCGGCGCGCAACCGAACACGCCATGGCCGTGCGCGACCGCATGCCGGCCGACCGCTTCCTCGATGTCCGCTTTGAAGACACGGTGCGTGATCCGTTTGGCGTGGTGGAGTCGGTGTACCGCTTTGCCGGCATGCCGCTGACCGACGCCGCCCGCGCCGGCATGCAGGCGTGGATGGACAGCAACCCGCGCAGCCAGCGTGCCGCGCATGCCTATACGCTGGAGCAGTTCGGCCTGAGCCAGGCGCAGATCGAACGCGACTTTGCCGGCTACCGCGCACGGCACGTACTGGGGAACTAAAGAGCAACTAAAGAGCAACCCAACCTAGACCAGCGCACCGCGCACAACGGAGACAACACATGCTGTTGAAAGACAAGATCGTCATCGTATCGGGCATCGGGCCCGGCCTGGGCGTGAAGCTGGCGGTGGAGGCGGCCCGCGAAGGCGCCCGCGCCGTGGCCATCGCCGCCCGCACGCAAGCCAAGCTGGACGACGCGCAAGCCCGTATTGCTGCATTGGGGGTGGACTGCGAAGTCCTGAGCGTGCCGACCGACATTACGGATCGCGCGCAGTGCCGGGCATTGGCGGCGGAGGTCATGCGCAAGTACGGCCGCATCGATGCGCTTGTCAACAGCGCCTACCAGCACGGCAACTTTCCCGAGGCGGTGGAAGCCGCTGACCTGGATGTCTGGCGTGATGTGTTCGAGACCAACGTGTTCGGCACCATGACGCTGACGCAGGAAGTGGCTGCCCTGATGAAGCCGCAGGGCCACGGCGCCATCGTGATGATCAACACACAGGCCACGCGCAAGCCGATGCCGGGCGAATCGGGCTATGCCGCATCCAAGGGCGCGCTGACGGTGGCGGTCAAGTACCTCGCGCGCGAGCTGGGCAAGTACGGCATTCGTGCCAACAGCATCTTCATGGGCTGGATGTGGGGCGCGCCGGTGCAGGGCTACGTGCAGTGGGCCGCCGCAGAGCAGGGCGTGAGCGAAGCGCAGATCGTCGCACCGATTGCCTCGCAGATTGCGCTGGGCAAGATGCCGACCGATGACGACTGTGCTCGCGCCGCGCTGTTCCTGGTGTCGGACTACGCACGTGCCATCAGCGGAGCCTCGCTCGACGCCAATGGCGGCGACTTCATGGCCTGAACGCGGCGACTGGAGCCCCGCAATGACCCGCTACTTTGCCTTCAATGGCGATGCCGATGGCCTGTGCGCGCTGCAGCAGCTTCGCCTGGCGCAGCCGTGCGAAGCCACACTCGTCACCGGCATCAAGCGCGATATCCGTCTGCTGGAGCGCATCGACGCACAAGCCGGCGATGTCGTGACCGCGCTGGACATTTCGCTCGACCAGAACCGCGGCGGGTTGTTGCGTTTGCTGCAAGCCGGTGCGTGGGTGGACTACTTCGACCATCACCATGCCGGCGAGCTGCCCGATCATGCCGGACTGCGCACCTATATCGACGAGGCCCCCACCGTCTGCACCAGCATCCTGGTGGACCGGCATCTGGAAGGGCGCTATCGCCGTTGGGCCATCACGGCTGCATTCGGCGACAACCTGACCCCTGTGGCCCATGCAATGGCGGAACAGGCGGGCCTGAGCGCGCAGGACACCGCAACGCTGGAGCAGCTCGGCACGTGCCTCAACTACAACGCCTACGGCGAGTGCGTGGCCGACCTGCATTTCGACCCCGCAGCGCTGGCGCAAACCATGCTGCCCTTCGAAGACCCGCTGGCGTTTGCGGCACAGAGCGCCGCCTACCACGTCCTGCGTGCCGGTTATGAAGACGACATGGCTTGCGCCCGAGCCATCGGGCCGGTGCACGAGTGCTCGGGTGCTGCCGTGCTGGTTCTTCCGGATGCGCCGTGGGCACGCCGCGCGATCGGCGTGCTGGGCAATGAACTCGCACGCACGCGCCCAGGGGATGCCATTGGCCTGTTGTCCCCAAAAAGCTCGGGCGGCTATGCCGTCAGCGTGCGCGTGCCGGCCACGAGCCCGACCGGTGCCGCCGACTTCTGCCGCGGCTTCGAAACCGGCGGTGGGCGTCGCCTGGCGGGCGGCATCAACCACCTGCCGGATGCGGATATGGAACGCTTCATCGGCAGCTTTTCTGCCCGCTTCGGCAAGTCGTAGACAAGTTGGGGACGCCCCGTCGGCTGCAGACAAGTCGCGCGAAGACACCCACACAAACGTAGTCTGGTTGGACGAAGACGAGATGCGGCGAGCCCGCTACCGTGACTGCTCTGCTGGGCAGAGCGGGCCCATACCCACCGAGTCTGGCCGATATCAAAAATCAAAAGGGGGGGAGTCTATGCACGTCACTGGTCAAGGGTTGCTGCGCGCGCTGCGCAGGGCAGCCGGTACGCTGGTCTGTAGCGCTGTGCTGACCGGCATGCTGAGCGGCTGCAATATGGACAACGATCCGCCGACCCAGCAGTCGATCCGGCACGTGTTCGTGCTGACGATGGAGAACAAGAATTACAACGACACCTTCGGCACCAGCACACAGAATCCCGACCTGCAAGCGATGGCGAAACAGGGCGCGCTGCTGACCCAGTACTTCGGCACCGGCCACGTGAGCCTGGACAACTACATCGCGATGATGAGCGGCCAGCCCTCCACCAAGGAAACCGAGAGCGACTGCAACCTGGGCTTCAACGACGTGGTGGCCGACGGCTGGGATGCCGGCAACCCCAAGGTGCTCAAGGCCAAGGACGGCAAGGGTTGCGTGTATCCGAACACCGTGAAGACTTTCGTCAACCAGCTGGATGAACTCAATCTGACCTGGAAGGGCTACATGGGCGACATGGGCAACGACCCGACCCGTGAGTCCGCCACCTGCGGTCATCCGAAGATTGGCGCGATGGACAACACGCAGGCCGCCCAAGCACCCACGGCCGACGTGCCGAAGGGCGATCAATATGCGACCCGCCACAACCCGTTCGTCTACTTCCATTCCATCATCGACGACCAGGCCTACTGCGACAGCCACGTGGTGAACCTCGACGCCAATCTGCAAAAGGATCTGCAGTCGATCAGCACCACGCCCAACTTCGTATTCATCACGCCCAACCTGTGCGACGACGGCCATGACGGCGATGGCACCGGCGCCAAGCCCTGCGTGAACGGCGACAAGGGCGGCCTGACCTCGATCAACGATTTCGTGAAGAAGTGGGTGCCGATCATCCAGGCGTCACCCGCGTACAAGCAGGACGGGCTGATCATCATCAACTTCGATGAGTCGGCCGACATGGTGCCGGCGGGCAAGACCACCGTGAACGGTGTGACGACCATCACGGTGAACCTGCCCGGCGATGCGTGCTGCGGCCAGCAGGCCGGGCCGAACGTGACGCGCCCGGACGACGTGATTCTGCAGGTCTCTCCGACACTGCAATACAAGCTGCATTACGTGGGCGTGGGCGGTGACCGCACCGGCGCAGTCATGCTGTCGCGCTTCATCAAGCCTGGCACGGTCAGCAATACGCCGTACAACCACTACTCGATGCTCAGGAGCCTGGAAGACATCTTCCAGACCCACGGATACCTGGGTTACGCCGACGACAAGAATCTGGTGACGTTCGGCAACGACATCTTCACCAACCTGCAGTGGTAACCAGCGGTTGGCGCCAGGCAAGAAGGGCTGTCGCCAGTGCGGTGGCGCTTCTTTGCCTGGTGGCTTGTGCTCGGCAGGCGGAGCCCACGGCTGCCAAGCCATCCAACCAGGCGCAGGCCGAGATCGGCCGGCTGGCGTTTTTCGATGCGTCGCTGTCAGCGTCGGGGCGCATGTCGTGTGCGACCTGCCATAGCCCCGACCATGCTTACGGCCCGCCGAATGCGCTGGCCGTGCAACTGGGCGGCCCAGAACTCAAGGACCACGGTACCCGCGCGGTACCGTCGCTACGCTACCTGCGGCGCACGCCGATCTGGTTCAAGACCTTTACGTCCAACGCGCGCGAGCGGCTGACCGAGACCGACAACGTGCCGGTGGGTGGCTTCACCTGGGACGGCCGCTTCAACACCCTGGCGGAGCAGGCAACCGCGCCGCTGCTGGCCGCCAATGAAATGGCCAACCCCAGTGTGCGCGCCGTGGTGGAGCGTCTTGCCAGGAGCGCCTACGCCGCGCGCTTTCGAGAGGTCTTCGGGCAAGACATCTTTTCCCGCCCCGAGGCCGCCTTCGCAGCGCTGGGGCAAGCGTTGCAGCGCTTCCAGCTCGACGACGCGAGCTTCCAGCCCTACAGCAGCAAGTTCGATCAATACCTGGACGGCAGGGCGCAGTTAAGCGCGCAGGAGCAGCGCGGCCTCAAGCTGTTCAAGGATCGCGACGGTGGCAACTGCGCGGCTTGTCATACCGTTGAGCCCGGCGCCAACGGTGCGCACCCGCTCCTGACCGATTTCAGCTTCGCGGCCGTCGGGGTGCCGCGCAATCCGGACATTCCGGCCAACGCCGATCCCAACTACTACGACATGGGCCTGTGCGGCCCGGTACGATCAGACCAGCAGGCAGAGCGCGCCTACTGCGGCCTGTTCAAGACGCCCACGCTGCGCAATGTGGCCACGCGCGGCGCGTTCTTTCACAACGGACGCTTTCATACGCTGGAAGAGGCGCTGCGCTTCTACGTGGAGCGGGATACCGCACCGCAGAAGTGGTATCTGCATGCGGGCAGCCGCCGGCAGTTCGATGATCTGCCCGAGGCGTTGCAGGACAACGTCGACCACATCAACGCGCCCTTCACGCGCCACAAGGGTGACAGGCCCGTGTGGTCGCAGGCGGATATCCGTGATGTGATGGCCTTCCTCAAGACGTTGAACGACGGTGATATTCCATAGAGCGTGGTGGTGCGGCTTCAACCGGTCGCGCCTGACAGTGCCGCCGGCACGTTGTGGCCATAGCAACGCTCCTCGACGCGTTCGATCATGCGCCAGCCGCGCGCCGTACGCGTGAAGCGGTCGATGTACCACAGGCCGAGGAACATCACCTGGGTGCCGCCATCCGGCAGCGCGACTTCCATCGGGTTGAAGCACATCGTGCGCGACCGGGCGGCGTCGCCATCGAGCCGCACCGACACGTTGCCGACCATGTGCTGATAGTTCGGAAACGCCGGCAGTACCGAGCGCAACCACGCCTTCACTTCCGGGTAGCGGCCATCGATGCCGCCCATGGCGCGGTAGTCGATGTAGGCATCGGGCGTGAAGATCGCGTCGAGCGCGTCGAAGTCTTTGGCATCGATGGCCGTTGCGTAGTCGACGATGAGTTCGCGGATCTCGTGGTGATCCGACAGTGTCTGCAGAGTGTGCATGGCGGGTTGCGTCATGTGGGTCGAACGATGGAAGGCGGCTGTGTAGAGCGTAAACCCGCTTGGCGAGCGGGGATACGGCGGATCGGACTAAGGTGTTTCCCCGGACGCGCGCTCACCAACGGCAACGCTATAGTGGCCCGGCCCACGCACACGGAGACCTGCAGATGCGCAACGATGCCGTTGAAACATGACACGTGCGGCACCGCTTTTCTTTCAACCAGGAGCAGACACACGATGAAACGCCTCGAAGGCAAGGTCGCATTGATTACCGGCGGTGCACGCGGGCAGGGCGCAGCGGAGGCGCACAGGTTTGTCGAGGAGGGCGCGCGGGTCGTCATCGCCGATGTGCTCGATGCGGACGGCGAACGCGCGGCTGCCGAGCTTGGCGACGCTGCGATGTTCCAGCATCTGGACGTGACGCAACCCGACGCGTGGACTGCTGCCGTGCGTGCCGCGCAGGCGCGCTTCGGCAAGCTGGATGTGCTCGTCAACAACGCGGGCATCCTGAAGCTCGCGCCGCTGGAGTCGTGCTCGCTTGATGACTATCGCAAGGTCATCGACGTGAACCAGATCGGCTGCTGGCTCGGCATGAAATCCGTGCTGCCCGCGATGAAAGAGGCGGGTGGTGGCGCAATCGTGAACGTGTCGTCAACGGCGGGCATGGAAGGGGTCGCGACGGGCACCGCCTACGTGTCGAGCAAGTTCGCGGTGCGAGGCATGACGAAGGCAGCCGCGCTTGAACTGGGCCGCTACGGAATCCGCGTCAATTCGGTCCATCCGGGCGGCATCGACACGGTCATGGCCCGCCCGCCGGAGTTTGCGGACATCGACGCTTCCGGCGTCTATCGCGGCCTGCCCATCCCGCGCATTGGCCGCCCGGAAGAAGTGGCGAATCTGGTGCTGTTTCTCGCGTCGGACGAATCGAGCTACTGCACGGGCTCAGAATTCATCGTCGACGGCGGGATGCTCGCGGGCGCCACGTTCAACTGATCGCCGAGCGGGGTGAACTCACCCCGTGCTGTTCGTGCCCGCGTTGGCGAATCTTCCAACCATCGCGGGCACGGGGCTCACAGTCCTCACGAGGAGGACTGGTGTGCGTCAGAGCGAGCTGATCAATTGCGCATTGTCGATGCGCAGCTCTGCGCCGTTGATGAAACGCGATTCCTCCGAGGCGAGGAAAAGCACCAGGTTGGCCACATCCTTGGCGTCGCACATGCGGGCCATGGGGTTGTGCTCGATGCCCAGCGCTGCAGGGTCCAGGTCCGGCACGATTGCCTGCGTCATCGGCGTCCAGATGCCGTCCGGATGGATCGAGTTGCAACGGATGCGATAGCCGGCCTTCTTGCAGTGCGCGGCAACGCTGCGCGTGAGCGCGGTGACAGCACCCTTGGAGCCGGTGTACGCGGCCATCATCGGCAGACCGCCGAGCGCCGCCACGGAAGACATGTTGATGATGCTGCCACCGCTGGGCCGGGTCTTCATGGCCGCCACGGCAAACTTGCAGCCGAGGAAGTAGCCGTCGCCGTTGGTCTGCATGACCTTGCGCCAGGTGTCCAGGGTGGTGTCTTCGATGGAGCCGAGCGGGCAGATGGCGGCATTGTTGACCAGCACATCCAGGCCGCCAAACATTTCCGTTGCGGTGGAGATGACGCGTTGCCAATCGTCCTGGCTGGCAATGTCGTGCCGGACAAAGCACGCCGCGTCGCCAATCTCGCGGGCCACGGCCTGACCGGCCTCTTCATTGATGTCCGTCAGTACCACGCGCGCGCCTTCGGCGGCGAGCAGCAGCGCATCCGCCTTGCCGACGCCGCTGGCAGCGCCGGTGATGACGACGATCTTGTCTTTCACGCGATCCATACTTGTATTTCCTTATCAGGTTGAGAGGCCGCGCCGGTGCGGACAGCAAGCGCCGGCAGCGCGGCACGATGTCAAACGGTGGCGGGTACCCGGCCAGCGCGTACGGCTTGCCACGCAGCCTCGCCGTAGAGGTGACGGACGGCACCGTCGAGTTCCGGGTTCTTGCGCAGTTCATTGCCGCCATCCACGGCAAAGCTCTGACCTGTCACCCATGCCGATTCCGGGCCCGCCAGATAGCGCACCGCCGCGGCGATGTCTTCGGGTTTGCCGAGGCGGCCAAGCAGCATCTGCTCCAGAAACGCATTTCGCATGGCCGGATCGTCGAACATGGGCATGGTGGCGTCGGTTTGTGTGAGCCCCGGACGCACGGCGTTGACGCGGATGCCCGCGGACGACAGCTCTTCCGCGGCCGCACGCACCAGCCCTTCAAGACCGGCCTTGGATGTGCAATAGGCCGACAGCCACTTGAAGTTGCGCTGGGCCGCAGTGGACGAGATGCAGACGATCGAGCCGCCGCCGTTCCTGGCCATGAGTGGGGTCGCGTGGCGGATGGCCGTGAACGCGCTGACGATGTTCAGTTCGAGTTCGGCACGGAAGCTCTCTTCGTCATGCATCAGGAACGGACGGAAACCGCCACCGCCCACCGTCGGCACGACGATGTCCAGGCGATTGCGCAGCGACCAAGCCAGCTTCAGCGCGGCCTGCACGTCGCCGGAGCGGCCCGCATCGCCCGCGAAGAGGTGGACGTCCGCATCGGGAGTCTGTGCGCGCAGTTGCTGGCAGGCCTGCTCCAGCGCGTCGCGCCGGCGACCCATCAGCAGGACGGTCGCCCCGTCACGCAGCAGCGCGGCAGCACTGGCGGCCCCGATGCCCCCAGCGCCACCGGTGATCAGCGCCGTTTTGCCTTCGAGTGAACGCTTCGCGTGCATGGCTTACCCCTTGAGCGGCAGATCCTGGGTCCAGTCGAGCAGAAGCTTCCTGCGTGCGAAGAGCCACTTGCCCTCCTGGAAGACGAGGTTGTCCTGGTAGCGGACGCCCCAGTCCAGCTTGCGATCGGTGCCGTCGAGCGTGTAGATGTGGTTGGCGATGCAGTACGTTTCCGCAGTCGCTGTGGCGCCATCGACGTCCACCAACTGGTTGTGCACGTGATGCTGCGTGGTGCGGTACTGCTCGATATGCTTCATGCCGGCCAAGATGGCCTCGAGGCCGGGCATCGTGAAGCCGGGCCCTTCGATAACGGCGTCTTTGGTAAAGAGGCCGGCGAGCTGGGCCCAGTCGCGGCGGTCCACCGACTGTGCGTACCGGCAGGCCAGGGCACGAATTTCTTGCTGCGGGCTTGATGCGGACATGGCATTCCTTGGTTTTTGACGTGTCAACGCGGGTATGCGCTCACGCCGCTGCCGGGTACTGGCTGACGATTTCGTTCACGGTGCGCTGGATGTCGCCGCGCCGATAGCCGAGTCGGGCGGTTTCTGCGGCGTCCGGTTCATAGGCCACCGTATTGCCGCGCCCGGTGTAGATGGCCAGGTCCGGCAGCAGCGGATGCTCCTGATCGAGCGACGGCACGTCGCGATCATTGCCGACGGCGCGGAAGAACGCGCGGAAATATTCGGCAAAGCTCAGGTTCTCGTCGCCGACCAGATAGGCCTTGCCGGACTCGCCGCCCAGCAGCGCACCCGAGATGGCTTCGGACAGCGATTGCGTGGAGATGAAGTTGCTGCCACCGGCCGGACCGAACACCGGAATCGGGCCCAGCATGCCCTGCGCGTAGCGCGTGTAGGCCTCGAACATCGGCACCGCCAGGCCGGGCACACTGCCCACCACGAAGGGCGCGTTGACGCTGCACACATGGAAGTCGGGCGTCGCGAGCGCACGCACGCGCTCGTCAGCCAGGTGGCGCGAGCGAACGTACGGACTGGTCTCGATCAGCTCGGGTGCGACCTGGCTGTAGAAGCTGCCGACCAGCACGGCCCGGCGCACGCCTGCGTCACGCGCGAGGGCGAAGAACTTGGGCACGGCTTCACTGTTGGCGCGTTCCCAGTGGGCGGCCTGCGCAGCGGCATCGGCCCCGGGCGGCACGTGGCGGATGTCGTTGCCTGCAGCGAAGACCAGGGCGTCGAATCGCGCCAGATCGTCTTTGGTGAACGTCCCTGCGATGTAGTCGCCTTGAACGAATTCGAGATCAGCGAGTGCGCTGCCGGGCGACGGCGCCTTGCGCCCTGCAATGGCGACCGTGTGACCTTGCGAGCGCAGCAAAAGGGCGGCGTGCCCGCCGATGAGGCCGGTGCCACCGACGACGAGAATCTTCATGTTGTCTCCTGTTTACTTATTGGTCTTGGCCGGTGCGCGTTCAGGCGCGGGGTGCCTTGATGACGTATTGGCTGGTGGGCACGACGTCGATCTTGTCGAAGTCGATGAAGCGGTTGCAGCTGTCCATCATGCTGGCCAGGTTCTGCTGGAACTTCGTCTCGTCGCCCACAGCATCAAAGAAGGCGTACGGGTCAGTCATGGCCGCGGCGGGGAAGCATTCCTCGACGATGGCGTCGATGAGGGGGGAGCCCAGCGTCAGCGGGCGCACCACCACGTTTTGCACGTAGAGGAAGTTGTCTTGCGTGTCGATGGCCACTCGGGTGTGGTAGTTGTGCCAGACATCGAGCCAGGCTTCCGGTGTGAGCCGGGGCGGCCGGCGCAGAAACGCCAGCTGCGAGAAACCGGTCGTGCGCTGGCCCGGTTCCGCCGGGAAGCGGGTGTTGCGGATGGGCTGCGACTCGGTCACCAGATAGGCCGCCATGCGCTCCACGGCAGACTCGATCAGGTCATCGAATGGCTGACGGAACATCTTGTTGGCGCTGTCCATCCAGACGCTGATCACACCGTCCATCTGCGGGCGTGTATTGGCCTGGCGCAGGCCATCGGCGGGTTGCACGGCGGCATCGGCCAGATTGACCTGAACGCCGCGCGCGCCCAGCGCCAGCAGTTTGTCGGCGATCTCGCCGCGCAGGCGACGATCGAGAGCTTCGGCGTCGGCGCTGTTGCCGGTCTTGCCGCGCCAGATCACGTACAGGACTTTTTCCATGGTGTATGTGGGAATCGGGTGGTGAGGGGAGGGGGAGGCGGGGTGCCAGAAACGGCGCTGGCTTGCGCCGGTGCGGTGTGCGCTGTTGTCCGTTAGCGGGCCGCAGTGAAGCGGTTGGCCGTCACACGAAAATCTGCCGGGATCGGCGAGGTGACCGCCTCGAACACGCGGTCGTATCCGGTGGAGTGGATCTGCCACTTGCCGTCGCGTTTGACGTATTCGTCGCGGTAGTAGGCGGTGCCGCGCAGGAGCCAGTTCTGCTCTTGCGAGATCACGTAGTCCTCCAGGTACCAGAGGCCACGGGCCTTGTCTGGGCCCACCAGTTCGATCTCGGGGTGGTGGCCTTGGTGAAGGGTGAGCAGCGGCGGATCATCGAGGAGCTTGCGCAACTCCGCGACAAATTCGTCGCGGCCGTTGAAGCGGTATTTGCCGCTGTCGAGCCACGTTGTGCAGTCTTCGGCAAGGCAGCTCGCGAGCAGCGGCCAATCGTGGCAGTCGACTGCGCGAAAGTACCGGTACTTCAACTGTCGTATGGCTTCGATTTCAAGCAGGTCTTGTAGGGCGTTGTCCATCGGGTCTCCTGGAAAGCGTGGCCTTGTGTCATAGGCTCTGCAGGCATCTTGCGGGCAGGCGGATGCGTGTTCATCGTCCACACGGACTATCGGCAATGCGTGCGCCCGAACTCCCACGCGGCGCCTTTTAGTCTGTTCAGACGATGGATGGCGCGGCCCGCTTGGCTAGCCTGTGCACGCTGTCGATGCAATTGCCCCAAGTGATGGGTGCGACGACTCAGCGGACCATTGGAGGCCAAGGCAATGCAAGAAAACGGTTTGGAGGCGCGGCTGCGCAAGCTGGAAGATCTCGAGTCGATCCGCCAGCTCAAGGCGCGCTATCTCGCCTGCTGCGACGCGAAGGATGTCGAGGGCATGCGTGACTGTTTCATCCCCGGCAAGGTCGCGATCGACTACGGCGCGATCGGCGTGTTTGACGATCGGGACCAGCTCATCGATGTGTTTCAGAAGCTCGGCGGCCACGACCATATCGTCGACATGCACCACGGTGTGAATCCGGAAATTGCCGTGCTGGATGACCGCACAGCGCGCGGCACCTGGGGCTTGTATTTCCACCAGATCAACACGAAAGACAACACGCTGACGCAGCTCGGTGCGACCTATGAAGACGAATATCTGCGCACGGACGGCGGCTGGAAGATCAGCAAGACGCGCTGCGTGATCACGTCGACGCAGGTGATGCGCTTTACCGAAGGGGCGCCGCAGGTGATGTTTGCCGGACGCGGCATGACCGCTCCGTGAGGGGAAGGCTGCGCTGCGCGTCAACGCCCCGTTGGGCACGCAGTCACGCTTCCTGATCTGCCATGCACGTTCACCTGCAGAGTCACTTTCCCGTCTGGCTGCATCGGCTGTTACCCGCCTTTCCGTGGCTGGTCACGCAGACGAGCGGCAGGGCCATCATCCGGCGGCGTGGCTTCGAGCGCCTGCTGGTGCCCGGCCAGCAACTGATCCTCAAACCGTTTGAACCCGTTGAGGTGCTGCTCGATGGCGACTACGTGCAGCCATCCGTGTGCACGTTTGAGGTGCAGGGCGATGGGCTGGTTGATCTGCGGGAGGCGTCGCTCTATCAGCGCATCTCGCAGCGCATCTTTCTTCAGCCGCAGCACACGTGGGATGCCACCCATGTGTCTGAACTGATGGACATGCCTGCCCTGAAGGTTCGGGCCAAGCTGTTTTCCCAAGGGTATGCGCTGACGGATATTTGCCGAACGCAGCGGCTCATGCGCGCGCTGTTCGAGGCCAATCAGGGCGGCAGCGCCGTTGCGGCGCTCAAGCGGCGGATCGGATGGCCAATGCACGGCGATCTGGAGACCGCCTTTCATGATCGGCTCGGGGTGTCTCTGGTGACCGCAAGGCGCTTGTCTGCAAGCCCGTCTCGGCGCCAGAGCGAAATGCTTTCCGCTTTTTACCCGCCGGACCGGGTCTTGCAACAGCTGGTTGCTTGCGATTGAGGCGCGCCTTCAGCGGTTGTGCCTCAATCGCGTCAACTGCATCAATCGCCTTAAGCGTTGCTCGCCAGCACCTTGGCCACGGCTTCGGCCACGGGGCCGACGTTCCGCTCATTCAGGCCGGCCACGCACATGCGGCCCGAGCGCAGGATGTAGACGCCATACTGCTCGCGTAGCCGGTCGACCTGATCGGCGCTCAATCCGGTGTACGTGAGCATGCCGCGCTGCTTGATATAGCGCGACAGGGCCTCGCCGCTCAGGTGCTGGCTCAAGCGGTCGTGAATGGCCGTGCGCATGCCGGCAATGCGTTGGCACATGGCCGACAGTTCGTTGCGCCAGGACTGATCCAGCGCGGGTGTCGTCAGGATCTTGGTGACGATCTTGGCGCCGTGGGTCGGCGGGTTGCTGTAGTTCGAACGCACGGCGCTGGTCAATTGGCCCAGCACCCGATCCGCCTCGGCTGCGCTTTCGCAGATCAGGCTGAGCCCGCCGCAGCGCTCGCCATACAGCGAGAAATTCTTCGAGAACGAGTTCGCCACCAGCGCCGGCACGCCACGGCGCGCGATTTCACGCACCGCAAACGCGTCGGCGTCCAGGCCCGCGCCAAAGCCCTGGTAGGCCATGTCGACGAACGGCAGCAGCTCGCGCTTTTGCAGCACGCCGATCAACTGCTCCCACTGCGCGTTGTCCAGATCCACGCCGGTCGGGTTGTGGCAGCACGCATGCAGCACGACGATGCTGTGCTTGGGCAGCGCATCGATTGCCGCCAGCATGGCGTCGAACTTGAGGCCACCGGTCGCTTCGTCGTAGTACGGGTAGGTGTTCACCGTGAACCCCGCACGCTCGAAGATGAAGCGATGGTTTTCCCACGTCGGGTCGCTCACCCAGACCTGGGCTTGCGGGAAATAGCGCTTGAGGAAAGCCGCTCTCTCGAGTTCATGCGAGAAGGCCGGCACTATGAGGGCAACTCCATCCGGGTTTCTGACGTTGCGATTTTCAACAGTTGACACGTCGGATTGCGGTCAATGACGCGGGTCTCAGTTGGCCTTCGTTCTCGATCTCGCATCCCGCCTAGCGAGCGGAAGGAACGCGGCGGGTCTTCATGAAGTCTTCGAAGCTCTCGCCGCGCATCATTGCGTAGACCTGCAGGTTGGTCTTGCGCACCACACGCGCGAACTTCTCCATCACGGAGAAGTTCGCGCCATAGCGGACCATCCCGATCCAGTCTTCACTTCGGACGAGCGACTGTTCTTCGTCGCTCAGGCCCGTAGCAGAAATCGCCGCATCCGGGTCAGCCAGATAGCCCTCGCGATACGGTGCGTGGATCATGTTCCAGAAAAATCCCTACCGATTTAACTTACTATTGCGATAACTATTCTTATCGCAATAGCTTCATAACGACGCTAAACTGCCTTCCATGAAAACGCGTCTGCTTCCCGTCGATCCCACCGTCAGCACTCCGCCTGACTTCCCCGATGCCGCCGAACTGGCGGCACTGCGTGCCTGGCATGCCGGCTTGTCGACCCGCGAGGCCGTTGAGCGCTACCTGGGCGAGCGCCTGACGCCAGGGCAGTCCTCGCGCGGCGTGCTCGGGCGCATCCGGCGCCAGCTCGCCGCGTTTGCACGCCGGCGTCAACGTGACGACTTGGCGGCGCTGTTCGAGATGCAAGCCGCCGAACGTGCCAAACAGGGGAGGGCGGCCGACCAGGCGATCGAGCTGCTCCTCACGCTGCCGCTGCCAACCCCGCTTATCAGCGATGACGTCGGATTGTGGCTGGGTGCCCGCGCCGTCGCTGCGCTACGGGCCGCTGGCATTGGCACTCTGGCCGACCTGACCGTTCGCGTGCCGCGTCGGCGCCGTTGGTGGGGCGTCATTCCCGGACTAGGACAGGTCAGCGCGCGGCGTATCGAGGCGTTCTTTGCCGAGCACCCGCGCTTGACGGAGCGTGCCCGTGCGCTTATCGCCGAACAGGTTCGGGGCGTGGTGGTGCCGTGGGAGCAATTGCGCCTGCCGTACGAGGTCGACGGCTCGCAGGGGCAATTCCGTGCGCCGCGTGAGACCTGCGCGCTCACTGCCGATAACGACTACGAAGCCGTCCAAGCCTGGTTGTCCCTGCACGAATCGCCGGCCACCCAGCGGGCGTACCGCAAAGAGGCGGAGCGCCTGATCTTGTGGGCGATCATCGAACGGGGCAGGCCGCTGTCGTCGCTGACCACCGAGGACGCGATTGCCTACCGGAGCTTTCTGCGCCGACCGACACCGCGGGAGCGTTGGGTCGGGCCGGCGTGCCCGCGTACGTCCGTCGAGTGGCGTCCGTTCACCGATGGGCTGTCGGCGCGCTCGATTGCGTATTCGCTGTCGGTGCTTGGCGCCATGTTCCGCTGGCTGATCCAGCAGCGCTATATGCTGGCCAACCCGTTCGCGGGCATCAAGGTGCGTGGCGGTGGGCGAACGACTGCGCTGAATGCCTCGCACGCTTTCAGCGAGGGGGAATGGGCGCTGGTCCGCACCATCGCCGATGGACTGGAATGGTCGTATGGCTGGGAGGCACCCGCCGCGCAGCGGCTGCGCTTTGTATTGGATTTCGGCTATGCGACTGGCCTGCGCGCCGGCGAACTCGTTTCTTCTAAGCTCGGCGATATCGAAGCCGATCGGCAAGGCGATCGCTGGCTCAATTTGATAGGGAAGGGCAGTCGTGCTGGAAAGGTTGCATTGCCACCGCTGGCACGTACGGCGCTCGACCGCCACCTGGTGGAACGTGGGTTGCCGGTCACGCGGGCGCGCTGGAATCCAAAGACACCGCTGATTGGTGGCCTGGGATTGGGTCCTGACGGCGGGATTACGGGAGCGCGGCTGTGGAGTGTGGTTAGAAGGTTTTTTGAGACGGCGGCCGACACCATAAAAAACGATCATGCGCTGCTAGCGGAGAAGCTGCGCAAGGCCAGTCCGCATTGGATGCGCCATACACATGCCACCCACGCGCTCACGCGCGGCGCGGAACTGACCACCGTGCGCGACAATCTGCGCCACGCTTCGGTCTCGACCACCTCGATCTACCTGCACAGCGATGAGACCAAGCGCGCGCGGCAGCTTGGGGAAGCCTTTGGTGCCCCAAAATGAACGCCTGCATTACAGTATGCGAGCTGCCGGCGCCCCAAGGTTAGAGCTCGGTCCATTTAACCGAAGACACTGAAGCGACAAAGAGGCCTGCCCATGAATCGGTACACGTACCGTGCTTTCTATGACGACACGCCCACAGTAAGCGACCCGCTTCGCGCAGCGAAAAACGATGACGAAATTCGGGTTTTGTTGGACAGCTTGCCATCGCGGCTGACAGATCACTGTCGAGGTGCAAGAATCGACGCTGGCGAAATCGTGGTGTGTGAGGTGCAGGGTGTTCCCAGGTTGTCGAGACAGGTTCTGCTCACGACGGACGCGAACGAGAAGGTTGCAAAGGACCTGATCGCGCGCGCTTTCATCGATCTGGATCTTTCGGCGAACAGGTCCGATAAGCCATCAGGGAAACGGGAAAAAGTAAGCCAAATGGAACCGGACGAATCACGCCAAGGCACCGAGCAAAGTTACTTCGATGAAGTTCGACGTCGGGTTGCCGCGCAAACACCCGATATTGCCGTGGTACTCAAGGCCGTACGTGCTGCATACAATCTTGCCAGCGAAGCAAAGACCCTCGGTAATCCCTTCGAGGATGTGTCCGGCAACTGACCGTTGTTGAGCGACGTCGACACCCTCAACGTCCACGACCTTCGCGCCGGTCAATGAACGATGCGATCTTCGCGGCAATCAAGTTTGCCGTGTAGTCCGGTGAGCCTTTCACAGTGGTGCCGGCACCCGTGTCGCTGCCAAAGGTAGCAGGCCTGTTGATCAAACGATCGCTCATTCCGGAATGCGCTGCGAGTTCCTCATCTCCGAAGCTAGGTGCCACGTCGCTGCCGGTCTAGAGATTCCACAATGTTGAGCTGAGTGACTCGGTCAGTACCTAGATGGAGAGCAAGTTCTCAGGTGCCTGCCAAGCGCATAAGAGCTCACTTTACGTTGGAGCAGTCGCGCTTCTGAGCGTTTTGTACCATTGATCATCCCAAATGTTGCGCCAAATCGGGACAACCGAGCCCGAACCATGCAACACCTGTAAACATACCCATTGTCCGCATAATGTATCTTATGTTAAATACTATGGGCGACGGTGGCCAAGCCATGGTGGCGAACGGAAGCAAATCCATTCACTTTCTGGCGGACGGAAGCAAATTTGTTCACTTTCACGAGGCAAGCCCGTTCCCCTGTCCACCACATCCGAAGTGGGGGGAACAACTGCTCGACTTTGCTTCACTCTGGCCGACAGTTGATCGGCGTTCCTTCTTCGTCCTCCGTGCGCTGGTGCTGCACCAAGCGAGGTCATGGGCTAGATCCGTCGCAGACGCAGGGTGTCTGGTTCAATCCGTTCGATGGACAACTCGTCCCCGCTCTGCCATCCCAGTTGTTCGGATAGTTCTGTCGGTAGCGGGACAATGAAATCGCCAGTGCCGTCCTCGGCGTCGGCGCCGGTGACACGCCACACAACACGCGATCTGCCTATTGCCACGTACTTGATCAGAAGTTTGCGTAGGGCCTCATCACTTTCGGGAAGCCCCAGCCAATCCGCATGGTTCGCGTCAGAGTATTCCGCCCACGCTTGGACAACCTCGTCATCTGTGATTGCAACGCCAGTTCTCTTCAAGCAAAGCAGCATCCTGTCAACATCGTTCGTGAACAGCTTTTTGAGTTCTTGACGTTCCTGAAGAGTCGGTTTCATGGCGGTTGTACGAGGAATGCAGGGCATGGTGAGACGCAGGCCCGAATATCCCCCGCCACTCGCCGCCGGCACCTATCGAGCCACTTGCCGTGAAGTGGAAATGGTCCATGCCGCAATGAACGAACACAGCCGTGCTTTCACTGAAGCACTCTGCGTGAGCGACGGTCGATGGTGCATCTTCTACCGCGACGGCACCGAGGTGTGGAGTTGTAATGCGAGCTACGCGGCAGCGCATTTCGACATGGAGCCCGTGTCCAGTAGCAAGGACACCTAACTCGCGCACGCGTCTGTCAGGAACGCCAAGATGCCTGGCGCGCCGGCGATCGGCGTCAAGCCGCCAGCATGAGTTGCGGGGCGGCACTGCGCGATTGCTCGCTCATCTGCTGGACAGTCAACTGATAGCCGCGCGAGTAGACCGTCTTGAGCTCCACTCCGGTCGCCTCTCCGAAGCCCAGCTTCTTGCGCAGCTTGTAGATGTGCTGCTCGATCGAGCGTTCGGCAACACTGGCCTCCGTTCCCCAGACTGCAGAAGCGATCTGCTGGCGTGACAGAAACGCCCCAGGGGACGAGAACAAAAGCCAGGCCGTGGCAAATTCGCGGGCGGTCAAGCGGATGGGCGTGCCGCGTAACGTCACCGTCCGAGTGAGCCGGCACAGACTGTTCGGCCCGACCACGGTACGGGTAGCGGACTCGGTCTGCTGCGTCCCGCGTTCCGCGCTGCGCTGAACGCGCTGAACGCGGGCATTCAACTCCTCTGCGGTGAAGTGGCCGGTGATCACGTCTTCGACAGCGCTGTCAAAAACACGCAGCATTTCCGCGCGTTCGGTGAAGATGCCGAACACCAGCGTTGGCCAGCGCAAGTCGGCATTGCAGTCACGCCAGGACAGAACCAGCTGGCCGGCCGTGCTGAACAGCTGTGCATCGATCATCAGCAAGTCGAAGGCCTCGGTGCGCCGGGCGCGCAACAGCGCCAAATCGTCGTCCAATCGCACGCACGTCACGTACGCTGGCAGGCAAGCCGCCACGTACGCAAAGCTCGAAGGATTGCTGGTGAGGATGGCGAATTTCATAACGAACCCGATTGATGCGGCGCCCATCAACACGTAGACCCCGCTTGTTGTCTTTTACCCCAACATAACTTTCACAAATCCTTCATACATCACTAGAAAGAGTGATCTTTGGCCTAGACAGTGCTTAATCCGAAAATCGCCGCAGTTGTCATCAAAATGACATCAAATTGAAATAGTTCGATGCAGATCCCGCACAACAGGAGGACGGCGAGAGAGCTGCCCACGTCAACGCGCGATGACCACAAAGAAAAAGGCGCCGGCTTGAACACGTCTGCACCTTTGGTAAGACGGTTCAAGCCGGCGCCCTGCACCCGGCAATGACTCAGGTATCGGCCCGGAAATGCTCCGCACTTTGGCCGGCATTGACGGCCCGCTTGAGCCAGTCGGGCATCTCGCCCTCCCCGTCCCAGGTCTGGCCATCCGCGGTGCGATAGCGCACCTTCAGCTGGTTTCGCTGCCGCGATGGGAACGCGCCTGCCGCCGCCAGGTCGGCATACGTCAGCCCGTAGCGCGCGATCTGCAGCCGAACCCACGTAATCGCCTCGGCGCGGCGGCGCAGCGTCACGGTGGAACTGGGCTCGCTGAGGGAGGGGCGACGCGATTCGGCATGGGAGATGACGCTCGGAGAGGATTGCCCCGAATCATAGCTGTGCAAGGTCCGTGCGGACCCGCAGAGATTGCCATGGCGCGAGCACTCGCAGGTGGGGTTCGAAATAGGGTTAAAAATATCAAACATTGCTCGTGACGTGGGCTCGCACACCGGTGCTGCTGTGGGCAAGTGTGGGTAGCCTCGTGGGCAACCTGTGGGCAGGCGCAGCCTGTCCATCGGGTTGTCCATCAGGCTATCCACATGGGCCGCGCCAGCGGATGTCCACAGCCTGGTGGACCACCACGGGACCGGCATCGCCTCCGCGCAAAACAACCGCAACGCGGACAAGCTGGCCGCGCATCTGCACGCCAACGACGTTTGCCGCCCGCATTGCTTGCGGGCATTTCATCGTAGGCGATCCGGCGCCCGTCTGAGGTATATCTGGCAGGATAAACGACACCTCGGACGAATGACCGAAGGCACGCTTCATTGCTCTACATTATCGTCCGTTTCTGCCCTCAAGAACGCGCCTGTTATCGCATGGTGGATTGGTCCGTAGACACAAATACGCTTGGATTAGGCCATTGATTAGGGAACGTACTGTCACGTACCGCCGAATATTTCAATAGCGATTTTGGGCGTGGGTTGAATATACCTTCCCTGAGAACCAAAGGGCGAGGAAGCTAACAAACGAGCAACTCCCCGCAAAGGATTTCCATCACATTGCTTCAGGCGAAGCGTTTGCTAACATTATTCGACTGGAGGTACCCGCGATGCCACCGATCCCTATCCAGTCCGGCGAGATACTCATTGCCGTACCCGAACTAAGCCGTGTGATTGGCGTACTGCAGTGTAGCTATGAGGTCGACATCTAGCCCTCCCCAGAGGGCGGCTTGACCATACACTTCACCATCAAAGATAAGCGGTATACCCTTGCAACCGTGCGAGGCGGCATCCGGCGTTCGCGGCAGCTCGAAGTGGCCCTGCTGTTTCTGCAAATGCAGTGCCATCGATGGCGAAGGGCGCGACCCCATACTGATTTATGGACGCTTTCGTCTGATGAGCAATCGCTGGAAAGGCCCCAGCGCCTTGATTCTGGCTGATCGGGTTCATCGTGGTCTACCGTCTGTTCCAGGACTACGTGCTGAATCCCTACCTGATGAGCGAAGGGGTCAAGGTCAGTCCGCTCCTCGTCATCGTGGGGTTGCTTGCAGGCGAGCAGTTGGGCGGCGTCGCAGGCATTTTCCTGTCGGTGCCCGTCATCGCCGCGCTCAAGATTGTGCTGTCGCGCGCCTGGGCAGCGCAGGGCCTGGGCCACGAGATACGCTGATGCACGGACGCCGCCATGCCCAGCAGCGCCGCGGGAATGACGACTGGGATACCACACCACCACTAGAAGGGAGGCGACCATGACGGCTCCACCGAATCCGAAGCTGAACCATCTGCTGTCCGTGCTGCCGCCAGCGGAATGGGAGAGCATCGCGCCGCAGCTTGTCTGGGTCGACATGCCGCTCGGGCACGTCGTTTATGAATCGGGCGACCGCCCCGAATTCGTCTACTTTCCCGTCACGTCCATCGTCTCCCTGCTCTATGTCATGGAAGACGGCTCTTCGGGCGAGATCGCGATCGTCGGCAACGAGGGCTTGGTCGGCATCGCCATCTTCATGGGCGGGGAAACCACCCCCAGCCGTGCCGTGGTTCAGAGTGCGGGCGGCGCTTACCGCCTCAGTGCCCGCATTCTCAAGCAAGAGTTCGCCCGCGCCGGGGCCATGCAGCGTCTGTTGTTGCGCTACACCCAGGCGCTCATTACCCAGATGGCCCAGACCGCCGTCTGCAACCGGCACCACTCGATCGACCAGCAGTTGTGTCGCTGGCTCCTCCTGAGCCTGGACCGCCTGCCCTCCAACGAGCTGCGCATGACCCAGGAGCTGATTGCCAACATGCTGGGGGTGCGCAGGTCCGGTGTCACCGAAGCCGCGTTGAAGCTGCAGACCGCCGGATTGATCCGTTACAGCCACGGAACCATCGAAGTCCTCGACCGCCCCGGCCTCGAGCGTCGCGTCTGCGAATGCTATGCCGTGGTCAAGCGCGAGTTCGATCGCCTGCTTCCAGACCTCGAAGCGCTCTAACCAGGCATACGCCTACCCCATCAGGAATCCAGTTTGGCCTCTTTCCGGCTCCCCTCCCAGTACGGGGGCGTGCCATAGTACTGATGGATGCTGGTGGCCCATTGCGTATCCGCCATGCTAGGCCAGTGATTCTGATCAAAGCCCGGCGCGGCTTCCAGCTGCTTCTTGTCGATGCCCAGCACGAAGCTCTTGCGTACAGTGTCGAGCGTCAGAGCAGACCATGGCACGGCGAACAGCTTCGTGCCGACACCTAGAAAACCGCCGAATGACAGCACCGCATAGGCGATTTGCCCGCGGGGAACATCCAGCATGATGTGATCGATCTTGCCGAGCTTCTCACCGCTCGGGCCAAGAACCGGATCGCCGTTGAGTGTGTCGGCAGCCATGATGACGGGGCCGGGGCCGGCGCCCTTCAGCTGACCGTTGCCGACGATGGCAGCGCGCGGTCCGCTGCTTTGGTGGTCCAATTCGTTGATGTTCATGGTGTGACTCCAGATAAGGTGATTAGCCATTGAACCGGCGACTGCGCCGGCGGGGGGATACGTCAATGCGCACGGCTTTTGCCCTTGTGCCGTAGAGTGGGCTCGACGCGGGAAGCCTGCCTCTTGCTACCGACAGCCAGGCTCCAATCTGTCTTGTCGAGCGAGGTACTGAGCTGACGCTCCGCATACATGGCCGCACCCGGCGAGATTGGGTCGCTCGCCGGAAAGGTCATCTCAAGCGATGCGTCCACAGCGGATTGATAGGTGTGCCCTTCATCCGCGGCAGGTATGCATCCGCAAGCAGCAGGCTCCGACTTTCTGTGCTGTGCGGTGGTAGTGACTTTGTGCATGATCGCTCCTGTGTTGCATTGACGCGCTGCGCAGGTCGCGGGCATCAAGGCTTCGGCTGCTTCTTGAGCGCATCCTTAGCGTCGCCATACGCGGCCTGCGCCTTACCGGCAATCTGTTCGACCTTTCCTTTCGCTGCCGTGGCGTCCTTTCCGGTGACCTTGCCAACGGCTTCAGTCAACTTGCCCTTCGCTTCCTCAAGACGGCCCTTCACTTGATCCTTGTTCATGGCAATGCTCCTGCGCTTTCGGCGCTCAGTTGGTCGTGGGGGATGCCGTGCCTTGACGCGCCGCGCTCGGACCACTTCCACTTCATTACCCGGCGATGCGCATACCAAAACAAGACCTTGCCCAACGAAACCGCATGATGTCTCCGCAGACGCAGTGCCGTCTGTACGGTAGTGGACTAACTCGAGAGGGGCGGCGCAATCACCCACGCAAATTGGCTGAACCGCGTCGCAAGCTGCGATGGACCGGATTCCGCCCGCGCGCAGCGAATCGCCATCCCTGGCTCTTTTCACCAGGCCCTGCATCTTCGTACGCTGTCGTACCGTAACGCACTCCGCATTGACATACGCTCAAGATGGCTCTTCCACGATGGAGGCAAAGATGCGAGAAAAACGTTTCCTAACAATGACGGCGATGGCTCTTGCCGCAGTCGTCGGACTCATGACTCCCGGCTGCACAACGACTGGAACGTCTGACTCGGCCGCCCATCAAGTCGACAAGCGACACGCGATTGATACAGCCGCCGACTCGACGCTTGCGCGTCTCTATACTGCCGCCAGCGGGTCGCGCGAACTGGTCGGCAAGGCCCGTGGTGTACTGGTGTTCCCATCGGTCATTGCCGCCGGATTCGGCATAGGCGGCCAATATGGTGAGGGGGTATTGCGCGTGGGCGGTGGGACGACCGGGTACTACAGCACGACAACGGCATCGATTGGGTTGCAGATTGGCGCCCAATCGAAAGCAATCATCTTCCTCTTCATGACACAGGAGGCGCTGGACCGATTTCGCAATAGCGAGGGGTGGTCTGTAGGCGGTGACGCATCGGTTGCCGTCCTGAAAGTGGGTGCCAACGGCAACATCGACAGTTCGACCGCGACGGGTCCGATCGAGGCATTCGTTCTCACTAACAGTGGGTTGATGGCAGGCGTGACGCTCGAGGGCACGAAAGTCACCAAACTCAAATCTCTTTAGTGCAGTCGCGAGGAGGCCGCCATGCGCGCCCTTATCTATACGGTCCTGGGGATATGGATGGCCTCGCTGGCCGGTTGCCTGTGGGTTCCTGACGACGGCTACAACGATGGCCGGCAAGGTGGGTATGAACGTGATCATCGTGGCGGTTACGAAGGTCATCGCCAGGGCGGCTACGAGAGCGACCACGGTGATAGAGACCGTGAGCACCGCTAACGAAGCCGTTATTGGCAGGCCCCGCTCACGAGGGGCGATCGCCGCTTTGCGCCCCGCACGAGACACGCATTCCACATGCTGGTGCGTACGCTACCGAACCGTTTTCAGGCCCGCAGTACTCTATTCTTCAAGACAATGAGGAACGCTCAAATCGCTCGGACTATGCCCGGGAAACCTTGAGCGTCACCCTCATGATGAAACAACCGTGGAGCGCTTTTTGCCTGGCTCGGGCACACGGAGTGGGGGGAATCTACAAAACAAGGAGGACATCATGTCTCTCGGACTCGTACTTCTCATTGTCTTAGCCGTTTTACTGGTTGGGGCATTCCCAAGGTGGTCCTACAGCAACGGGTGGGGCTACGCGCCAAGCGGTGCGCTCGGCGTGGGTCTGCTCATCGTTCTCGTGCTCTTGTTCATGGGGCGACTCTAAAGCCGACGATCCGTTACGCCCCACGGCACCTCATGCACAGGCGGCGGCGCACTACGAGAAAGAGGCCAACGTGATGCTCGATCAAACCATTCTCCAGTTCCCAGACATGGAGCGCGACGCGTTTCGCGAGGTGTGCCTGCGCCACGGCCTCGCGCCCGACGGCTTTGAGGTGTCCTCCACCGAACACTTTTCGAGCGACGCCCCCTCCGAGGCGCTGGACCGTAGCGTCATCGTCCGGATGGGCAAGACCATGCGGGAATACGACGGTGCTCATGGCCCGGACTGGACAGTCGATTTTGAACACGACATCCGGTCACACGTCTTCGGGTAAGGACACCACAGACATTGCGAGCGACCGTCTCCAGAACCCTGGCCCCGTTTCTCATGGTTTGCAGTAACACTTGCTGGCGAGGCGCCATATGAATCCCATCACCGCATTCATCGTTGTCCTTCTCTTGGCTGTGGGGGCCGCCGCCGGTATGTTCGGCTCGGTTCTGCTGGCACCCGTGTTCTGGATTGCGGCAATCCTCGTCGCGTCGACACTCAAGATGGCAAACGCCTGGCAGAAGTTCGTTATCCTGCGCGCAGGCAAGCTGCAAAGCGTGAAAGGGCCCGGGTTGTTCATGATCCTGCCGATCGTCGACAGCGTTACCGCTGTGATTGACGAGCGCATTCAAACGACCGGATTCAATGCCGAGCAGGCATTGACGAAAGACACGGTGCCGGTCAATGTCGACGCGATCATCTTCTGGCACGTTCATGATGCGCAGAAGGCTGCGCTGGCCATTACCGACTACCGTCAGGCCATCGATCGCGTCGCCCAGACGTCTTTGCGTGAAATGATCGGCGCCTCCATGCTCTCGGCACTGCTATCAGACCGGAAGGCGGCAGACGAGCAGCTGCGCGCGGAGATCGGCGAGAAGACTGCAGCATGGGGCGTGACCGTATCGTCAGTCGAAGTGCGCGACGTGGCCATTCCCGTGGCGCTGCAGGACGCGATGTCCCGGCAGGCGCAGGCCGAACGCGAGAAACAGGCGCGCGTCATCCTGGGTTCTGCAGAAGCTGCCATCGCCGCCAAGTTCGTCGAGGCTGCGGGCATGTATGAAGGCCATCCGCAAGCGCTGCAACTGCGTGCCATGAACATCATCTACGAGACCACCAAAGAGCGTGGCGCCACGATCCTGATGCCGACCTCCATGGTCGACAGCATGAATCCCGTTGCGGTTGCCTTTGGGGTTTCCGGCAGCTCGGAGCAAACCAGCGCTGTCTTGCCGCTCAAGTCGGCTGCGGCTGCGGCCGCCGCTTAAGCCAACCACCTTTGATTCGTGAGAACGGGTTGGAAAGCGGCATGCCACCACTAGTGTGGGCATGCCGCTTCGACTTCCTGGGCTGCAATCATTTGCCGACCTGATTGCCGACGACACCACCGACGACTGCACCGCCCACTGTCCCTACCGCGCTACCGCCTGTCAGGACGGCGCCTGCCACACCACCGACACCGGCGCCGATTGCAGTGTCCGTACCTCGCCGGGACATCCCGGCACACCCGCCCGCAAGCGTCACGACCACCAGCATCGCGCCGCACAGTTGTGCTATCCGATTGCCACGCATTTTGTGCACCTCCGCCCCGATCGCAGGCCACCGCGTGCTATTGCGGAGAACGCAAAACCAGGACTCGAATTTTCTGTACGGACCACAAGCGGCGTACAGCCAATCAGGGCATTCCTGCGTCAGCACGTGAGCGTGAGTGTCGCGCGGACGTCCCGACAAAGAGGATCCTCGCTCGCGTGAAGTGTGTCGGTACGGTGGCAGACGCAGGCGTCACCTGCCCAGGTGTGCAACCGCTGAGGGCAACCGGCGAACCGACTGCGTGATTCACGGTCAATACGGACCGGGTTCTGTACGGTACCGAGCCGACGACGTTTCGCCCCGGCCTTACGCTGCAGTCTCAAATAACAGTGAATCGGCACTTCCCGACATACCGAGGCAACCGCAACAAGGACATCTATGATCAGTTCGCTTGACCTCCCCAACGGAACGCTTGAAATCCGCACACTGCAGCGTAGTGACCGGCGATGGTTTTCCGAATATCGCTTCACGCCCAGTGATGGAGGCGGCACCGGCTGGGAAGCAGCTGCAATCCCCGAGGGATTCGTTTCTTCCGGATTGGCATTCAGCGCCGGGATACTCCTGGGGCAACAATGCGCGGAACTCACCCGGTAAGGGAGAAGAGGCAGCGCCACCCGAGGGAGCTACGCCGCCAACACGTTGCATGACGTCAACATCGGCATGGCCGCAACCCCCATGATCGCCGTGGCCGCCCAACCCAGGACGATCAATGGCCGGCTTGCGGTATAGGGGCCCATCACTGCGGGCTTCGACACGAGCAGGATGATGACCGCCATCAGCGGAACCGCCACCACACCATTGATGACCGCGCTCCAGAAAAGCGCCTTCATCGGACGGATCGGCGAGTACTGGATTGCCAGCCCTGCGAGTACGCTCAAGGCGATGATGCTGTAGAACCCACGGGCATCGCTCACCTTGCGCTCCAGACCCTCCTTCCAGCCCATGGCTTCGGAGAGGGCATAGGCGCCTGAGCCTGCCAGCACTGGCACGCCGATCAGCCCCACCCCAAGGATCCCGACGGTGAACAGCACGTACGCAAAGTCTCCAGCAAGCGGCCGCAAGGCACTGGCCGCCTGGGCCGCGGTCGTGATGTCGGTCACGCCAGAAACATGCAAAGTCACCCCCGTGGCGAGGATGATGAAGTAGGCGGTCACGTTGGAGTAGAGCATGCCGCTCCACGTGTCCCAGCGAATGCGCCGCAGCTCGGTGCGGGCCTTGGCTCCATCGGCTTTCAACGAGGGGTGCGCCCGCATGTCCTCGACCTCTTCGGAAGCCTGCCAAAAGAAGAGGTAGGGGCTGATGGTGGTACCGAACACGGCAACCACCATCGATGCGGCACTGGCATCGAGTCTCACACTGGGCCACACCGTGTGCAGCGCCACGCGGCTCCACGGCACGTGCACGGTAAACAAGACTGCGGCATACGCCAGCAGAGACGCCGTCAGCCACTTCAGAAAGAAAACGTATCGGTGGTAAGGAACGAATATCTGCAGTGCCAGGGTGCCGAACACCACCAACGCCGTCATGACATGCCGGTCGATGCCGGAAACGAGTTCCGCGACCTCGCCCATCGCCGCAACGTCAGCGGCAATATTCAACGTATTTGCGATCAGCAACAGCAACACGACGGTACGCAACACAATCGGCGGGAAGACGTCCTTGATGTTGGCCGCAAGTCCCTTGCCCGTGACGCGTCCCATGTTTGCGCACATCGACTGCATGGCCGCCATCAACGGAAACGTAAGCGGCATCGTCCGTAGCATCTCCAGGCCAAACTGCGCCCCAGCCTGCGAATAGGTCGCGATCCCGCTCGGGTCGTCGTCGGCGACGCCCGTGATCAGCCCGGGCCCGACATGCGACAACGGATGCGCGTTCAAGCGCGCGCGCAGAACGCGATACAAATTGGGCCGGGCCTCTCCGCTGCCGTCCATGTTTGCTTCCTCGTCTACCAGCGCTTGGCTGGAGTTGATCGACGCGATGTTCTAGTACCGGATCTTAGAGCGGCTCGCGTCTTGCTCGTGTATCAGCGTATGGGGGTTTCCCCAGACAAGCGGGGGTGATGCACAGCATCGCTGGACTGTCGTCTTGCTTCCAATATTTTCTGCGATATGGTGCTTGGAACGCGCATCTATTCCCACTATTCTTTACTAGGAACGGGCGCGCATTCTGGACGCCACCGCTTCTCTATCGAGAGACAACATGGGCGCTTACGACAAGCTTGATGCCGCACTGAATGCGTTCGAAAAGCGCAAGGCCGAGGAGAAGGAAGAGGCTACGGACAAGCAGAGTGCAGCGGAAACTTTCCGGGCCGAGTTTGCAGCGTTCCGGACGAAGACAGTGCATCCTGTGTTTGAGGATATCGGCGCACACCTGCAAAAGCGCGGCCACGGCTTCAAGGTCGAGATGACCGCCCTCAGCGCGACGCTCCATGTGTTTCCCGACGCCAAAGAACAGCCGTCATCTCTTTCGGAGCGCGCCGCCCAATACCCCAAGATCACCCTGATCGGCGACGCACTGGACCAGAAGATTCACGTGCACATGGTCGTTTCCAACCATAACGGTATGGCGTCCACCTCCGAAATAACCTTTGATCTGCGAGAGCTTACCGCGAACACTCTGCGTGACCTAGTCGTGGAATGCCTTGCCAAGTCCTTTGCAGGGTGAATGGGATCGACCATTCTCGCCGTCGAATTGCGAACATCATGTGCGCAACCCTTCAGCCAGGTGCACGTCGCCCCAAGCCTGTCGCAAAGGGGCCACGACGTGCCTCTCCTAAAGGCACTGCCTGCTTCAGCGTGCAAGCTCGGCGCACTGTTGCCCCAGCAGTATCCCGACGCTGAATGCGAGGCCAGAAGAAATGAAGCCTTCTGGGATGGTGGCCTCTGCCCATGCTGTGGCATGTCCATCATTGGGCGTGAAACGATATTCGGAAAACCATCGTCGATCGCTGCGTTGTTTTGTGCGTATTTCAAGCGTTCCGTTTGGCAAGTCAAGCGAATTGATCATAGAGATCCTCGTTGCGGTGCCCTCGGTATGCCGGACTGTGCCGGTTCACTGTTATTTGGGATTCCAGAATAGTCTTCGGGTAGGGCTCTGTCAGATGAGTACCGTATGGAAGCAGGTCAAATAGTGTCCTAGGTCAATGCTGTTACGCCGTCGCCACTATGCGGGAAGACAGCGGAGTGTCGGGCCACGTGATCCGCACGTCTGTCACTGCCCGGGCACTTTCACAGCTCCTCTCGCATTTCTGCCTACAGCGACAAAGCAGATCCATACCAGCGCGATGACATCGATTGGAAGCTTGAGTCCGACAGCGCAACGCACGCCATTCACGCCGTGCACGCAGCCCGACCGCCATGGAGAAAAGGAGCGCGGGCAGTTGCGGCGTGACGGAGGATGAGCTCCATGCTCGTCACCTGCATGGCAAGCACCGCAGGCCACACCGCTTTACGCACACTCGTCGCGAGCCAAGTCGGCCGAAACATCGGTCCAAAGAAAGAAGCTCGGGGTCCGTCATTCGCGAATGACCGTCACCCCTCGGCTAGCTTCGAGTGATTGTTCTGATTGGCCCCTGCCGGTTCAGCACATCGACCACCACACGCTCGCCGGAGCGACGCACCGCCACATCCGCACTGCCTTCACCGACTGCTAGGTTGCGGAAGACCACTTCGTCAAGGAAGGGCGGCAGCGACGGAGACTCGAAGGTGATTGCCGGCTCGAGCGTGTCGAAGTCGAGCCCCAGGCAGGCCTGCAAAAGCAGCAGCGGAGCGGCCGCCGCCCAGGCCTGCGGTGAGCACGCCTGTTGATTT
>NZ_ASZV01000055.1:0-16747 GCF_000442475.1 Ralstonia sp. AU12-08 | reverse complement strand
TCGTGCGCAGGTTGCGCCAGTGCCGGTCAAAATTGTGCGTGCGCGCGGTCATCGAGGCGCCGCCGGCTTCGAACAATTGCTGCGCGGCATGCAGTGCCAGCTTGCTCACCACCAACTGTGTCTTCGCTGTGGCCAGCGCGCCTTCCAGCACCAGCGCGTCGGCGTCGGCTGCATCATGGCGGATGGCTTCGGACGAGCGATCCAGCACGCGCGCGTTCTCACGCACCAGGGCATCGATGGCATGGCTGTGGGCCGCCAGGTCGCCCACCACCTGCTGGATGAAGTGGTCGTCGCGCGCCGTAGGGGCGGGGCTGTGCAGCACTGGCCGCCCGTGATTGACCACATACCGCTGCGCATCGGCCACCACATTGCGCACGATGCCGGCCGCCACAGCCACGAGGTGCAACTGGCGCAGCGCACCCGTATGGCGGCCGACCAGCGTGCTGGCGATGCGCGGGGCCACCTCGTCGGCCAGCACCTGCACGTGATCGAACACGATGCTGCCGCTGGCGGTCATGCGCTGGCCCATGCCATCCCAGTCATCGACCACCTGCACCCCCGTGCGCGCCACGGGAATGATGATCTGCAGATCGGCGCCCGCCTCGTCGTGCACGTTGAAACGGCCATAGTCGGCAAATGCCGTGCCGGTGGTGTAGTACTTGCGGCCGCTCAGGCGGTAGTGCTCGCCATCGCGCTGGAGCGTGGTCGTGATCTCCCCCGGGCGCGACGTACCGCGCTCGGTAGAGCCACCGCCAAAGATGGCGCCGGCCAGCAGCCGATCGAGCTGGGTCTGGTGGAACGCCGTGAGCGGCGACAGGCGGATCACCTCCGTCAGGTCGTAGTGGATGCGCAGCGCGTGGGCCACGTTCGATTCGTGCGCGGCCAGCGTGGTAACTGTCTCGAACAGATCGACGAGGGACCCACCGAGCCCGCCCCACTCCGCAGGAATCCGCAGCAAACCCAGCCCAGACTCGCGAAAGCGCGCAAAGCCCTCGTACGGCAATACACGCCGCACCTCGCGCGCGGCGGCATCTTCACCGATGCGCTCGGCCAGGGCCGGCAACGCGGCAATGGCATCCTGAAGCCGGTGATGGAGATGGAGATCGCGTGGTGTGTTCATAAGGTCAAAACGATGCGGGTTGATCTAGAAACGGGGCACAACGAACGTGCCCAGCGGCTATGCGCCTATGCGGCAGCGCGTGTCTCCGCCTGACTGGCTGGCCGCGCCAACCCGAAGTGTTCACGTAGGGTCCGGCCTGCGTAGTCGGTGCGGAAGATCCCGCGCCGCTGCAGGATGGGCACAACCCCATCGACAAAATCCTGCAGCCCGCCGGGCAGCGCGTCCGGCATCAGGTTGAAGCCATCGGCCGCGCCATGGCGGAACCAATGTTCGATCTCATCTGCAATCTGCTCGGGCGTGCCGACCAAGACACGGTGCCCACCGCCGCCGGCCAGTTCGCGGATGAGCGCGCGCACGGTCAGCCCCTGCTTGCGCGCCAGGGCCAGCGTGACGGTAAAGAACGTGTGATTGCCATTGCCGTTGTTGGGCAGCGGCAGATCGTCTGGCAGGCGCGCGTCAAGCTGGAGCCGATCCACGGGAATACCGAGGATGCCGGCCAAGCGCGTGAGGCTGTAATCCCACGGGATCAGGTCGACCAGCTGATCGCGCCGCGCGCGTGCCTGCGCCTCGGTGGCGCCGAGGATGGTGGTCAGGCCCGGCAGCACGCGGATCGCCTCCGCACCGCGCCCCAGTGCCTGCGCGCGTGCCTTGAGGCCGTGCGCGTAAGCCAGCGCCTCGTCAAAGCTCTGCGCCGCCGAGAACACCGCCTCGGCATGACGCGCCGCCAGTTCGCGGCCATCCGACGAAGCGCCGGCCTGGACGAGCACCGGATGCCCTTGCGCCGAGCGCGGCAGGTTCAGCGGCCCATGCACACGGAAGAACGCGCCACGATGGGCAAGCGGCTGCACCTTGTTCGCATCCACGAAGCGCCCGCCGGCCTTGTCGCCGACAAAGGCATCGTCTGCCCAGCTGTTCCAGAGCGCCTTGACGACGCCCGTGAACTCATCCGCACGCGCGTAGCGTTCGGCATGGTCCGGCACGGCATCCAGACCGAAGTTGCGTGCCGATGGCAGATCCGCCGTCGTGACCACGTTCCAGCCCGCACGCCCGGCACTCACGTGGTCGAGCGTGGCAAAGCGCCGGGCGATGTTGTAGGGCTCGTTGTAGCTGGTGGAGGCCGTGCCGATCAGGCCGATGTGCGTGGTCGCCGCCGCAATGCTGGCCAGCAGCACGGTCGGCTCCAGCGCCGTGATGGGCCGGAAATGGATCTGATCGACGATGGCCGCGTTGTCGGCCAGGAACACGGCATCAAACTTGGCGGATTCCGCAATCCGCGCCACGTTCACATAGTGCTGCACGTCGACAAACGCAGCAGGGTCACTCTCGGCAAGCCGCCAGGCAGATGGCACAAACCCGGAGTGCAGGATGTTGACGTTCAGGTGCAGCTGGCGGACGTGCGAGTCGCTCACGGCGTGCTCCGCTTATGGACAAGCAGTCACCTTACCGGCCCTGCCGCACAGCGCTAACGAAGCAATCCTTGGTTCGATATGCGGATTGCCCGCGCGCCCGGGGCAGCCGCATCCGATGAATTTGCAAGCTCGGTTTTGTTCTTGGACCCATCAGACCGCCCGACCCTAGACTGGCAACTCGCTTCCTTGTCCAGAACATCGCCATCACCATCACCATGAAACGACGCTCGCTCCTCCAAGCACTCCTGGCCACGATGGCCACTATGGCCGCCATCACCCTCGGGGCCGGTCTCGTACTGGCGGCTGACAAGCCGATCAAGGTCGGCGTGCGCGGCGGTGTTGATGAAGAAATCTGGGAAGTGGTGACCCGCGTGGCCGAGAAGCAGGGGCTCAAGGTGCAGCCCATTGTCATCACCGGCACGGCCAGCCCGAACGAGGCGCTCAACAACGGCGACCTGGATGCCAACGCGTTCCAGCACATCCCCTTCCTGCGCGACCAGATCAAGCAGCGCGGCTACAAGCTGGCGACGGTGGGCAATACGCTCATCTCGCCCATCGCCTTCTATTCGCGCAAATACAAGTCGCTCGAGGCGTTGCCGGTCGGCGCCCGTATCGGCCTGCCGAACGACCCGAGCAACCAGACCCGTGCGCTCGTCATCCTGCGTGACCACGGCCTGATCAAGCTGCGCGACGGCTTCGACCCGTATACCGGCACGGCAACGCTGGCAGACGTGACCGCCAATCCGAAGAAGCTCGAATGGGTGGAGAGCGCCTCGGTGGTGCTGGCGCGCTCGTTGCCGGACGTGGATACCGCCGCCATCGTCAACACCTTTGCCTACCAGGCCGGCCTGATCGCCACACGCGACGGCATTGCGGTGGAGAAGAAGGAGCACAACCCGTACGTGAACATCATTGTCGTGCGCGAGCAGGACAAGAACGCCCCGTGGGTGGCACCGCTGGTGAAGGCCTATCAGTCGGAAGAGGTCCGGCAGTTCATCCTGAGCAAATATCAAGGCTCGGTGATCCCGGCATTCTGAAACCAGGGCCGGGGGCACGCCCGGCCGCCTTTCGCAGAGCCAGCATCGTGACGCATCTCACCGCATTGCCAGACCGCCCACCGCACATCACATTCGAGCGTGTCGACAAGACATATCCCGGGGCGAGTGCACTGGCACTCGATGGCATCTCGTTCAACATTGCCCGCGGCGAAGTGTTCGGCATCATCGGGCGCAGCGGCGCGGGCAAATCGACGCTGCTGCGCACGATCAACATGCTCGAGCGCCCCGATGCCGGGCAAGTCCGCATCGACGGTGCCGATATCGGCACCCTGGATGAAGACGGCCTGGTCACGCTGCGCCGTCGCATCGGCATGATCTTTCAGCACTTCAACCTGCTCTCGGCCAAGACCGTGTTCGAGAACGTGGCCCTGCCCCTGCGCGTGGCAGGCGTGCCGCGCGATGCCATCGCCGCGCGCGTCACGGAGCTGCTTGAACTGGTCGGCCTCTCAGACAAGACACACGTCTATCCGGCCAAGTTGTCGGGCGGCCAGAAGCAGCGTGTGGGCATCGCCCGTGCGCTGGTGCATCGGCCAGAGATCCTGCTGTGCGACGAGGCCACGTCCGCCTTGGACCCCGAGACCACGGAGCAGATCCTGGCGCTGCTGCGCGACATCAACCACCGCCTTGCACTGACGGTGGTGCTGGTTACGCATGATATGGCGGTGATCCGCGATGCTTGCGATCGCGTGCTGGTGCTCGATCACGGCCGCGTGGTCGAACACGGCACCGTCAACCACGTCTTTGCCGCACCCCAAGCCGAAGCCACGCTCGCGCTGCTGCGCCCGTTGCGCCAGCGATGGGCCGCTTCAACCGACAGCGCATCGGTTGCGCGGGCCACGCACACGCACCCACAAGACCGATCCGAACGCACCTACGCCCATGCTTGAAAAATACCTGCGCGCCCTGGGCGAGACGCTGCTGATGGTCAGCAGTGCATGCCTGGTGGTCTTTGTCGTTGGCCTGACGCTGGCCATCGTGCTCACGCTAACAGCGCCGGGCGGTCTGCGGCCACGGCCCCGCCTGCATCGGACGCTGTCAGTGCTGGTCAATACCTTCCGCTCGATCCCGTTCATCATCCTGCTGGTGGCCATGCTGCCGGTCACGCGGCTGATTGTCGGCACCACGATGGGCACCTGGGCAGCGGTGGTGCCGCTGAGCGCCCATCTGATCCCGTTCTTCGCACGCGTTTCGCAAGTGGGGCTGAACGAGGTCGATCATGGCCTGGTGGAGGCCGCGCGTGCCATGGGCTGCCGCCGTTGGCACATCGTGCGCCATGTGCTGTTGCCCGAGGCGTTACCAGCCCTCGTTGGCGGCGCAACCGTCACGGTCATCGCCATGATCGGCGCTTCTGCCATGGCCGGCGCCGTTGGCGCAGGTGGCCTGGGCGATCTGGCCATCCGCTATGGCTATGAGCGCTACGAAACCGCGGTCATGTTCAACGTGATCGCCATCCTGATTGTGCTGGTGACGCTGGTACAACTGGGCGGGGAACGCCTGGCACGCCGGTTCGATCATCGTCTTTGACCGGGCCCCAGCCGGCCCAAACCTAGTTGTGGCAGACCAGGCCATCCTGCAGTTGCGCCACCTCAAAGACGATATCGCCCGCGCGCTGTTCGCGCGCCTGGGCCAGCGCACCACTGGTCTTCCAGAAGCGCACGGCCTGGTCGAGATACGCGGCTGAGACGGGGTCCGGACTACGTAGGGCGATCTGCGCTTGGCCATTGTCGGGCGCCACGCCCTGCTCCAGCGTCCGGTAGAAGCGCCATTCGGGCAACCGCACCAGCCGCTCAAGCACGCGCTCGTCATCGGCCAGCGCCTGGCAGTCGCCCGACAAAAATGCCCAGATGGCGCGAATGGCCGATGGGTACGCCTGAGGCACAGCGCCGTAGCGCGCAACCAGCGCCGCCGCGTACGGGCTGCCCTGGGGGACGCAGACACCGCGCCCGTGTAGATCGTCGTTGGTTCGATACGCGGTGTTGCGCAACACCACCAGCGCGCCCTGCCCGCCGGTATAGGCGGTGGGCACAGGCTGCCATGCCGCCGGCGCCGCGCCAGCGCCGGCCATCACCAGATCGACAGGGGCATCGCCCGGCAGATGGCCATCCGCCGGCACACCGATCAGCCGCAGCCTGAGTTGCAGGTGCTGGGCCAGCGTGCGCGCCAGATCCGCATCGAAATTGTCAGGCTCGAGGGGCGTTGGTACGCCGGGCGGCGCAGGGCGTGCGTAGGCGCGTACGGCAACTACCAACTCGCCGCGGCGTTGTGCCTCGCGCAACGCGGGGCCCAGCGGCAGCGCCGTCCAGTCAGGCTCGGGTTGATGTTGCGCCAGCCACGCATGTATAGGCGCCGGCAAACGCTCGGGCACGTGGGGCGCATCGTGGATGAGGACCGGCACACCGAACCATGCGAGCGCGCCAGTTGCAGCAACAGCCACGGCTGCAGCCGCCAGCGACCGGTGCCGCTTGGACGGCACGCGTGCACCGCCCGTTGAATCTGGCCGGCGCCATGCTTGCGCCGGCTCAGGCATTGAGCGTCAGCCCCTTGCGCCAGCGGGTCAGACGCCGCTCGATCCGCGCCAGGATGGTGTTCAGCACCAGCCCAAGCAAGGCCAGCAGCAGGATGCCCGCGTACATCGTCGGAATCTGGAACACCTCCTGCGAGTTCAACGTCAGGAAGCCCAGCCCGGAATGCGCGCCGATCATCTCGGCCGCCACCAGGGCGGTTACGCAATAGGTGCCCGCCAGCCGGATGCCGGTAAAGATCGACGGCGTGGCCGAGGGCAACACCACCTTGCGGAACACGAACAGGTTCGATGCCCCCATCGACCGGGCCGAATGGATCAGCAGCTTGTCTACTTGGCGCACCCCGCCGATTGTGCTCAGCAGCACCGGCCAGAACGACGCCCAGAAGATGATGGCCACCTTCGACAGCTCGCCGATGCCCAGAAAGAGAATGAACACCGGAAACAACGCAAACGCCGAGGTCTGCCGGAAGAGCTGGAGGATCGGATCGACGATGGCTTCAAAGCGCGTAAACCAACCCATCAGCAAGCCCAGCGTCACGCCCAGCCCGATCGCCAGCAACAGCCCCCACAACGAGCGCTGCAGGCTGGCCGCCACGTGCTTGAGCAATGCCCCGCTGTGCGCAAGCTGCCAGATGGCATCGGCCACCTGCGAGGGTGGGCTCAGGTAGGCGTCGCTCACGATACCCAGACGCGGCACCAACTCCCAGAGCAGCAGGAACCCGATCACGCCGGCCAGGCCGAGTGCGCGATCGCCCAGGCGGACAGCCAATCTGCGAGCGCTCATCGTGCTGCCTCCGGTATGGCGGTCTCGCCAGGGGTGTCGTGTTGCGTGGGGCGATGTACCACTTCGCCTTCGGCGCGCTCGCGTGGGTCAGCCGTGGCGCCCAGCGGACGCGGTGTGGTGCTCGGGTTGGCGAACTGCACTTCGTCTTTGAGGATGTCCCACGCCTGCTGGCGCAGCGCGACGAAGGCCTCGGAATTGCGCAACTCCGGCAGGCGCGGACGCGGCAGCGACACTTCCAGAATCTGTTTGACGGTACCGGGCCGGCGCGTCATGACAGCAATGCGGTCCGATAGGAAGATCGCCTCGTCCAGGCTGTGGGTGATGAACACGATGGTCTTGCGGTATTGCTCCCAGATGCGCAGTAGCTCGCCCTGCAGGATCTCGCGCGTTTGCGCGTCGAGCGCGGCAAACGGCTCGTCCATCAGCAGCACGTCGGGCTTGTAGGCCAGGGAGCGGGCAATCGCCACGCGCTGCTTCATGCCGCCCGAGATCTCGTGCGGATAGCGCGCACCGGCACCGGTCAGGCCGACCAACTCAAGATGCTCCTGCGCGATGCGGCGGCGTTCCGCCTTGGGCACACCGCGGATCTCCAGGCCGACTTCGATGTTCTCCAGCACCGTGCGCCACGGAAACAGCGCATAGCCCTGGAACACCACACCCTGATGCGGGTTGATGCCCGCCAGTGCCTGGCCGTCGATGCGGATGTTGCCGCCGGTGCGTTCGGTCAGCCCCGCCAGGATGCTGAGGAAGGTCGATTTGCCGCAGCCCGAAGGCCCCAGTACCGAGAGGAACTCGCCGTCGCGGATGTCGAGGTCGAAATCGCGCAGCACGGCAACCTCTTCCGTCTGCCCTGCGTCGTTGCGCACGGTGTAGTCCATGCGCACGCCACGGGCCACGATCTTGCTGCTCATGACGGCACCCTCAGGCTTTTGCGGATGCGGCAGCGCCGGTCGCGTAGGGGTTGAACTGGTTGGTGTAGATATCGCGCGCAGCCACCTTGCCCTTGGCGAGCTTGCCTTCGCGCTCCAACACGTCGATGTAGTACTGGATCGGTGGCTCGGTGATGACGAGGTCGTCCACATAGGCAAAGCGATCGACAAACGGCAGCTCCAGCTTGATGCGCTGCGAGACCAGCTTGCGTGCGTCTTCCGGGTTGGCGTTGACCCAGTTGCCGGCCTTGGCCAGCGCGGTCACCACGTCGCGCACCGCCTCGGGCTGCTCGCGGATGAACTTGCCGTGCGCGCTGTACGGCGACATGCCACCCAGACCACGGTCGAGGTCGTAGTCGCTCCATAGGCGCACGAGGTTGGGCGCGTGGTCCGCACGGCCCGAGAACGGCGCATGGATGATGGCGAGATCGGTATTGCCAGACACCAGCGTCTGCTCGGCCTGATCATCAGGGATGACCACGAAGTTGACCTTGTTGACGTCCACGCCCTTCTGCCGCAGGAAGGTCTTGGTCACAAACTCGGCGCACGCGCCAAAGCTGTTGAAACCGATGGTCTTGCCTTCCAGGTCCTTGGGTTGGCGGATGCCGGAATCCTTGCGCACGAAGTACTTCATGTGCGGCGCTTCTTCCAGCGTCTTGCCGCCGGCGGCCACCACCTTGATATCGGCGCCACTGGCATAGGCGGAGATCACCAGGGGCACCATGCGCGAGCCGAAGTCGATCTCGCCGGTACCGACCAGCGGGATGATCTGCGGCGCAGCCACCTTGCCGATGTAGTTGGGGCGCGTGTTGGTGCCATCGAAGTAACCCAGTTGATCGGCCAGGTAGATCAGGTCGAACGATGGGTTGTCCGGATATTTGAAGCGGATCTTGTCACCAGCCTGCTTGATGACAGCAGGGCCGCCGCCCGAAGCGCCAGCCGACTTATCGGCCGACCCATCGCCACTGCGCGAACAAGCCATCAGCCCCAGACCTGCGCCGCCCAACGCGGCAAGGGAAGCAAGCTGCTTGAGCGCACGGCGGCGCGAAGTGCGTTGGGGAGCGCGGAATGACATCGGAGGTTCTATCGAGTTTGACGTGCAAGGAGCTAACGGCACGCCAATACCTCAACGCGCCGCAAGACGCGACGACTTAGTATTGGGGAAACCTGTGTGTGCGCCAACGAAGGAAAAAGCATGGGCTTATGCGCGCGCATCCCGCAATGCTCTTGCTTGAGTTCGGCAGCGCGGTTTGCGCATGCCGAGAAAGCTAGACACGCAGTGACCTCTCCCCTCCTTCCGCGCCCTCCATCAATCCTTCGCGCGCGCCCGCTCGACTGACATGTTGGTCGGCATCATGTTGAGGTTGGCGTTGTGCATCACCCATAGCGACCCGGCGACCACGATCACGATCAGCAGCGCCGTGCAGATGAAAATGCCGGCGTTGCTACGCTGGCCCGGCTTGAAACCCAGGTGCAGGAAGAACGCCAACTGGACCAGCAGTTGCGCCACACACAGCCCGACGATCGCCGCCATGGTCGCGGCCGACGACAGCCCACCGTACATGACCACACCAAACGCTGCGGCGGTCATGGCGATGGACAGGATCAGCCCGAAGATGTAGCTGCGCAGGCTGCCGTGCACGGCAGGCGTATCGGCATGCAGCACGTGAGCGGCATGCAGTTGGGACGTGCTCATGCGAACTCCCGGAGGTAGACGAAGGTAAACACACAGATCCAGACCAGATCCAGGAAGTGCCAGAACAGGCTCAGGCATGCCAGCCGCCGGCGCGTGACACTGTCCAGCCCGAAGCGCTGCACCTGGTGAACCATCACGAGGATCCACAGCAGACCGAACGACACGTGCAAACCATGCGTGCCAACCAGCGTGAAGAACGCCGACAGATACGCGCTCACGCCGGGGCCGGCACCCTCATGCAGCAGGTGGTTGAACTCGTACAGTTCCATGCCGACAAAGGCTGCGCCCAGCACGAAGGTGGCCAGCAGCCAGCGGACCACGCGGCCGCGCGCAGCCTCGCTCTGGTCGAGCATGGCAACGCCGAAGGTGAAGCTGCTGACCAGCAGCAGCATGGTTTCGGCAAACACGAACGGCAGCTCGAAAAGCTGGCGTCCGCTGGGGCCTCCGGCGGTGCTCTCCGACAGCACGCCGAAGGTGGCGAACAGCACGGCGAAGATCAGGCAGTCGCTCATCAGGTACAGCCAGAAGCCCAGCGTGGTGTTGGTGCTGGCGTCGTGATGGGCGTGATCGTGCGCGTGGGTGTGGGCGGTGCCCTGCCCGGCCGCGCCGACGTTGGGGGCGAGTGAAGCAGTCATGTTCAGGCAGCGTTCTTCAGTTGGACGTAGCGGGCGCGCTCGATGCGCTCGACCTCGGCGGCCGGCACGTAGTAGTCGGTGTCGCGGTCGTAGCTGCGCAGGATGAAGGTCGCGATGGCACCGACCAGGCCGGCAACTGCAATCGCCCACATGTGCCAGACCACCGCGAAGCTCAGCAGCAAGCCGAAGCACGAGACGATGAAGCCCGACGCCGTGTTGCGCGGCATGTGGATGTCTTCGTAGCGGTCCGGCTGCTTCCGGGCCTTGCCGGATTCCTTGTCGTCCCAGTGCTGTTCGAGTGACGTGATGGTCGGGACATGCGCGAAGTTGTAGAACGGCGCAGGCGAGGCGGTCGACCACTCTAGGCTGCGAGCATCCCAAGGGTCACCGGTGAGGTCGCGGTTCTGGTGGCGGTCACGAATGCTCACCACCAGTTGCACCAGCATGGCGAGAATGCCCATGCCGATGACGGCCGCGCCCACCAGCGCCACCACGAGGTACGGATGCCAGTCGACGTTGGCGTAGTGGTTCATCCGGCGCGTCATGCCCTTGAAGCCGAGCACGTACAACGGCATGAAGGCCAGGAAGAAGCCCACCAGCCAGCACCAGAACGAAATCTTGCCCCAGCGCTCGTTGAGCGTGAAACCGAACACCTTCGGGAACCAGAAGCTGATCCCGGCCAGGCAGCCGAACACGACGCCGCCGATGATCACGTTGTGGAAGTGCGCCACCAGGAACAGGCTGTTGTGCAGCACGAAGTCGGCACCGGGCACGGCCAGCAGCACGCCGGTCATGCCGCCCACGGCGAACGTCACCATAAAGCCGATGGTCCACAGCGTTGCGGAGTGGTAGCGGATGCGGCCGCGATACATCGTGAAGAGCCAGTTGAACAGCTTCACGCCGGTGGGGATCGAGATGATCGACGTCATGATCCCGAAGAAGGCGTTGACGTTGGCCCCCGAGCCCATGGTGAAGAAGTGGTGCAGCCACACGAAGAACGACAGCACGCCGATCGACGAGGTGGCGTACACCATCGACTTGTAGCCGAACAGCGGCTTGCGCGAGAACGTGGCGATGATCTCCGAGAAGGCACCGAAGGCCGGCAGGATCAGCACGTAGACCTCGGGGTGTCCCCACACCCAGATCAGGTTCACGTACATCATGGCGTTGCCGCCCAACTCGTTGGTGAAGAAGTGCATGCCGAGCACGCGGTCAGCTGTGAGCAGCGCAAGCGTGGCGGTCAGCACCGGGAAGATCGCCAGGATCAGGATGTTGGTGATCAGCGCCGTCCAGGTGAACACCGGCATCTTCATCAGTCCCATCGTCGGGGCACGCATGCGCAGGATGGTGACGATGAAGTTGATGCCCGTGAGCGTGGTGCCCAGGCCGGATATCTGCAATGACCAGATGTAGTAGTCGACCCCGGGTGTCGGGCTGTATCCCAGTTCGGACAGCGGCGGATAGGCCACCCACCCCGTGGCGGCAAAGTCGCCAACGAACATCGACAGCATGACCAGCACCGCGCCCATGGCCGAGAGCCAGAAGCTCAGCGAGTTGACGAACGGGAAGGCCACATCGCGCGCGCCGATCTGCAGCGGCACGATCACGTTCATCAGGCCGAGCACCAGCGGCGTGGCCACGAAGAAGATCATGATCACGCCGTGCGCGGTGAAGATCTGGTCGTAGTGGTGCGGCGGCAGGTAGCCCGCGGCATCGCCGTAAGCGATGGCCTGCTGGGCGCGCATCATGATGGCATCGGCAAAGCCGCGCAGCAGCATGATCAGCGCCATGATGATGTACATGACGCCGATCTTCTTGTGGTCGACCGAGCAGATCCATTCGGTCCACAGGTACTTCCATTTGCCGAAGTACGTGATGGCCGCCACCAGTGCGGCACCCCCTAGCAGCACAGCAACCATCACCACCATGATGATGGGCTCGTGCAGTGGGATGGCTTGAAGATTGAGCTTTCCTAGCATGACTTATTGCTCCGTGCGGGAGACGGATGCCGGCACGGCGGGCCTGGCGGCCAGCAGTGCTTCGGTGCCATCTGCGCGGCAGACCTGGCCGTTGGCCAGCATGTATTTGTCGACGACACCATCAAACAGCCGGGGGGCGACGGCGCCATACAGCGTGACCGGGTCTTTGCTGCTGGGTTGTTCGAGCGAGCGATAAGCGTTGCGGTCGAGCACCTTGCCGGAGGCCTTCGCCCGGCTGACCCACGCGTCGAACTCCGCGCGCGAGGTGGCGAGCGTCTTGAAGTGCATGTCGGAGAAGCCCGCGCCGCTGTAGGCAGCCGACTGGCCGAGGTAAATGCCGGGGTGATCGGCAATCAGATGCAGACGCGTCTGCATACCGGCCATGGTGTAGACCATGCTGCCGAGCTGCGGCACGAAGAACGCGTTCATCATCGATTCCGACGTCAGGCGGAAATTGATCGGCGTGCCGGTTGGGATAGCCAGCTCGTTGAGCGACGCCACGCCGTACTGCGGATAGATGAACAGCCACTTCCAGTTCAGCGCGATGACGTCCACCTCGACCGGCTCGACCTGAGCGGTCAGCGGCTGGTACGGATCCAGCTTGTGCGTGGTGTCCCAGATCAGCACGCCCAGGCTGGCGACGATCAGGCATGGGATGCCCCACACCACCACTTCAATCGCCGTCGAATGCGACCACTTGGGCGCGTAGGTGGCGCGCGTGTTGGACTCGCGGTACCGCCAGGCAAACCAGAGCGTGAGCACGATGACCGGAATGACCACCAGCAGCATCACGCCCAGCGAGACCAGGATCAGCGTTTTTTCCTGCTCACCGACGCTGCCCTTGGGCGACAGCAGTTCGAGCGTGCATCCGCTCATGAGCGTGCTCGCCAGGATGCCGAGCGCGAGTGCGCCGAACCGGCGCGGAGATGTCAAAGCCTGTCTTGGGGGGCGCGCAGGACTTGGGGGCTCGCCTGTGCGCCAAGCGATCGAGTTGTGCATCTTCGGATGACCTGAGTTGTGACCCGCCACCAGGCATCCCTACTCCGGAGGATTCACGTACACGCACTGGCTGCGCTTGCCCGCAATCGTGAATTGCAGCTGGGCGCCCTGCTGATGCTGATACCGCTGAATGTATGGATTCCTGTGGCGATGTCTGGCATGCTAATCGAAGACAAAACCCATACAAGAACGTAATTTTCAGCAATGAAATCCATGCAAGATGCGGTCGATACTCCCACGGGCCAATGGGCATTGCGAATCACCCCAGGGCGTGGCGCCCGGTATCAACAGATCGTCAATTACATCGAGCAAGCCATTGGCGACGGACGATTGCGACCGGGCGATCGGGTGCCGCCGCAGCGCGATCTGGCCAAGACGCTTGGCGTCGACCTGACCACCGTCACGCGGGCGTATGCCGAGGCGAAGCGGCGCAACCTGGTCGACGCCAGGGGAGCGCTCGGCACCTTCATCGCCGCGCCACGGGCCGAGCTTGCCGCCGTAGTCGACATGAGCATGAACGTACCGCCCCCGCCCGCGCAGGTCGACTTTGACGACATGCTGCGTCGGGGGCTCTCCCAGGTCCTGCTGCGCAGTGACCCGCATCTGCTGATGACGTATCACCTGGGCGGCGGGAGCCCTGCAGACCGGGTCGCGGGTGCGCGCTGGCTCGGGCAGATGATGGGCCCGGTCGAACCATCCAGAGTCGTGGTGTGCCCAGGGGCGCAGGCAGCGCTTGCCGCGCTCATCCAGAGCCTGACGCGCCCTGGCGATGGCATCGCGGCCGAGCCCCTCGCCTACCCCGGGCTGCGCTCGGCAGCGCTGCAGCTCGATCGCAAGGTGGTGGCCATCGAGTGCGATGCCGCCGGGATGCGGCCGGACGCACTGGCGGCCGCCTGCACTGGTGGCGTCAGGCTGATCTACCTGAACCCGACCATGCAGAACCCGACCACGCACACCATGCCGATGTCGCGCCGAAAAGAACTCGCGCGGGTCGCGGCGAAATACAAGGCGCGGATCATCGAGGACGACCCCTACTGGCTGCTATCGACGGACGCACCGCCGCCCATCGCCAGCATTGCGCCCGAACTGACCTGCTACGTGGCGACGCTGTCGAAAACACTGAGCCCAGGCTTGCGCACCGCCTACGTGCTGTTGCCCGAAGATGGGGTCACCGGCGAGGGGTTCCTTGCCGCGCTGCGCTCGTTCGCGCTCATGTCCATGCCGCTGGCCGTGGCCTTGTCGACACAATGGATCCACGACGGCTCGGCGCAGACACTGCTCGAAGGCATCCGCACCGAAGCCCGCGCACGGCAAGACATTGCAAACCGGTGGTTAAGCGGCATCGGGCAACTGCCACCGACGGGCATCCACGTCTGGCACACGCTTCCCGATCACTGGTCGGCGGAACAGCTGACCAAAGCCGCCCTGGCGGAGGCCCTGCGGGTAACGCCGTCGGATGTCTTCTACAACGGCCCGACGCCGCCGAATGCGATTCGCATTTCCCTAGGCGGCGTGCAAGACAAGGCCGAGCTGTCGCTTGCGCTCCGCAAACTCGCGACGCTGCTCGAGCGCAGGCCCGCCTATCACCAAGTCGTGGTCTAACCGCTTGTCAAGCAACGTGCCCTTACGACACGTCCAGCACGCGCTTATCGGCAATGCAGACGCGCAGCTCGCGCACGTCTGCGTGGCCACGCACAGCGGTTAGCAACCCCGCCGTGCACGCACGGCCGCGGCAAGCTCCTCCAGCAGCGGCTCCGTCTGAGACCAGCCAAGGCAGGCATCGGTAATCGACACGCCATGCTGCAGCGGTACGCCGGGCTTCAGGTCCTGGCGCCCCTCTTCCAGATGGCTCTCGATCATAACGCCGATGATGCGCCGCTCACCGGAAGACAGTTGATGCGCCACGTCACGACCCACGTCGACTTGACGCGTATGCGACTTCCCGGAATTCGCATGCGAGCAATCCACCATCACCTGCTCACGCAGCCCAGCTGTCCGAAGCACCTTGCAGCAGTCTTCAACCGCCGCCGCATCATAGTTCGGCCCCGTCTTCCCGCCGCGAAGAATGACGTGAGCATCGTTGTTGCCGCGCGTCTCGAAAATCGCGGCCATGCCCATCTTCGTCATGCCCATGAACGAGTGGCTGGCGCGCGCGGCCAGAATCGCGTCCGCCGCGATCTGGACGCCACCATCTGTGCCGTTCTTGAATCCGATGGGACAACTCAGCCCGGAAGCAAGCTGCCGATGGCTCTGGCTTTCAGTCGTTCGCGCCCCAATCGCACCCCATGCAATCAGGTCTGCGATGTACTGCGGACTCAGCAAATCAAGAAACTCGGTGGCAACGGGTAGCCCCAGCGCATTGATCTCCAGAAGGAGTTCGCGCGCGCGGCGCAGCCCCTCATTAATGCGAAAACTGCCATCGAGCCGCGGATCGTTGATATAGCCCTTCCAGCCAACGGTTGTGCGCGGTTTTTCAAAGTACACGCGCATGACGATCAGCAGGTCGTCGCGCATGCGCTGTGCTGCCGCTTTCAGCCGATGCGCGTACTCGATGGCCTGGTCGTGATCGTGGATCGAACACGGACCCACCACAGCGATCAGGCGTTCATCCCGGCCTTGCAGAACGTTGGTGATGGCCGCTCGACTCACCTCGACATGGGCTTGCACATCGGGCGAAACAGGCAGTTCGTCGAGTAGAAGTGCCGGAGAAATAAGCGGCCGGACCGCACCAATCCGGACATCGTCGATACGGGTCGTGTCCTGGGTGGCATCTGCCACCCCAACCTCTTGGTCGTGCTGGGGATTATCGATACGAATCATCGTCGTCACCTGTTGCGTCATTTCTATTACCCCGCATGGTGCAGGAATTTGACGGCAGATGGGATGACAATGCTTAACTGAACGACACGATGACCGGCTCGGAGTGCTGTCGGCGCTTGTCGTCTACTGTGCGCTAGACGCTTGGGTATCGAGCGCGGCCTGATCACCCAACCATCAGGCCGCTTGCTCAAATGCTGGTACCGCTAAATGCTGGTACCGCTATCAGTTCCAGACGGGATTGTCCTTCTGCTCCTGCGCCCCAGAGACCTTCGACCAGTAGGCACCGATTTGGCGCTGCGTGACATAGCCACGCTTTCTGATGTCGATCTTGTCGAAATTCTCATAGACACGCGGCATACCCTCCTTGGCCTCCTCGCGCGTCAGCTTGCCATCGTGATTCGTATCGGCCGCCTTGAAACGTTCGGCGATTTTAGCCTTCGCTTCCTTGATGCTCCATTTCATAGGTTCTTGTTCAGTTTGCTGTTGCGCAGTCGCACTTGCGCACACGAACGCCGCCATGATGGCCAGGCCGACACAGGACTTACGCAGAATCATGGTTCGATCTCCTCAAGGATTGTTGTGTTGGCCCCAGCCGCCTTGCCATTCCGGTGATGCCGCGACGCCAAGCTCTCGCGGGGCCAAGTTCACTCTAGGTCAGGTCACGTGGGGGATAACGCCAACCGTCAGATGTGCTATTCGATAACGGCGAATCCTGTATCCGTTCTCAAAGTGGGCCCCAACGGATAACTCGGAGGGCTGCCTCAAAGCGTTCATGCTGCTCGAGAAGCCGGGCT
>NZ_ASZV01000054.1:0-12894 GCF_000442475.1 Ralstonia sp. AU12-08 | reverse complement strand
GTGCTGTAACTCTTCCGTGCGGCTGCCAACCGGCCGCACGTGAAGTGCCAGAGTGGGGTTGACCGAATGGCAACCCCAAAGTTGTTCTAGGGGTATAGCTCAACTGGCAGAGCGTCGGTCTCCAAAACCGAAGGTTGGGGGTTCGATTCCCTCTGCCCCTGCCAATTCATCAGCCGCGTAGCGCGACATAGCGCCACGCGGCTTGTCTCGTTTGGGAAACATGGCCAATCCGAACGTCGAAACCGTTAACACCGCCAGCGGCAAGTGGCTGCTGATCGTGGCGTTCCTGCTGGTGGTCGCCGGGGTGATCGGTTTTTATCTGCTGGCGCAGCAACCGAGCTACGTCCGTGCCGCTTCGCTGATCGGCGGGCTGGTGCTGGGCGCCGGTGTCGCGCTGGTGTCCTCGCCTGGGCAGAGCTTTATCGAGTTTGCCCGTGAGTCGTACCGCGAAGTTCGCAAGGTCGTTTGGCCGACGCGCAAGGAAGCTGGGCAGATGACCGGTCTGGTGTTTGCCTTCGTGGTGATCATGGCCTTGTTCCTGTGGTCTGCGGACAAGCTCATCGAGTGGGTGATCTTCTCGCTCGTGTTGGGCTGGAAATAATTGGGTGAAGCCATGACGGATAACGTAGCGAACGACACGTCCACGGATTCGTCCGCACCGGCCTCGAAGAAGCGCTGGTATGTCGTGCATGCCTACTCGGGCATGGAAAAAAGCGTGCAACGCGCGCTGCAGGAGCGCATTGAGCGCGAAGGTCTGCAACATCTGTTCGGCCAGATTCTGGTGCCGTCGGAAGAAGTGATGGAGAGCAAGAACGGTCGCAAGACCGTGACTGAGCGTCGCCTGTATCCGGGCTACGTCTTCGTCGAAATGGAAATGACCGACGTCACCTGGCACTTGGTGAAGAATACCGCCAAGGTCACGGGATTCATCGGTGGCACGGCTAACCGCCCGTCGCCGATTTCCCAGCGCGAGCTCGACAAGATGCTGGCTCAAGTCCAGGAAGGGATCGAGAAGCCGCGTCCCAAGACGCTGTTCGAAGTGGGCGAGATGGTGCGTGTGAAGGAGGGCCCGTTCACCGACTTCAACGGCAACGTCGAGGAAGTGAACTACGAGAAGTCGCGCTTGCGCGTTTCCGTGACGATCTTTGGTCGTGCGACGCCGGTCGAGCTTGAGTTCGGCCAGGTCGAGAAGGTGTAAAGAATTTGGCGCGGCGGCGTAGGCCGTTGTGCCAGTCGCCCAGTCCACTGGACTTGGCGGGCAACGGCGGTGTAGCTGCCTGAGCCAACAGAGGAGCGTCAGCCTCGCGCTGATGCGTTACCACTCAATAGGATTGCCATGGCTTTTTTGCCGGGCAATCCGGATTGGAGTCAAGATGGCCAAGAAAATTATTGGCTTTATCAAGCTGCAAATTCCGGCTGGTAAAGCAAATCCGTCCCCGCCCGTCGGCCCGGCCCTGGGTCAACGCGGTCTGAACATCATGGAGTTCTGCAAGGCATTCAACGCGCAGACTCAAGGCATGGAACCGGGCCTGCCGGTGCCGGTGGTGATCACCGCCTTCGCCGACAAGAGCTTCACCTTCGTGATGAAGTCGCCGCCGGCGACCGTGCTCATCAAGAAGGCCGCCGGTATCCAGAAGGGTTCGGCCAAGCCGCATACCGACAAGGTCGGCAAGATCACCCGCGCCCAGGCTGAAGAAATCGCCAAGGCAAAGAATGCGGACCTCACCGCTGCTGATCTGGACGCCGCCGTGCGTACGATCGCCGGTAGCGCCCGTTCGATGGGTATCACGGTGGAGGGCCTGTAATCATGGCAAAGATTTCGAAGCGCGTGGCCGCGAACAAGGCCAAGGTCGAGCGCACCAAGTTCTACCCGATCGACGAAGCGCTGAGCCTCGTTAAGGAATGCGCAAGCGCCAAGTTCGATGAGTCCATCGACGTGGCCGTGCAACTGGGCATCGACGCCAAGAAGTCGGACCAAGTGGTTCGTGGTTCGGTTGTGCTGCCTGCAGGTACCGGCAAGTCGGTGCGCGTGGCTGTGTTCGCCCAAGGCGACAAGGCTGAGCAAGCCAAGGCTGCTGGCGCCGAGATCGTCGGTATGGAAGACCTGGCCGAGCAGATCAAGGCCGGCAACATGGACTTCGACGTCGTGATCGCTTCGCCGGACACGATGCGCGTGGTCGGTACGCTGGGTCAGATCCTGGGCCCGCGCGGCCTGATGCCGAACCCGAAGGTTGGCACCGTGACGCCGGACGTGGCGACGGCTGTGAAGAACGCCAAGGCTGGTCAGGTGCAATTCCGTGTCGACAAGGCCGGTATCATCCACGCCACCATCGGCCGCCGTTCGTTCGAACCGGCTGCGCTGAAGAGCAACCTGGCTGCGCTGCTGGACGCACTGACCAAGGCCAAGCCGGCCTCGAGCAAGGGCGTGTACCTGCGTAAGGTTGCTGTCTCGTCGACGATGGGTGTTGGCGTGCGCGTCGACCAGTCGACGCTGGCTGCCTGATCGTTTTCGACTATTCGCGCTGGGTGGCCCGATAACCATCCCGGCGTTAGCAGTTTTCTCCCGCGTAGCCTCGGCTGCGCGGCCCCTTGTAGTTTGAGGGAAGAACTTTGGGCAGTGGCGGATGCGTGCGCAAGCGTGCTGATGCCGCTGGTTATCAAAGACCGTTGGCGGTGGAGGACTCTTCGGGGCCGACACCTTAATCGCTGCGCAATCCGGCAACGGGGCGTACGGCCAACGCAGATGGCGCCCCCGAAGGGAATAAGTGACTTTGGTATTGCCGAAGTGATTTGTGCCAATCGGACGCCGTACTTTTGGACTGACCAAGGTGACCGCAATGCTTGCGGAAGCCGACGTCGTTTTGGAGCTTAACCGTGGCACTCAATCTCGAAGATAAGAAGGCCGTCGTGGCCGAGGTAACGGCGCAAGTCGCCAAGGCCTCGACCATCGTCGTCGCTGAATATCGCGGTATCACGGTTGGCGATCTGACCAAGCTGCGCGCGCAAGCGCGCCAGCAAGGCGTCTACCTGCGCGTTCTGAAGAACACGCTGGCACGCCGTGCTGTTGAAGGCACGCCGTTTGCCGAACTCGCTGAGCAACTGACCGGCCCGCTGATCTACGGTATTTCCGAAGACGCAGTGGCCCCGGCCAAGGTGCTGAACGATTTCGCCAAGGGCAATGACAAGCTGGTGCTGCGCGCTGGTTCGTACGAAGGCAAGGTGCTGGACGCCAATGGCGTGAAGGCCCTGGCTTCGATCCCGAGCCGCGAAGAACTGCTCAGCAAGCTGCTGTTTGTCATGCAGGCGCCGGTGTCGGGCTTTGCCCGCGCCCTGGCTGCTCTGGCCGCAAAGCAAGGCGAAGGCGAGAGCGCAGCAGCCTAATCGGCCGCAGCACCTCCCACAGATCGCACGATCGATACCGAATCACATTCTGGAGTTATTCAAATGGCAATCACCAAAGACGACATCCTCGAAGCCGTTGGCTCGATGTCCGTGATGGAACTGAACGACCTGGTCAAGGCGTTCGAAGAGAAGTTTGGCGTGTCGGCTGCAGCCGTCGCCGTTGCTGGCCCGGCTGGCGCTGGTGCAGCAGCAGCTGCTGAAGAGCAAACCGAATTCACCGTGACGCTGAAGAGCGCCGGCGCGAACAAGGTTGGCGTCATCAAGGCCGTGCGTGAAATCACCGGCCTGGGCCTGAAGGAAGCCAAGGACCTGGTCGATGGCGCACCGAAGCCCGTGAAGGAAGGCGTCGATAAGAAGACCGCCGACGAGCTGGTGAAGAAGCTGGTGGAAGCCGGCGCGGAAGCCGAAGCCAAGTAAGTGCAGGTCTCGCGTGCCGTATTCGGTACGCGACGGAGGCTGGCAAAGGGAGATTTCCCGGCGCCAGCCTTTTTGCGCTTGTGGGGCCGATTGTTGAGCGATCCCGCAATCACGCTGTAAGTATCGTTGAAGTCTCGTTTGTGTCTTTCATGCCGGTTTTTCCGGCAGCCGGCCGGAACAAGGCCAGCAGAGGCCAAACATCAGTGGCACACTAGGCAGTTCGCAGTCCGCTGATGTTTGTCTTCTGAACCGACTGCAGAAGGCAAGTTTGGTCGGGTACTCCCCCGTCCGTGGCATGGGCTCCATGGGTCCATGTGCGGGCGGCGCGCGCAATACCGTCAGCCAGAGGTTGGTAGCGGCCAACCGCCAAATCCCGTCACCAGTCGCTGAACACCTCAAGTGCCAGGCGTACTCATCGTTCTGAGTCCGGCCTTAAGTCCGTCGCGCGCACTTGCGATGATTCGGAGATCCCATGGCGTACAGCTTTACCGAGAAAAAGCGTATTCGCAAGAGTTTCGCGAAGCGCGCAACGGTCCATCAGGTTCCCTTCCTGCTTGCCACCCAGATTCAATCGTATGCTCAGTTCTTGCAGGCCGAGACCGGCCCTTCGCAACGCAAGACCGAAGGCCTGCAGGCTGCATTCAATGCCATCTTCCCCATCGCGTCGCACAATGGTCTGGCGCGCATGGAGTTCGTGTCGTATCACCTGTCCAACCCGCCGTTTGACGTCAAGGAATGTCAGCAGCGTGGTCTGACCTTCCACTCGGCGCTGCGCGCAAAAGTGCGCTTGATCATCAACGACCGCGAGAACCCCACCAAGGTCAAGGAGATCAAGGAGCAGGAAGTCTACATGGGCGAAATTCCGCTCATGACGGACACCGGTTCGTTCGTGATCAACGGTACGGAACGTGTGATCGTGTCCCAGCTGCACCGCTCGCCGGGCGTGTTCTTCGAGCACGACAAGGGCAAGACGCACAGCTCGGGCAAGCTGCTGTTCTCGGCACGGATCATTCCGTACCGTGGCTCGTGGCTCGACTTCGAATTCGACCCGAAGGACATCCTGTACTTCCGCGTTGACCGCCGCCGCAAGATGCCGGTGACGATCCTGCTGAAGTCGATCGGCCTGACGCCGGAGCAGATCCTGGCGCACTTCTTCGTGTTCGACAACTTCACGCTCAAGAGCGAAGGCGCACTGATGGAGTTCGTGCCCGAGCGCCTGCGCGGTGAAGTCGCTCGCTTCGACATTGCCGACAAGAACGGTAAGGTCGTCGTCGAGAAGGACAAGCGTATCAACGCCAAGCACATCCGCGACCTGGATTCGGCCGGTACCAAGCTGATCAGCGTGCCGGAAGACTACCTGCTGGGCCGCGTGCTGGCGAAGAACATCGTCGACCCGGATACCGGTGAAGTCCTGGCCAACGCCAACGACGAACTGACCGAAGGCGTGCTCGAGAAGCTACGCGACGCCGACGTGAAGGAAATCCAGACGCTGTACACGAACGATCTGGACCAGGGTCCGTACATCTCGTCCACGCTGCGCACGGACGATACCGCCGACCAGACCGCCGCGCGTATCGCGATCTACCGCATGATGCGCCCCGGCGAGCCGCCGACCGAAGACGCCGTCGAAGCGCTGTTCCATCGCCTGTTCTACAGCGAAGATTCGTACGATCTGTCGCGCGTGGGCCGCATGAAGGTCAACAGCCGCCTGAACCGCTCGGAAGGTACGGGCCCGATGGTGCTGACGGATGACGACATCCTCGACACGATCAAGCTGCTGGTGAACCTGCGTAACGGCAAGGGCGAAGTGGACGATATCGACCACCTCGGCAACCGTCGCGTGCGTTGCGTCGGCGAACTGGCGGAAAACCAGTTCCGCGCCGGTCTGTCGCGCGTTGAGCGTGCCGTGAAGGAACGTCTGGGCCAGGCCGAGACGGAAAACCTGATGCCGCACGACCTGATCAACTCGAAGCCGATTTCGTCGGCGATTCGCGAGTTCTTCGGTTCGTCGCAGCTGTCGCAGTTCATGGACCAGACCAACCCGCTGTCGGAAGTCACGCACAAGCGTCGTATTTCGGCACTGGGCCCGGGCGGTCTGACGCGCGAGCGCGCGGGCTTTGAAGTCCGCGACGTGCACCCGACCCACTATGGCCGTGTGTGCCCGATCGAAACGCCGGAAGGTCCGAACATTGGTCTGATCAACTCGCTGGCACTGTACGCGCAGCTGAACGACTACGGCTTCCTGGAAACGCCGTATCGCAAGGTCGAGAACGGCAAGCTGACCGATCAGGTCGATTACCTGTCGGCCATCGAAGAAGGCAAGTACGTGGTGGCGCAGGCCAACGCGACGGTGGACGAGAACGGCAACCTGATCGACGAACTGGTCTCCGCACGTGAAGGCAGCGAGCGTGAAACCCGTATGGTCACGCCGGACCGCGTGCAGTACATCGACGTGGCACCGTCGCAGATCGTGTCGGCCGCAGCTTCGCTGGTGCCGTTCCTCGAGCACGATGATGCAAACCGTGCACTGATGGGCGCCAACATGCAGCGTCAGGCCGTGCCTTGCCTGCGTGCGGACAAGCCGCTGGTGGGTACCGGCGTCGAGCGCACCGTGGCAGTGGACTCGGGTACGGCTGTGCAGGCTACCCGTGGCGGCGTGGTTGACTACGTTGACGCGAACCGCGTGGTGATCCGCGTGAACGATGCGGAAGCCGTGGCGGGTGAAGTCGGCGTCGACATCTACAACCTGATCAAGTACACGCGTTCGAACCAGAACACGAACATCAACCAGCGTCCGATGGTCAAGGTGGGCGATATCGTTGCCCGCGGCGACGTGATCGCTGACGGCGCCTCGACCGACATGGGCGAGCTCGCGCTCGGCCAGAACATGCTGGTCGCGTTCATGCCCTGGAACGGCTACAACTTCGAGGATTCGATCCTGATCTCGGAGCGCGTGGTGGCAGAAGACCGCTACACCTCGATCCACATCGAGGAACTGTCGGTCGTTGCTCGCGACACCAAGCTCGGACCGGAAGAAATCACGCGCGATATCTCGAACCTGGCTGAAGCCCAACTGGCGCGCCTGGACGAGTCGGGCATCACGTACATCGGCGCAGAAGTGGAAGCCGGCGACGTGATGGTCGGCAAGGTCACGCCGAAGGGCGAGACCCAGCTGACGCCGGAAGAGAAGCTGCTGCGTGCGATCTTCGGTGAGAAGGCGTCCGACGTGAAGGACACTTCGCTGCGCGTGCCGTCGGGCATGAGCGGTACCGTGATCGACGTGCAGGTCTTCACGCGTGAAGGCGTGACGCGCGACAAGCGCGCCCAGTCGATCATCGACGAAGAACTGAAGCGCTACCGCCTGGACCTGAACGACCAGCTGCGTATCGTGGAAGGCGATGCCTTCCAGCGTCTGGAACGTCTGCTGGTGGGGAAGGTTGCCAACGGCGGCCCGAAGAAGCTGGCCAAGGGCACTGCGCTCACGAAGGAATACCTGGCTGACCTCGACAAGTGGCACTGGTTCGACATCCGTCCGTCGGATGACGAAGTGGCCACCCAGCTCGAAGCCGTGAAGGAGGCCATCGAGCAGAAGCGCCACGACTTCGACCTCGCGTTCGAAGAGAAGCGCAAGAAGCTCACGCAAGGCGACGAACTGCCGCCGGGCGTGATCAAGATGGTCAAGGTGTACCTGGCCGTGAAGCGTCGCCTGCAGCCTGGCGACAAGATGGCCGGCCGTCACGGTAACAAGGGTGTCGTGTCGAAGATCACCCCGATCGAAGACATGCCGTACATGGCTGACGGTACGCCGGCAGACATCGTGCTGAACCCGCTGGGCGTGCCTTCGCGGATGAACGTGGGTCAGATTCTCGAAACCCACCTAGGCTGGGCCGCACGCGGTCTGGGCGAGCGCATCGGCAACATGCTCAAGGCGCAAGCCAAGGCTGCCGAAGTGCGCAAGCTGCTGAACCAGATCTACAACGAGAGCGGCAAGGTCGAAGACCTGGACAGCCTGTCCGACGCCGAGATCCTGGAGCTCGCCGAGAACCTGAAGAAGGGCGTGCCGTTCGCGACGCCGGTGTTCGACGGTGCGCATGAGGACGAAATCCGTCGCATGCTGGACCTCGCCTATCCGGAAGACATTGCGAAGGAGAAGGGCCTGACCGCTTCCAAGCAGCAGGTCACGCTGTTCGACGGGCGCACCGGTGAAGCCTTCGAGCGTCCGGTCACGCTGGGCGTGATGCACATGCTGAAGCTGCACCACTTGGTCGACGACAAGATGCACGCGCGTTCGACCGGTCCGTACTCGCTGGTGACGCAGCAGCCGCTGGGCGGTAAGGCCCAGTTCGGTGGCCAGCGTTTCGGTGAAATGGAAGTGTGGGCACTCGAAGCGTACGGCGCGTCCTACGTGCTGCAGGAAATGCTGACCGTGAAGTCGGATGACGTGAACGGCCGGACCAAGGTGTACGAGAACATCGTCAAGGGCGAGCACTCGATCGATGCCGGCATGCCGGAATCGTTCAACGTGCTGGTGAAGGAAATCCGCTCGCTGGGTATCGACATCGACCTCGAGCGCAACTAAGCGCCCGAGCGATGGGAGCGCGGTAGACACATCGCCGCGCTCCGGTAACAGCAGCCATTGACGAAGATTTAGGGCCGGTGCCTTAGCAACCTAGGGCGCCAGCCTCAAACTCAAGGAGTTTGGAATGAAAGCATTGCTCGACCTATTCCGCCAGGTACAGCAAGAAGAGCAGTTTGACGCGATCAAGATTGGCCTCGCGTCGCCTGAGAAAATCCGTTCGTGGTCGTACGGCGAAGTCAAAAAGCCCGAGACCATCAACTACCGTACGTTCAAGCCTGAGCGTGACGGTCTGTTCTGCGCCAAGATCTTCGGCCCGATCAAGGACTACGAGTGCCTGTGCGGTAAGTACAAGCGCCTGAAGCACCGTGGCGTGATCTGCGAGAAGTGCGGCGTGGAAGTGACGCTGGCCAAGGTGCGCCGTGAGCGCATGGGCCACATCGAACTGGCTGCGCCGACCGCGCACATCTGGTTCCTGAAGTCGCTGCCGTCGCGTCTGGGCATGGTGCTCGACATGACGCTGCGCGACATCGAGCGCGTGCTGTACTTCGAAGCATTCGTCGTGGTTGAGCCGGGCATGACCGCGCTCAAGAAGAGCCAGATCATGTCGGAAGACGACTACCTGGCCAAGTGCGACGAGTACGGCGAAGGCGAATTCGTCGCCATGATGGGCGCCGAAGGCATTCGCGAGCTGCTGCGCGGCATCGACATCGAGAAGCAGATCGAGACGATCCGCGCCGAGCTGCAAGCCACGGGTTCGGAAGCCAAGATCAAGAAGTTCGCCAAGCGCCTGAAGGTGCTCGAGGCCTTCCAGCGTTCGGGCATCAAGCCGGACTGGATGATCCTGGAAGTGCTGCCGGTGCTGCCGCCGGAACTGCGTCCGCTGGTGCCGCTGGACGGCGGCCGTTTCGCCACGTCGGACCTGAACGACCTGTATCGCCGCGTGATCAACCGGAACAACCGTCTGAAGCGTCTGCTTGAGCTGAAGGCGCCGGAGATCATCGTGCGCAACGAAAAGCGCATGCTGCAGGAAGCAGTGGACTCGCTGCTGGACAACGGCCGTCGCGGTAAGGCGATGACCGGCGCCAACAAGCGTCCGCTGAAGTCGCTGGCTGAAATGATCAAGGGTAAGGGCGGCCGTTTCCGTCAGAACCTGCTGGGCAAGCGCGTGGACTACTCGGGCCGTTCGGTCATCGTGGTGGGCCCGACGCTCAAGCTGCATCAGTGCGGCCTGCCCAAGCTGATGGCGCTCGAACTCTTCAAGCCCTTCATCTTCCACAAGCTGGAAACGATGGGCATCGCCACCACGATCAAGGCGGCGAAGAAGGAAGTGGAAAGCCAGACGCCGGTGGTGTGGGACATCCTGGAAGATGTCATCCGCGAGCACCCGGTGATGCTGAACCGCGCACCGACGCTGCACCGTCTGGGTATCCAGGCGTTCGAGCCGGTGCTGATCGAAGGCAAGGCCATCCAGCTGCACCCGCTGGTCTGCGCGGCGTTCAACGCCGACTTCGACGGTGACCAGATGGCTGTTCACGTTCCGCTGTCGCTCGAAGCGCAGATGGAAGCGCGCACGCTGATGCTGGCGTCGAACAACGTGCTGTTCCCGGCCAACGGCGATCCGTCGATCGTGCCGTCGCAAGACGTGGTGCTGGGTCTGTACTACACGACCCGCGACAAGATCAACGGCCGCGGTGAAGGCATGACGTTCGCCGACATCTCGGAAGTGATCCGCGCCTACGAGAACAAGGAAGTCGAACTGGCTTCGCGCGTGAACGTGCGAATCACCGAGTATGAGCTGGTGAACCCGGAAGCCGACGGCGACGCCCGTTTTGCCCCGAAGATCACGCTGCAATCGACCACGGTCGGCCGCGCGATCCTGTCGGAGATCCTGCCGAAGGGTCTGCCGTTCTCGGTGCTGAACAAGCCGCTGAAGAAGAAGGAAATTTCGCGCCTGATCAACACGGCATTCCGCAAGTGCGGTCTGCGCGAAACCGTGATCTTCGCTGACAAGCTGCTGCAGTCGGGCTTCCGCCTGGCAACGCGCGCCGGTATCTCGATCGCCATCGACGACATGCTGGTGCCGCCGGCCAAGGAGAAGATCATCTCCGAAGCCGCCGCCAAGGTGAAGGAATACGACAAGCAGTACATGTCGGGTCTGGTGACGGACCAGGAGCGTTACAACAACGTCGTGGACATCTGGGGTGCCGCTGGTGACCAGGTGGGCAAGGCGATGATGGAGCAGCTCCAGACTGAAGACGTGGTCGATCGCCACGGCAAGACCGTCAAGCAAGAGTCGTTCAACTCCATTTACATGATGGCCGACTCGGGCGCACGGGGTTCCGCAGCGCAGATCCGTCAGCTGGCAGGGATGCGTGGCCTGATGGCCAAGCCGGACGGCTCGATTATTGAGACGCCGATTACCGCAAACTTCCGCGAAGGCCTGAACGTTCTGCAGTACTTCATCTCGACCCACGGTGCACGTAAGGGTCTGGCGGATACGGCACTGAAGACCGCGAACTCGGGTTACCTGACCCGTCGTCTGGTCGACGTGACGCAGGATCTGGTCGTGGTGGAAGATGATTGCGGCACCACCAACGGCGTCCTGATGAAGGCGCTGGTGGAAGGCGGTGAAGTGATCGAAGCCCTGCGCGACCGTATCCTGGGCCGCGTGGTCATTGGCGACGTGGTGAACCCGGAGACGCAGGAAACTGCGATCGAAAACGGCACGCTGCTGGACGAAGACCTGGTCGAGCTGATCGATTCGATCGGCGTGGACGAAGTCAAGGTCCGCACGCCGCTGACCTGCGACACGCGCTACGGCCTGTGCGCCAAGTGCTACGGCCGTGACCTCGGCCGCGGTGTGCTGGTGAACTCGGGTGAAGCGGTGGGTGTGATCGCTGCTCAGTCGATCGGTGAGCCGGGCACGCAGCTGACGATGCGTACGTTCCACATCGGTGGTGCGGCATCGCGTGCGGCAGTGGCATCGAGCGTGGAAGCGAAGGCAACCGGTATCGTGCGTTTCACGGCGACGATGCGTTACGTCACCAACGCGAAGGGCGAGCAGATCGTCATCTCGCGTTCGGGCGAAGCGCTGATCACCGACGACCACGGCCGCGAGCGCGAGCGCCACAAGATCGTCTACGGTGCAACGCTGCTGGTGCAGGATGGCCAGTCCATCAAGGCCGGCACGCAGTTGGCCACGTGGGATCCGCTGACGCGTCCGATCATCTCGGAGTACTCGGGCACCATCAAGTTCGAGAACGTCGAAGAAGGGGTGACCGTTGCCAAGCAGATGGACGAAGTGACCGGTCTGTCGACGCTGGTGGTGATCGATGCGAAGCGTCGTACCACGGCTTCGAAGGGCATCCGTCCGCAGGTGAAGCTGCTCGACTCGTCGGGCGCCGAAGTGAAGATCCCGGGCACGGACCACTCCGTGACCATCGGCTTCCAGGTGGGCGCGCTGATCACCGTGAAGGACGGTCAGCAAGTGCACGTGGGTGAAGTGCTGGCACGTATCCCGACCGAATCGCAGAAGACGCGCGACATTACCGGTGGTCTGCCGCGTGTGGCTGAACTGTTCGAAGCCCGTTCGCCGAAGGACGCTGCCGTGCTGGCAGAAGTCACCGGTACGACTTCGTTCGGTAAGGACACCAAGGGCAAGCAGCGCCTGGTGATTACGGACCTCGACGGCAATGCCCACGAGTTCCTGATCGCCAAGGAAAAGCAGGTGCTGGTGCACGATGGCCAGGTGGTCAACAAGGGCGAAATGATTGTTGAAGGCCCGGCTGACCCGCACGACATCCTGCGCTTGAAGGGCGTGGAAGAGCTGGCAACGTACATCGTCGACGAAGTGCAGGACGTGTACCGTCTGCAGGGCGTGAAGATCAACGACAAGCACATCGAAGTGATTGTTCGTCAGATGCTGCGCCGCGTGCAGATCGCCGATGTGGGCGACACCCGCTTCATCCCGGGTGAACAGGTGGAGCGTTCGGACCTGCTCGACGAGAACGACAAGGTGATCGCGCTGGGCAAGCGTCCGGCGACCTACGAGAACCTGCTGCTGGGTATCACGAAGGCATCGTTGTCGACCGACAGCTTCATCTCGGCGGCGTCGTTCCAGGAAACCACGCGCGTGCTGACCGAAGCCGCCATCATGGGCAAGGTCGACGACCTGCGTGGTCTGAAGGAAAACGTCATCGTCGGCCGTCTGATCCCGGCCGGTACCGGTCTGGCTTACCACCGTGCCCGCAAGGCCAAGGAAGCCGCCGACCGCGACCGCGCTGCAGCGATTGCCGAAGAAGAAGCCGCTTCGATCTTCGAGACGCCTGTCGTCCACCAAGAGGAAGGCGGCGCCGCCTGAAGTTAGGCAGCGTTCTCCGCATCAAAAGCCCGGCCCCCTCATGGGGTGCCGGGCTTTTTTTTGCCTGCATGTTGCGCAAACAACAATTGCGTCAATGCCGGCGTCAGCACGTTCTGATTTTCTCGAAACGTTAACC
>NZ_ASZV01000053.1:0-19491 GCF_000442475.1 Ralstonia sp. AU12-08 | reverse complement strand
GTTAACCTGCCTTAACATCGCAACGGCTATGATCTCGCGGTTATAGACCGGCACTTTTTACAAGCCGCCGGCCCTCTCCAGCCTTGCCGCAGATTCCTCCATGAAGCTCACACCCAAGCAGATCGCCGTTGGCGCGGTCGCCCTGGTCGTTGCCGGCGCGGCGGTGGTGCAGATGGTCTGGCACCCCTTTCACCTGTTCGGCCGCGCGCGCGCGCTGCACGCCCGCCAGGTCCAGCTCGACCTGACTTACCCCGATGCCCTGATCGACAGCCAGAGCCTGTCGCAACTGCCGCGCGACGTGCTGCGCGTGCCGCTGCTGCGCGATGTGCTGACCGAAGATTTCGTCGCCTACTACGAGGGCAACGAAGACCGCCTCTCGGTGGCCGGTGCGCTGCGCCGCCTGGCGTACGAGCAGAAGCTCGACCTGGCCGAGACGGTGCTCAAGCACGTGTTTGACGAGCCCGCCCGCGTGATGCTGTGGCGCGGCCCGGACGACAAGCTGCGCTACTGGGTGCTCTCGATGCAGCGCAACGGTCTGGCGAAAGCGCTGGAAGCTGTCGCCACCGTGGCCACGAGCGACACGCAACTCACCAAGGTGGCCGATGCGCTGGGCGATTCCGGCGCGCCGGTCTATGCGTTGCGGCTCTCGGCCACGCGCTCGATCCTGATCGCCAGCAAGGGCGACCGGCTGATCGCGCTGTCCGAGCCAGGCATCCTGCTGGACAAGGACGGCAAGCCCGTCTCCAAGCAAGCAAACGCGCTCGCCGCGCTGCTGTCGGATGACGCCGGCAAGCGCAACGTGCAAGGCAATGCCTATGCGCTGCCGACCGCAGAGACCACGGGCCACCACGTTGTGGTGAGCGCCAACTATCTGTCGTTTGGCTATCAGCAGTATTTCCCGGGCATCGAGGCGCTGCGCTTTGACTTTGGTGCGGGCAAGGGCGATGGCGGGGGCAACGGCTGGCAGAGCGCCGCGCTCATCGACCCGAGCCGCCTGACCGGCAAGTGGGATAACGCCGGCCTGTGGCGCGCGTTGCCGGCTGACCCGGCCGCTTGCGCCACGCTGCCGGTCGACTGGAAGGCCGCGGGCGCACTGCTGCGTTCCGTGGCGGGCGATGCCAAGGACATCAGCGAGGCCGCCGCGCATGTCGGCGATGCCTTTGCTGGCCCGGCCGCCGCGTGCTGGTACGGTAAGTCGTCGCTGGTGGCGCCACTGTTCGTGGCGAAGCTGTCGTCGGCCTCACAGGCCGAGGCGGCCAAGCCGGCGTTGGCTGCGTTGTTCGGCCAGATCATCGGCTCATATGAATCCAAGGCGCAGGCGGATGACAAGTCTGGCCCGTATAAGCGCTTGCCGGTGACGACGCGCACTGGCCCGGCCAACGCCACGCTGTGGCAGCGCCCGGTGAGCGCGCGCTATGGCACGGCGCAGTCGGCCGGCGCGCCATTTGCGGCGCAACTCTCGTCTGATCGCTACTTCCCGGTCACGCTGGCGATCGCGGGTGACGTGGTGGTGTTCTCGCCGGATGCCCGTCTTGTCGACGACGCATTGGCCGTGCTCGCCAAGCGCTTCCCTGCAGTGGCGGACAGCCTGCCGCGCGACAAGACCGACCGCATCGTCCTGACAATGACGCCCGCATCGCTGGCGCCGCTCGTCCGCCGCGAAGCCGGTGCCGCGCTGCCCGCCGACCAGGAAGCCGTCTTCCTGAACGCCGCGCAGACGCACTTGTTCCCGAAACTCAAGGCGCTGGCGCGATATGCCCCGGTGTCGCTGGCGCTGGATGGCGGCGTGCCGTCGTCGCGCGGCTGGGTGCCGGTGACGTGGCTGTCGAGCGGACGCGGCCTGCCTGCTGGTGGTGACGGTACGCCGCCTGCGCCAACCGATACGGCTGCAGCGTCGGCCCCGTCGGCGGCGCCTGCCGATGCGCCGGCCACCGAGGCGGCTGCGCCCGTTGCTGCAGACAACGTCAGTACGCAATGACACCGCGCGCCTCGGCCGCCGTGCTGAACCGCCGCCGCTGGCTGGCGGTGGCCGGCGGCTGCCTGCTCGGTCAAGCGGTCGTCACCCCGGCGCGCGCGTTGTCCGGCTGGGCGGACGCCGCACCGGCAGACCCCGACGCGCTCACGCCGGATCAATCCAGCGTGTTCCGCGCGTGGTTCGTGCGCATTGTCAACGAGCAGCTCCGCCAGGGGCCGACGCCGCGCTGGACGCATCGCGACTGCGCCGGCCTCGTGCGCTTCGCTGCTGGCGAGGCCTTGCGCTCGCACGACGCCCACTGGCTGCGCGCCAACGGCATGCGCGATGCGGAATCCGCACGGCAACTGCCGCCCGAGCTGAACCTCACGCCCGCCCAGCGCACGCTCACGCAGCGTTGGGCACGCATTGACGGCAGCACCGGTGCGTACGTCTCCGCGCTTGGCCTCATTCAGCAGAACAGCCGTTTTATTGCCAAGGACGTCAACCACGCGCTCCCCGGCGATCTGCTCTTCTTCGATCAAGGCGACGACCAGCATCTGATGATCTGGATGGATCGCTACATCGCTTACCACACTGGCACCGTCACCCGCACCGACAACGGTTTGCGCGCGGTCCCGGTCTCTGAATTGATGCAATGGAAAGACTCGCGCTGGCAGCCGCAGGGCGGCAATCCCAACTTCATCGGCGTGTTTCGTCTGGCCTTTTTGACACGGTAGAAAAATTCATGCGCAACCGCGGATGGTCATTCATGTCGTTCAATCTTGTTGCCGTCGTCTGCCTGACCGTGCTGGCGCTGGTCGGCCCTGCGCATGCGGCCGACGCACCCGAAAAGCCGAACCCCACGTTCGCCGATGCACCCCCCAGCGGCTACGAGCCGTTCAAGGGCCAGCCGTTCTTCCTGCTCTCGGACGCCAGCTACGGCACCGATCAGGAAGCGATGGTGCGCCTGGAAGCGCCGGGGCGTGAATACAAGGATGAACTCTCCCGCTACGGCGGTGCGGACATCCTCGTCTACCGCGTGCCGCAGCCGCTCGAGTTTTTGAAGGCGCAGAAGAACCTGCACCGCATCGACGTCAAGGCCAACTACACGGGCGAAGGTCTGGCCAACACGCTGGCGTATCTGTGGGACAACTGGACGCGCCAGGCTCGCCGCGCCTGGCAGCGCGTGCTGTCGTTCGCCACGCGCACCAAGGCCGTGGAGACCGCGCCGCAGTTCAGCATGGGCGACCAGATGACCGCGCCCACACGTTTCTCGAACAACCCGCAGTACGCGCCGCTCAAGGGCTACGAACTGCTCGGCCGCTTCCGCTACCCGATCTGGGATGCCAAGCCGATTGCGCCGCCCAAGGACGTGAAGCTCGAAGGCAGCAGCAGCGAGTGGATGCCGCAGAACGTCGGCAACGTGATGATTCCGGTGGGCAAGCTGCCGGCGGGTTTGTACATCGTGGAAGCCGTGATTGGCGCGTACCGTGCGCACACGCTGCTGTTCGTGTCGGACACCGTGGCCGTCACCAAGGGCACCTCGCAAGGGATGATGGTGTGGACGGCCGAGCGCAAGAGCGGCAAGCCGGTGAGCGGTTCGGCCGTGAGCTGGACCGACGGCGTGGGCGTGCTCGCATCGGGCACCACCGATAGCGATGGTACGGCGGACCTGCGTCACGTCTCGCCCGAGCGCAGCTACGTGATCGGCAACGACCGCGCGGGCGGTGTGTTCATCTCCGAGAATTTCTATTACGACAGCGAGATCTATAACACCAAGCTGTACGCCTTTACTGATCGTCCGTTGTATCGCCCGGGCGATGAAGTGCGCGTCAAGTTCATCGGCCGCAACTTCAAGAACGCGACGGAATCGACCGTGCCGGCGGCTGGCGACATCAAGCTGCAGGTGCTCGATCCGAACGGTGCGCCGGTGGCCACGTCCACCACGCGCCTGGCCGGCGAGACGGGTGCCGACGCGCGCTTTACGCTGCCGTCCAACGCACCGGCCGGTGGCTACTCGCTGCGCTTCGACTACAACGGCGGCACGTACGGCGGCGCCTTCCGCGTGGCCGAATACATCAAGCCGCACTTTGACGTGAACCTGTCGCTGGACAAGACCAGCTATGGCACCGGCGAAGCGGTCAAGGGCAAGATCAGCCTGCGCTATCCGGATGGCAAGCCGGTCAAGAACGGTAAGTTGTCGGTCAGCCTGCGTGCCCAGCAAGTGACGATGGTGGAGGGCGAGTTGCGTTACGCCGGCCTCTTCCCCGTCAAGCTGGAGCAGCAGGAGCTGACCACCGACGGCGACGGCAATGCCAAGCTGGACCTGCCCGCCGCCAAGGAACCGAGCCGCTATGTGGTGACCGTGTTCGCCAACGACGGCGCGGCTTACCGCGTGAAGGTTACGCGTGAGTTGCTGATCGCGCGTGGCGCGACGCCGTACAAGCTGTCGACCACGTCGAATTTCACGACGCCGGGGCAGGACGTGTCGTTCACGCTCACGCCGATGCCGGTGGTGGCGGGTACGACCGGGCCGACGGCACCGCCGGCCAAGTGGGACCTCGTTCGCCTGGAGACGCGCACCCGCACTGAAGGCACGCTGTCCCCGGACGCGAAGGGCAATGCCACGTTCCCGGTCAAGTTTGATCAGCCGGGTTCGTACACGCTGTCGGTGCGCGATGCGGCTGGCAACCTGCTCGCCGCATCGAGCCACTGGGTGGCGGGCGATGGCGTGCAGACCGTGCCCGGCAACATCGAAATGGTGTTCGACCGCGACCGCTACCAGATTGGCGACACGGCCGAGGCGCTGATCACCTTCCCGTTGCCGGTGGACGACGCGCTGCTCACGCTGGAGCGCGACAAGGTTGAGCGCCACGGGCTGCTCTCCAGCCCTGGCGACTGGCTCAGCCTGAAGAAGGTCACGCCCACGCAGTACCGTGCCCGCATCAAGATCGGTGCCGAGTTCGCACCGAACATGACGTTCTCGGTGCTGTACGTGCGCGATGGCGACATGGTGTTCCAGAACGCCGGCATCGTCGTGACGCAGCCGACGCTGGACCTGACGGTGCGCGCCGACAAGGCCGTGTATGCGCCGGGCGAGACGGTCACGCTGGACCTGACCAGCGCGCTGGCGGGTAAGGCCGTGCCGGCCAACCTGACGGTGTCGGTGGTCGACGAGATGATCTACGTGCTGCAGCCGGAAGTGGCCCCCAGCATCGTCGACTTCTTCTACCACCCGCGCCGCAACAGCGTGCGCACCACGTCGAGCCAGAGCTTCATCAGCTATGACCTGGCGCTCGCCTCGCTGCCGGGCAAGCCGGGCGGTACGTATGGCCGCCACAACGAGCGTGGCGTGAAGGTGCTGGAGCGCCCGCGTCGCGACGAGCAGGACACCGCCGCGTGGGTTGCCAACCTGCAGACCGATGCGGATGGCCGCGCGCGCATGACCTTCAAGATGCCGGATTCGCTGGCACGCTGGCGCATCACCGTGCGCGCCGTCTCGACCACCGGCGCCTCGGACGGCATCGTCGGCCAGCGCACAGCGAGCATCCGCTCCGACAAGCCGCTGTACCTGAAGTGGACCGGCCCGCAGCGCTTCCGCGAAAGCGACCAGCCGCGCCTGGACATGGTCGCCTTCAACCAGACCGACAAGGACATCACCGCCGACTGGATCGTCTCGGGCGCCGGCCTGAACATCAACCAGCGCGTGACGCTCAAGCGCGGTGCCAACTACCTGCGTGCGCCGGTGACGGCACTGCAGGCGGGCGTCATCAATGCCGAGCTCAAGCAGGGCGATGCCGTGTCGGACCGCCTGCAGACCACGCTCAAACTGGATGCCACCGGCTGGCTGGCGGACCGCGAAAACGTCGTCCCGCTCACGCAACTGCAGGGCACCCGCTTGCCGCTCGGCCTGCCCGCCGATGCGCGCGACGTGCGCCTGCGCGTGGTCGGCAACACGGCCAGCCAGTTCGCCCGCGTGGCCGATGACCTGATCGAGTACCCGTACGGTTGCGCCGAGCAGACTGCCAGCCGCCTGATTCCGCTGGCACTCGCCCAGCAGAGCCTGGCCGCCACCGGTACGCGCCTGGGCGACGGTGGCCCGGCCGGCACGCAAGGTGTCGACGCGCTGCTGCGCACGCAGCGCCAGCGTCTGGCACTGTTGGCCGGCACCAATGGCACCTTCGGCTGGTGGGGCGAACTGACCACCAGCAGCGCGCTGATCACGTCGTATGCGTATTACGCGGATTGGCTGGCCAGCCGCTCGGTCGGCATCAGCCTGCCGGCAGACAACTGGAAGCAGGTGCTCGAAGCCTACAAGCGCACCAGCGCCAACGAGCCGCTGCTGCACCGCGCGCTGGCGCTGTGGTTTGCCAACGAGATGGGGCTGCCGGTGGCAACGCCGCTTTCGGGCGTGGCCAACGAGTTGGCTCGCAACGCCAAGGCCCCGGCCGACGCCGAGCCCGCTGCCGGCGATAGCCTGATCTTCGTCGCGCCGGACTCCCCGCGCGGCCGCCAGGTTGCGACGGTGTTGACCGCGCAACTGATGCGTCAGATCGGCCAGCCGGTGCCGGAAGCGTTGGTCTCCGCTGACATCGCTGCACGCACTGCGCTGGCGGCCGACAACTCGCCGCTGGTGCAAAGCCTGCTGCTGATGGGTGGTGGCCGATCGGCTGCGGACCCGGCACCGCTGCTGGCCCGCGCCAGCGCCGCGATGCCGACGATGGACCGTGCCATCGCGCTGGTCTGGCTGCAGAAGGGCCTGGGCGGTCTGCAAGGTGCGAGCGTAGCTGCCATCCAGCCGGCGGTGTCGGCTGGCGGCTGGCAGGCGACGCGCTCGCCGGTGGGTGTGCCGACGTGGCGCTGGACGGGCGCCCAGGTGCCCGCCGCGCTGGACCTGTCGGCCGCACCGTCCGACGTGACCACGCAATCGGCCATCGTGTCGTATCGCAGCCGTGCGCCGGAAGTGTCCAAGCTGCCGATCACGGTGGAGCGCAAGCTGTACCGCCTGGAGCCGATCGACTCCACACCGGCCAAGGCCGACCCGAAGGCACCCAAGCAACCGGCCGCGGATGCCAACAGCAGCGGTATCGCCTTCAAGGCCAAGCCGGTCAAGCCGGGCGACACGCTCGATAGCAACGCGCTATACGTCGACGAGGTCGTGCTGACGCCGCGCCAGGGCACGTATCGCTACGGCCTGGTCGAAGTGCCGCTGCCGCCGGGCGCCGAGGTGGAAGCCACGACCTGGGGCATCCAGATCGATGGCCTGAAGGGCGAGCCGAACGAAGGCAACGGCCCGCAACCGCTCGAGCGCAAGGCGGCCTACGAAATGGGCCAGCTGTCGTACAACCAGCCGGTACCCGCGCTGGAGCGCCCGACCGTGCTGCGTCAGCTGGTGCGCTTCTCGCTGCCGGGCAGCTTTGCGCTGCCGCCGGCGCGTTACTTCCGCATGTATCAGCCGGAAGCGAAGGCGTTGCAGGGCGACGGCAAGACGGCCAGCTATCCGTACAAGGTGGAGTGACGCGGCAATGCGCTTCGGCCTGCTTGCGCGCAGTGTGCTGACCGGCCTGATCTGGGCCGGCGGCGCACTTGCGTCTGCGGGCCACGCCATCGCGGCACCCGCGTCGGAGCCGCTGCGCTATGCCGCCCTGCAAGGCGATGAGGCTAAGCTCTGGCAATTCAGCACCAGCACAGTCACAAGCGCACCACAGGCCACCCCTTTGCCGCGCGACACCGAAACGCCGCTCGGCAGCGTCTGGAAGCTTTTCGTCTACAGCTACCTCGTCTCGCGCCGCATCAACACGCCCGACTACACGTGCCACGGCAACGATGCCGAAGAGGTCTACTGCTGCACGGCCGGCCAAAGCATCGACCGCGAGCGCGCGCTCATCCAATCGTGCGGCCGCTATTTCGAGCCGGCGCGCCTGGGCCTCGATAGCGCCGACTGGCGCCGGTTCTGGCAGCAAGCCAACGCGCCCGCGTGGTTGCGCGATCTGCGTGCCATGCAGCCTGCGCGCCGCGTTCCCGTCACTGACTTGCTGACTGCGCTGCAAAGCGTTCCCGCCGATGGGCGCGAGACGGCTGCGCAAACGCTCGTCTCCGTGCTGACCGTTGGACGCGGTGAGGGCACCGTGTCGTACTTTGGTGGGTTGCTGCGCGCCAAGACGTGGACCATGCCTGACCCGCAACGCCCAGGCGCGTCGATCGGCGGTGCAGCCGGCTGGCTGGCCGATGGCACGCCCGTGTGGTTGGGCGGTGTGGGCTCCAGCAATCAGGTGCTGGCCGCTGCCGCACCGCGCCTGACCCCGCTGATCGAACAAACGCCCGTGCCTGATGACGATGCCTGCGTGGTGGTGGATTTCTTTGCGCGCTATCCGATTCGCGAAGTGCGCGACACCAGCGGCAAACCGGTCGCCCCCGGGCGGCTCGAAGGCCGCTACACCGTGCGCTTCGTCAACGGCAATACGCTGCCGATCGAGAGCCGTGGCGAGCTGGCGCTCGCGCGCGAGAACAACGCGCCCGCCATCACCGGCCGGCTCGGCATGAACGACTACGTGGCGCGCGTTGTCGAGCGCGAGGGCGATCTGGCCGAGCCGCAGGCCGCCCGCGCGTTGGCGGTGGCCGCGCGCAGCTACCTCGTGCAGCACGCCTCGCGTGACAAGGGCTGCTACCGCATCGCCGATAGCTCGCGCACGCAGCGCGTGTTGCCGCGCCCGCCCGCGGCTGCCGCACGCAACGCGGCGGAATTTACCGATGCGCTGGTGCTGGTCGGCCAGTCTGTGCAGTACCACGGCACGATCAGCGCGCGTGGCCAGATGAGCTGGACTGCTGCACGCGCTGCCGCCCAGCGTGGCCAGGGGTTTGACGGCATCCTCGCGCGGTGGTGGCCGCAGGCCACGCTGACGTCGTTCCAGAGCCCGGTGGCGGGCGATTGCTCGCCGGTGGCGGGCGCGCAGCAATGGCTGCAGGCGCAGGCACCGCGTTGGTCCGCCCGACTGGGCGCCGAGCCCGGCTACGAGACGCCGCCGTTGCCCGCCGTGTGCGTGGTGCACGAAGGCCGCCCGTACGCCGACGCGCGCCGCAACCGGCTCTACATCCATCGGCTTGCCAGCGAGGAAGACCGCATCGCGCTGACGCACGAATATCTGCACCTGGCCTTCGCGCACCATCCGCTCGGGCAGGACGAACAGTTTGTTGAGGCGACAGCGCGCCGCCTGATTCGAGGGGAGGGCTTGCTGTGAACGTGAAGGCATGGACAGCGCGGATGGCCATGGGCGCCGCGGCCTTGCTGCTTGGCGCCTCGGTCGTTGCCGAGCCGGTGGTCGATCTGGAAGGCCCGATCGGCGGCTGGCGCAACAGCAAGCTGACCAACGAGCTCGAGCAGTACACCGCCGCATATCCGAAACCGCCGGTCGATCGTGGTGCGCAGAAATACCGCACGCTCATCGCCGGACGCATTCGTGCGGCAGGCAAGCAACGCCGCCCGCCGGTGCTGATCGTCAACGGTAATGCCATGCCGCTGTACGGCGATAGCGAAGGCCGCTTCGCCCGCCCGTGGGCATTCGGCCCGGGCTCAAACAGCGTGGAGATCGTCAGCCCCGACGGCCAGTCGCGGCAGCGCCTGCAGTTCTACGAGGCCGATACCACCAAGACTTCGGCCAAGCTGCGCGCCATCCTCACTTGGGACGACCCGCGCGCCGAGGTCGACATGCACGTCATTTCGCCGATCGGCGATCACGCGTTCTGGGCCGAGCCGCTGCTCTCCGACGGTGGCGGGCTCGACGTGGACAGCGTCGACGGCGCCGGCCCCGAGATCTTTTCCACCGCCGCGCCACGCCCTGGCGTCTGGTTGTTCTACGTGAACTACTGGGGCAACTTCAACGCCGGCGGCTACAACTTTGATGAAAAGGCGCACGACCGCGATCTCATCACCGCGCAACTGACCCTGATCTATAACGAGAACACGCCCAACGAGCGGCGCGAGTTCGTCACCGTGCCGCTGCGCAAGATCGGCGAGCTGGCGTTGATGAAATCGATCCGCTTCTGATGCTCATGATGCCTTCCACATTCCGCCTCGCATTCGCCATTGCACTCGCCATTGCACTCGCCACGCTCGGGGCGTCGGGCGCATTTGCGCAAACCGATACCGGCAATATCGAGATCACCGCGCCGCTCAACGGCTGGCGCAACTCGGCCGGCGACGATTCGCGCTACACGCAAGACGTGCACTACCCGGCCGTGTCGGTTTCGACGCCGCAAGGGCAGGGCACCGCCTCGATGATTGCCGGGCGCATCCGTAACCAGCCCAAGGCCGCCGCGTCCGCCGATGAGAACAAGCCGCGCCGTCGTCGCGGGGCAGACGGCTCGTCGGTCGGCACGCTCGTCGTCAATGGCGTGGCGATGCCACAGCGCATCGAGGCCGACGGCACGTTTTCGCGTCCGTACGCATTTGGCGCCGGCAGCAACAGCGTCGAAGTGCGCAGCGCACGCGGCGATGCCAAGCGCGTGCAGTTCTACGACAGCTACGCTGGCAAGCAGCGCCCGCGTCTGCGCGTGGTCCTGTCGTGGGACACCGATGGCACCGATCTCGACCTCCACGTTGTCTCGCCCGATGGCCAGCACGCCTGGTACGGCAACCGCGTGGTCGAAAACGGCGGCGCACTCGACGTGGACGTCACCACCGGCTATGGCCCCGAGATCTATTCGAACCCGGCGCCCGTGCCCGGCACGTACCTCGTCTACGTGAACTACTACGGCAGTGGCAGCGATAACAGCATCATCACCACCGCCACCGTCAGCATCATCACGGATGAGAACACGCCGTCCGAGCGCCAGCAGACCTTTGTCGTGCCGATGCGCAAGGCCGGCGATCTGACGCTGTTACGCAGTTTCACGATGAAATAAGAACCGAGGCTCAGGAGCCCACCGCCATGGACACGCAGACCGTCGCCGCCTACGACACCCTCGCCGAGACCTTTGCGCAGGAGTGGCGCGAGCAACCGGCGCCGGAAGACATGTACGCGTTGTTCCGGCTCGAGTTCAAGGCAGGCGGGGCCACGGCGGACATCGGCTGTGGCGCCGGGCGTGAGGTGGCCTGGCTCAACGCCAACGGCTATCCGGCCGTCGGCTACGATGCCTCGGCCGGGCTGCTGGAGGCAGCGCGCTCGCAATATCCGGGGCTGGCGTTCCGGCGGTCGCAGTTGCCCGAGCTGGTGGGCATTGCCGAAGGCGCCTTCGACAACGTCGTCTGCGAGACCGTCATCATGCACCTGCCACCTGAGCAGATCGGTGCGGCGGTGCAGCGGCTGGTGTCCTTGCTGCGGCCGGGCGGTACGCTGTACCTGAGCTGGCGCGTGACGCCCGACGCCGATCAGCGCGATGGCCGTGGCCGGTTGTTCACCGCATTCGATGCGGCGCCCGTACGCGAGGCGCTGGCCGGCACCACGCTCGTTTTTGACGAGGCAGCCGTCAGTCGATCTTCCGGCCGGACGATCCATCGCATCGTCGCGCGCAAGGCCTGACGGCCCGCATCCGCAGACAATCCGATTGTCCTGATTGACCATCCCTCGGCGGGGTTTGTCACAATAGCGGTTTCGCCCAGCCCGCGCGTGACACCACGCGCACTCCGCCGTCCCGATGTACGACTCTCCCGCCATAGACCACGCGCTGCAGGCGCTGCCCGAAGACACCGCTGCCGCCACGCGCGCCGTGCTGCACGATGTGTTCGGCTACAGCGCGTTCCGCGGCCCGCAGGCAGAGATCGTCACCCACGTGGCCGACGGTGGCGATTGCCTCGTGCTGATGCCCACGGGGGGCGGCAAATCCCTCTGCTACCAGATCCCGGCGCTTGTGCGGCACCGGCGCGGCCAGGGCGCGGGCATTGTTGTCTCACCGCTGATCGCGCTGATGCAGGACCAGGTGGCCGCGCTGGAAGAGGCCGGCGTGCGCGCCGCGTACCTCAACTCCGCGCTCACCGGCGCCGAGGCTGCACAGGTCGAGCGCGATCTGGCGGCAGGCCGGCTGGACCTCGTCTACGTCGCGCCCGAGCGGTTGATGACGCCGCGTTTTCTCGATTTGCTGGAGCGCTCGCGCATCGGCCTGTTCGCCATCGACGAGGCGCACTGCGTGTCGCAATGGGGGCATGACTTCCGGCCCGAGTACATCCAGCTCTCGGTGCTGCACGAGCGCTTTCCGGATGTGCCGCGCATCGCGCTCACCGCCACGGCCGATGCTGTCACGCGCGATGAGATTGTCGAGCGCCTTGCGCTCACGGGCTCGCGCGTCTTCCTCTCCAGCTTCGACCGCCCGAACATCCGCTACACCATCGTCGAGAAGGACAGCGCGCGCCAGCAGCTCCTGCGCTTCATCCGCGCCGAACACATGGACGGTGAGTCGTGCGACGCCGGCATCGTCTACTGTCTGTCGCGCAAGAAGGTGGAAGAGACCGCGCAGTGGTTGGCCGAGCAGGGCATCCGCGCGCTGCCGTACCACGCCGGGATGGATTCGGAGATCCGCGCCCGCCATCAGGCCATCTTCCGCAAGGAGGAGGGCGTGGTGATGGTGGCGACCATCGCGTTCGGCATGGGCATCGACAAGCCGGACGTGCGCTTCGTGGCGCATCTGGACTTGCCCAAGAGCCTGGAGGGGTACTACCAGGAAACCGGCCGCGCCGGCCGCGACGGCATGCCCGCCAACGCGTGGATGGCCTATGGTCTGGCGGATGTCGTGCAGCAGCGCCGCATGATCGACGAGTCCGAGGCGGACGATGTGCATAAGCGCGTGTCGACCGCCAAGCTCGACGCGCTGCTCGGCTTGTGCGAAGCGGCAACGTGCCGCCGCGTGGCGCTGCTCGCCTACTTTGGCGAGAGCAGCCAGCCGTGCGGCAACTGCGATACTTGCCTCACGCCGCCACAAACCTGGGATGCCACGCGCGAGGCGCAGATGGCGCTGTCGTGTGCATACCGTGTGCAGCAGGCCAGCCGCGTGAGCTTTGGCGCCGGGCAGCTCATCGACATCCTGCGCGGCAACGCGACCGAACGCGTCAAGCAATGGCATCTCGAGACGGTGTCCACCTTCGGGATCGGCAGCGAGCTGTCGGAACCGGCGTGGCGCAGCGTATTCCGCCAACTGGTCGCGCAGGGTTTGTTTGCCGTCGACCACGGCGGCCATGGCGCCCTGATCCTGACCGACGCGGCGCGTCCCGTGCTCAAGGGGCAGCAGTCGGTGATCCTGCGGCGTCAGGCGGAGAAGGCGCGTGGTGCATCGTCATCGTCGGGCAAGAAGGAGCGCCGCGCCGATCCGGCCGCCGATCTCTCCGACGAGGCGCAGGCGCGCTGGCAGGCGTTGCGTGCCTGGCGCGCCCAGACGGCACGCGAACACAGCGTGCCGGCGTATGTGATCTTCCACGACAGCACGCTCGCCCGCATTGCCGAGACCGATCCGGACTCGCGTGAAGCGCTGGGCGAACTGCCGGGCATCGGCGTGGCCAAGCTGGACCGCTACGGCCAGGCGTTGCTCGACGTGCTGGAGAAGTGCCGCAAGCAAGCCTAGGCGGTCACTGTTGGCAGTGGCCCCATCACGCCGGTACGTGTCAGGTGCTCGCCCAGGAAATCAACAAACGCACGCACCTTCGGCAGCAGATGCACACGCTGCGTGAACACGGCGTGCAGCGGCACTTCGCGCGCGGTGTAGTCGGTCAGCACCGCCTGCAGACGCCCGGCCGCGATGTCCTCGCGCACCAGATACGCCGGTCCCAGCGATACCCCCAACCCTGAACGCGCCGCCTCACGCAGCACGAGGCTGTTGTTGGCCAGCATGGACCCCCTCACGTGCGCGACATGGCGCTGGCCCGCAGGGTCGGTTAACACCCAGTCGTACGGCCCATCGTAGTTGGCGTAGACGAGGCAGTTGTGCTCGCGCAGATCGTCAGGCGTTTGCGGGATGCCACGCTCGCGGAAATACGAGGGTGCGCCATAGATGGCATGTGCGCAATTTGCCAGCCGCCGCGCCACCAGCGATGAATCCTCCAGCATGCCGATGCGGATGGCCACGTCGATGCGCCCCGCCACCAGATCGGCGTAACGGTCGTTCATGTCCAAATCGATCTCCACGGCGGGATAGCGTGCCTGGAATGCGCCCAGCAGCGGCGCCAGTAGCGTCACCGCAAACGACGCCGGCGCCGACACCCGCAGCGTGCCGCGGGCCTCATCGCGCAAGGCGGTCACGGCTTGCTCGGCGGCATCCACCAGCGCCAGGCCCTCGCGGCTTTTCTCGAAGAAGGCCGCACCGGCTTCGGTGAGTGACAGGCGCCGCGTGGTCCGCTGCAGCAGGCGCGTCTCCAACCGCGCTTCCAGCCGCGCCAGCGCCTTGCTGATGACCCCGCGCGATACGCCCATCGCGTCGGAAGCTGCGGACAAGCTGCCACACTCCACCACCCGCACAAAGATCACCACGTCAGAGAGTCGGTCCATATTTGCGCGTTTCTGGAAACAATATGGCGCCAGAGGCTACCTTAATCTGCGCGAATCGGCTGGCTACGATGGGGCGTCTCGACCTTTCTCCCCGCCATCATGACGACTGAAGCCCCCGACGTTGCCGTGTCTCATCCCCCCGCTGATCGCTTGCCGCGCGGCGCGACGCCATTGTTTGCTGCTGCGGTGGGGCTCATTGTCGTCAACCTGTTCGGCATCCAGCCGCTCGTCGCCGAGATTGCCGCCAGCATCGGCTGGACCACGGCGGCTACCGGGCTGCTGGTGACTGCCACGCTGTTCGGCTACGGCATCGGTCTGCTGCTGCTGATGCCGATGACCGATCTGCAGGACAACCGCGCACTGGCCTCGCGCACGCTATGGGGCGCGGTGGCGTCGCTTGCGCTGACCACCGTGGCGCACAGCGGGCAGGTGCTGATGCTGGCCGCCTTCGCCATCGGGCTCACGTCGACCGTCATCCAGATGCTGATCGCGCTGGCCGGACGCCTGGCGGCTGACCACCGGCGCGGGCGCGTGCTCGGCGACATCATGATCGGCCTGAATCTGGGCATCCTGCTGTCGCGTCCGGCCGCCAGCCTGATTGCGGCGCAATGGGGGTGGCGTGCGTTCTATGGCGCGTCGGCGGCGGCGATTGCTGTCTTGGCGATTGTCTTGCCGCGTGTGATGCCGACCTTTGTGCCGCCGCGTACGCAGTCGTACGGCGCACTGTTGGGTTCATACGGGCGCCTGTTGCGTAGCGAGCCATTGCTGCGCCGCCGTGCCGCCACCCAGGCGCTGCTGATGGCGGCATTCACGCTCTTCTGGACGGCCGTGGCACTACGGCTGGCGGCAGCGCCGTTCCATCTGTCGCAAAACGGCATCGGCATCTTCGCGCTGTGTGGGGCGGCGGGTGTCGTGGCGGCACCTGTTGCCGGGCGACTGGCGGATCGCGGCTTGGTACGGTTCGGCACGCTGCTCGCGCACGGTAGTGCGGCGACTGGGCTGCTGCTCGCGCTGGCCTCGGCGCTGGTGCCCGGGTTGAGCGTTCCCGTCATGCTGGCGATGCTGGTGGTCGCCGCGCTGTTGCTGGACTTCGGCGCCGTCGGTGACCAGGCGCTCGGTCGCTATCTGGTCAACACGCTGTCGCCGGAGATTCGCGGGCGTGTGAATGGCTTGTACACCGGCGCATTTTTCTTTGGTGCGGCGGCGGGCGGCGGTTTGGCCGGCGTGGTCTGGGCGCGTGCAGGCTGGATTGGCGTCTCGGTGCTAGCGCTGGGGTTTGTGTCGGCCGCAGCACTCGTCTTTCTCTGGCCCAGCGCGGCCCCGCGTGCCATTGGCGCCACACCGCGCCGCTGTTGATCTGCAACGCGCGTCGCCAGACTGGCGGCGTGCTTGACGCTTGCAAAACACCCCGCTATAGTGCCAGATTCGAGTTTTTGGCTTCTGGCTTCGCACGTCCATGCCCGGCAAAGCGCTGTGCAAGGCATCTGAACCAGACGGGCTCGCGCTCTTTGGTCTCGATCTGTTCCCGCAGGTCCTCTCTCTAGAGCGTTCTGCTCGCCACTTCCAAAACCCGATTGCGCCGATTGCCTCACATGTGAGGCTGCCACGTCATGTGGTCCGGCGATTTTTCAAAAACCAAGCTGGATTGAACAATGCCAACTATCAATCAATTGGTTCGCAAGCCCCGCGTCTCTGAAAAGCTGAAGAGCAAGAGCCCGGCGCTTGAGAACTGCCCGCAGCGTCGCGGCGTGTGCACCCGCGTGTACACCACGACGCCGAAGAAGCCGAACTCGGCACTGCGTAAGGTCGCCAAGGTGCGCCTGACCAACGGTTTCGAAGTCATTTCGTACATCGGCGGTGAAGGCCACAACCTGCAAGAACACAGCGTCGTGCTGATCCGCGGCGGCCGTGTGAAGGATTTGCCGGGTGTGCGTTACCACATCGTGCGCGGCTCCCTTGACCTGCAAGGCGTCAAGGACCGTAAGCAAGCGCGTTCGAAGTACGGCGCGAAGCGCCCGAAGAAGGCCTAAGTGGTCAGTGAGATCGGTCCGCGCGTGTTGTGCGAATGCGGGGTCACGGTCTTGTCATGAGCAGGCGGTACAACGGTGCGTTTTTTGACCGCACTGGCACCGTCGAGTAAGTGGTCACCCGGCTCAGATTGTTGGAAGACAAGCTAGTTGGTGGCCGGAGAACCGAAGCGGTTCTCAACTGAACAGAGAAGGAAAGAAGATGCCACGTCGTCGTGAAGTCCCCAAGCGGGAAATTCTGCCGGACCCGAAGTTCGGCAATGTGGAAGTCGCCAAGTTCATGAACGTCCTGATGCTGGACGGCAAGAAGTCGGTGGCTGAGCGTATCGTTTACGGTGCGTTCGACCAGATCGAGAAGAAAGCAGGCAAGGCGCCCATCGAGGTGTTCACGCTGGCAATCGGCAACATCAAGCCGGTGGTCGAAGTGAAGAGCCGTCGTGTTGGTGGTGCTAACTATCAGGTGCCGGTCGAAGTCCGGCCGTCGCGTCGTCTGGCATTGGCGATGCGTTGGCTGCGGGAAGCTGCGAAGAAGCGCAGCGAGAAGTCGATGGCCCTGCGTCTGGCTGGTGAACTGCTCGAGGCCTCGGAAGGCCGCGGCGGCGCCATGAAGAAGCGCGACGAAGTGCACCGTATGGCAGAAGCCAACAAGGCGTTCTCGCACTTCCGCTTCTAAGCGACTCACGAACGTTGTTGGTTGCTGGGCGGGTTGTGCGCGCACATCTCGCCCATTTGTATTAGGGGCGCTTGCTATCCGGCAGCGCCCCGTTGACGAATCAGAGCAAAGGATTAACCGTGGCTCGTAAGACCCCCATTGAGCGCTACCGTAACATCGGTATTTCCGCTCACATCGACGCCGGCAAAACCACCACGACCGAGCGGATCCTGTTCTACACCGGTGTGAACCACAAGATCGGTGAAGTGCATGATGGCGCAGCCACCATGGACTGGATGGAGCAGGAGCAAGAGCGCGGCATCACCATCACGTCCGCTGCGACCACCGCCTTCTGGAAGGGCATGGGCGGCAACTACCCCGAGCACCGCTTCAACATCATCGACACCCCGGGCCACGTGGACTTCACCATTGAGGTGGAGCGTTCCATGCGTGTGCTGGACGGCGCGTGCATGGTGTATTGCGCAGTGGGTGGCGTGCAGCCGCAGTCGGAAACCGTCTGGCGTCAGGCCAACAAGTACAAGGTGCCGCGTCTGGCGTTCGTCAACAAGATGGACCGTACCGGCGCCAACTTCTTCAAGGTCTACGACCAGCTGAAGACTCGCCTGAAGGCCAACCCGGTGCCCGTGGTGGTGCCGATTGGTGCGGAAGAAGGCTTCCAAGGTGTCGTCGATCTGCTGGAAATGAAGGCGATCATTTGGGACGAAGCCAGCCAAGGCGTGAAGTTCGAATACACCGACATCCCGGCCGAACTCGTTGACACTTGCAACGAGTGGCGCGAGAAGATGGTCGAGTCGGCTGCTGAAGCCAGCGAAGAGCTGATGGAAAAGTACCTGGGCGGCGAAACGCTGACCCGTGCTGAGATCGTCAAGGCGCTGCGCGACCGTACCATCGCCTGCGAAATCCAGCCGATGCTGTGCGGCACCGCGTTCAAGAACAAGGGCGTGCAGCGCATGCTCGACGCCGTGATCGACTTCCTGCCGTCGCCGGTCGACATTCCGCCGGTCCAGGGCATCGACGAAAGCGACGAAACGAAGAAGCTCGAGCGCAAGGCTGACGACAGCGAAAAGTTCTCGGCACTGGCGTTCAAGATCATGACCGACCCGTTCGTGGGTCAGCTGATCTTCTTCCGCGTCTACTCGGGCAAGATCAACTCGGGCGACACCGTGTACAACCCGGTGAAGCAGAAGAAGGAGCGTCTGGGCCGGATTCTGCAGATGCACGCCAACCAGCGCGAAGAAATCAAGGAAGTGCTGGCCGGTGACATCGCCGCTGCAGTGGGCCTGAAGGACGCCACCACGGGTGACACGCTGTGCGACCCGGCCGCGCCGATCATTCTCGAGCGCATGGTGTTCCCGGAGCCGGTGATCTCGCAGGCTGTCGAGCCGAAGACCAAGGCTGACCAGGAAAAGATGGGCATCGCCCTGAACCGCCTGGCCGCTGAAGATCCGTCGTTCCGCGTGCGCACCGATGAAGAATCGGGCCAAACCATCATTTCGGGCATGGGCGAGCTCCACCTCGAAATTCTGGTCGACCGCATGAAGCGCGAATTCGGCGTGGAAGCCAACATCGGCGCGCCGCAAGTTGCCTACCGCGAAACCATCCGCAAGAAGGTTGAAGACGTCGAAGGCAAGTTCGTCAAGCAGTCGGGCGGCCGCGGTCAGTACGGTCACGCTGTGATCACGCTGGAACCGCTGGACGAAGAAGGCAAGGCGGCAGCGAAGGCGGCAGCGACCACGTCGGCAGCAGCAGCGGCTGCTGCCAATGGTTTCGTCTTCGTCGACGCCATCAAGGGCGGTGTGATTCCTCGCGAATACATCCCGGCGGTCGAAAAGGGTATCGTCGACACGCTGCCGGCCGGTATTCTGGCTGGCTTCCCGGTGGTGGACGTGAAGGTCACGCTGACGTTCGGTTCGTACCACGATGTGGACTCGAACGAAAACGCGTTCCGCATGGCCGGCTCCATGGCTTTCAAGGAAGCCATGCGCAAAGCCACGCCGGTTCTGCTCGAGCCGATGATGGCTGTGGAAGTGGAAACGCCGGAAGACTACACGGGTACCGTGATGGGCGACTTGTCGTCCCGCCGCGGCATCGTGCAGGGCATGGACGACATGGTCGGCGGCGGCAAGGTCATCAAGGCTGAAGTCCCGCTGTCGGAAATGTTCGGCTATTCGACGTCGCTGCGTTCGGCCACGCAAGGCCGCGCCACGTACACCATGGAATTCAAGCAATACGCTGAGGCACCGAAGAACATTGCCGAAGCTGTGATGGCTGCCAAGGGTACGAAGTAATCAACGTGTTTTGGGCGATGCGCGCGTGCGTGTCGCCCACATCCAAATCTAGTAATTAGCCAATTCCGAATTGAGGAGCTGA
>NZ_ASZV01000052.1:0-92255 GCF_000442475.1 Ralstonia sp. AU12-08 | reverse complement strand
AAGGCGGATCGATGCGCTGTTCCTCGTAAGGGGCGCGGCGCATCGCCTGTTGCATCGCTCTTTCAATCTCCCGGCGGCTTGGCCGCCATGCTCTTTAAGGAAACATCATGCAGAACCAGAAGATCCGTATCCGCCTGAAGGCCTTCGACTATCGCCTGATCGACCAGTCGGCCGCTGAAATCGTCGAAACCGCCAAGCGCACTGGCGCGATCGTCAAGGGCCCGGTGCCCCTGCCGACCCGCATCCAGCGTTTCGACGTTCTGCGTTCGCCGCACGTCAACAAGACCAGCCGCGACCAGTTCGAAATCCGCACGCACCAGCGCCTGATGGACATCGTCGATCCGACGGACAAGACCGTCGACGCGCTGATGAAGCTGGACCTGCCGGCTGGCGTGGACGTTGAGATCAAGCTGCAGTAAGCAAGACAACGCTGCCGGATCACTTCGGCAACGGGCAAACGGCGAGCCAAGTGCTCGCCGTTTTGCTTTTTGGTGACGGATGTTGTGCCTCACGCCACGCCTGGGCATGTATTCGGCAATCGTGCTTGCGGATTGTCCGCAACCGGGATATAGTGTAGGGCTACCCCTTTAGTCAAGGGGAGTGGGCTGGCCATTTGGCCGCGCGCTGTCTCTTTAGGCGCAGTCCAGTTCAAGATTCGTAGTATCAATCAGCCCCGGCCAATCGCAGCTGGGAATGGAGCAAACCATGAGCCTTGGCCTTGTAGGTCGCAAGGTTGGCATGACCCGTATTTTCACGGACGACGGCGATTCGATTCCCGTTACCGTGCTCGAGGTCGGCGACAACCGCGTGACGCAAATCAAGACGGACGAGACCGACGGTTATACCGCCGTTCAAGTCACCTTCGGCACCCGACGCGCCAGCCGCGTCACCAAGCCGCTGGCGGGTCATCTCGCCAAAGCCGGCGTGGAAGCGGGTGAAGTTATCAAAGAATTCCGAGTGGATGCCGCTCGTGCCGCTGAATTCCAGCCTGGCGCGAACATCAGCGTCGACCTGTTCGAAGTCGGTCAGAAGATCGACGTTCAAGGTGTGACGATTGGTAAGGGCTACGCCGGTACCATCAAGCGTTACAACTTCTCGTCGGGCCGCGCCACGCACGGTAACTCGCGCTCGCACAACGTGCCGGGCTCGATCGGTATGGCGCAGGATCCGGGCCGCGTGTTCCCGGGTAAGCGCATGACCGGTCACATGGGTGACGTCACCCGTACCGTTCAGAACCTGGAAATCGCCAAGATCGATGCAGAGCGCAAGCTGCTGCTGGTCAAGGGCGCGATCCCGGGCGCCAAGGGCGGTCAAGTCATCGTCACGCCGGCCGTGAAGGCCCGCGCTAAGAAGGCATAAGGAGCAAACGCATGGAACTGAAGCTGCTCCAGGACAACGGTCAACTCGGCGCTGGCGTTGCTGCCTCGCCGGAAGTGTTCGGCCGTGACTATAACGAAGCCCTCGTTCACCAGATCGTCGTCGCTTACCAGGCCAACGCTCGCAGCGGTAACCGTAAGCAGAAGGATCGTGAAGAGGTCAAGCACACGACCAAGAAGCCGTGGCGCCAAAAGGGTACGGGCCGCGCCCGTGCAGGTATGAGCTCCTCCCCGCTGTGGCGCGGGGGTGGTCGTATCTTCCCGAACAGCCCGGAAGAAAACTTCTCGCAGAAGGTCAACAAGAAGATGTACCGCGCCGGCATGCGCTCGATTTATTCGCAGCTTGCCCGTGAAGGTCGCATCAACGTCGTTGACAGTCTGTCCGTCGAAGCTCCGAAGACCAAGCTGCTGGCCGACAAGCTCGGCGCCATGGGCCTGGACTCGGTGCTCGTGATTACCGATAACCTGGACGAAAACCTCTTCCTGGCATCGCGCAACCTGGCGCACGTGCTCGTGGTTGAGCCGCGTCACGCTGACCCCCTGTCGCTCGTGCACTACAAGAAGGTGCTCGTGACGAAGGGTGCCGTCGCGCAGATCGAGGAGTTGCTGAAATGACGCAAGTTGCCAAGAACGACCATCGCCTGATGCAGGTGCTGCTGGCGCCTGTGGTGTCTGAAAAGGCAACCCTGGTGGCCGAGAAGAACGAACAGGTTGTGTTCGAAGTGGCTCCCGACGCCAACAAGATCGAGGTGAAGGCTGCCGTCGAACTGCTGTTCAAGGTGGAAGTCGCTGCCGTCCAGATCCTGAACCGCAAGGGCAAGCAAAAGCGCTTCGGTCGCTTCATGGGTCGTCGTAACCACGTGAAGATGGCCTATGTCTCGCTGAAGCCGGGCCAGGAAATCAATTTTGAAGCGGAGGCCAAGTAATCATGGCACTCGTCAAGACCAAGCCGACATCGCCGGGCCGCCGCTCGATGGTGAAGGTCGTCAACCCCGACCTTCATAAGGGTGCGCCGCACGCTCCGCTGCTGGAAAAGCAATTCCAGAAGTCGGGTCGTAACAACAACGGCCACATCACCACCCGTCACAAGGGCGGTGGTCACAAGCATCACTATCGCATCGTCGACTTCAAGCGTAACGACAAGGACGGTATCCCGGCCAAGATCGAACGCCTGGAATACGATCCGAACCGTAGCGCCAACATCGCGCTCGTGCTGTTCGCCGACGGTGAGCGCCGCTACATCATCGCCCCGAAGGGCGCTGTGGTTGGCCAAGCCATCGCCAACGGCTCGGAAGCGCCGATCAAGGCCGGTAACAACCTGCCGATCCGCAACATCCCGGTCGGTACGACGATTCACTGCGTGGAAATCCTGCCGGGCAAGGGCGCTCAAGTTGCCCGTTCGGCCGGTACGTCCGCCGTGCTGCTGGCTCGCGAGGGCATCTACGCTCAAGTGCGTCTGCGCTCGGGTGAAGTCCGCCGCGTGCACATCGAGTGCCGCGCGACCATCGGTGAAGTCGGCAACGAAGAACACAGCCTGCGCCAGATCGGCAAGGCCGGTGCAACCCGTTGGCGCGGTATTCGCCCGACCGTTCGCGGTGTGGTGATGAACCCGGTCGATCACCCGCACGGTGGTGGTGAAGGTAAGACTGCTGCTGGCCGTGATCCGGTGTCCCCGTGGGGTACGCCGACCAAGGGCTACCGCACCCGTCGTAACAAGCGCACGGACAGCATGATCGTCCAACGCCGTCACAAGCGTTAATCGGTAGGTAGGAGCTAAGAAATGACTCGTTCCGTAAAGAAAGGTCCGTTCATCGACGCCCACCTGCTGAAGAAGGTGGAAGTGGCGGTGCAGACGAAGGACAAGAAGCCCATCAAGACGTGGTCGCGTCGTTCGACCATTCTGCCGGACTTCATCGGCCTGACGATCGCCGTTCACAACGGCCGTCAGCACGTGCCCGTGTATGTCACGGAAAACATGGTTGGCCACAAGCTCGGCGAATTTGCGCTCACGCGTACGTTCAAGGGCCACGCTGCCGACAAGAAAGCGAAGCGATAAGGGGCAATCATGGAAGTTAAAGCGATTCATCGCGGCGCCCGTATCTCCGCACAGAAGACGCGCCTGGTTGCTGACCAGATCCGCGGCCTGTCGATCGAGCGCGCGCTCAACGTGCTGACGTTCAGCCCGAAGAAGGCGGCTGGCATCGTGAAGAAGGTGGTTGAGTCCGCCATCGCGAACGCCGAGCACAACGAAGGCGCCGATATCGATGAGCTGAAGGTCAAGTCGATCTACATCGACAAGGCAACGTCGCTCAAGCGCTTCACCGCGCGCGCGAAGGGCCGTGGCAACCGCATCGAGAAACAAACCTGTCACATCACTGTGACATTGGGCAACTAAGGGGTCACGATGGGACAGAAGATTCATCCGACTGGCTTCCGTCTGGCTGTCAGCCGTAACTGGGCTTCGCGTTGGTACGCCAACAACACCCAGTTTGCGGGCATGCTCAAGGAAGACATCGAAGTTCGCGAGTTTCTGAAGAAGAAACTGAAGAACGCTTCGGTGGGCCGCGTGGTCATCGAGCGTCCGGCCAAGAATGCACGTATCACCATTTACAGCTCGCGTCCGGGCGTGGTGATTGGCAAGAAGGGCGAGGACATCGAGCTGCTGAAGGCAGAACTGCAGCGTCGCATGGGCGTGCCCGTGCACGTGAACATCGAAGAAATCCGCAAGCCGGAAGTCGATGCGCAGCTGATCGCCGATTCGATCACGCAGCAGCTCGAGCGCCGCATCATGTTCCGTCGCGCCATGAAGCGCGCGATGCAGAACGCAATGCGTCTGGGTGCCCAAGGCATCAAGATCATGAGCTCGGGCCGTCTGAACGGCATCGAAATCGCCCGTACCGAGTGGTACCGCGAAGGCCGTGTGCCCCTGCACACGCTGCGCGCCGATATCGACTACGGCTTCTCGGAAGCAGAAACCACCTACGGCATCATCGGTGTCAAGGTGTGGGTGTACAAGGGTGACCACCTCGGTCGCAACGACGCACCCGTCGTGGAAGAGCCGAAAGAAGACGAGCGTCGCCGCCGCCCGGGTCGCCCGGAAGGTCGTCGCCGTGAGGGCGATCGCCCGGCCGGTCAGCGCCGCGGTGCTGGTGCAGGTGCTCCCCGCCGTAGCGGTGGCGCCGACGCCAAGACTGGAGAATAAATATGCTGCAACCTAAGCGCAGGAAGTACCGCAAGGAGCAGAAGGGCCGTAACACCGGTATCGCCACGCGCGGTAACGCCGTGTCGTTCGGCGAATTCGGCCTGAAGGCGATGGGCCGTGGCCGTCTGACCGCACGTCAGATTGAGTCGGCCCGTCGTGCGATGACCCGTCACATCAAGCGTGGCGGCCGCATTTGGATCCGGATTTTCCCGGACAAGCCGATCTCGAAGAAGCCTGCTGAAGTCCGTATGGGTAACGGTAAGGGCAACCCGGAATACTACGTGGCTGAAATTCAGCCGGGCAAGATGCTGTACGAAATGGACGGCGTCGGCGAAGAACTGGCACGCGAGGCGTTCCGCCTGGCCGCTGCCAAGCTGCCGATCGCGACCAGCTTCGTGGTGCGTCAGGTCGGAACGTAAGGAGCACACACCATGAAAGCATCCGAACTGCGCGACAAAGATGTCGCAGGGCTGAACCAGGAGCTCTCCGAGCTGCTGAAGGCTCAATTTGGCCTGCGCATGCAAAAGGCGACGCAACAGCTGCAGAACACCAGCCAGCTGAAGAAGGTGCGTCGTGACATCGCGCGTGTCCGCACCGTGCTGGGCCAGAAGGGGAACCAGAAATGACTGAAGCAGCAACGTCCCTGAAGCGCACGCTCGTCGGTCGCGTTGTCAGCAACAAGATGGACAAGACCGTGACGGTCCTGGTCGAAAACCGCGTCAAGCATCCGCTGTACGGCAAGTACGTGGTGCGCTCGAAGAAGTACCATGCGCACGACGAAGCCAACCAGTACAACGAAGGCGACAAGGTTGAGATCACGGAATCGCGTCCGATCTCGCGCACCAAGTCGTGGGTGGTGTCGCGCCTGCTTGAAGCCGCACGCGTGATCTAAAACAACAGCTAAGCAGTTTGCTGTTGCAAGACCGAGATTATGTGATATAGTCTCGGTCTTTCCCTTTGAGAGGGTTGCTGGCGATTCGGCTGGTGGCTCTGGCAAAGAGAAGAATGAATGGGTCTGGTGGCACTCGCTGCCAGGCAGCTACCGACTTCAAGTTGATCAACCCAATCGCGGTTGGCGCAATGCCAGCAGCCGGCGGGACCAAGACTGATCGCTTCTACGTATTGTGCGTAAAGGCGAATTAAGTTGGGACGAGAACACCATGATTCAGACAGAAAGCCGGCTCGAAGTGGCCGATAACACGGGTGCGCGTGAAGTCATGTGCATCAAGGTGCTGGGCGGTTCGAAGCGCCGCTACGCCAGCGTCGGCGACATCATCAAGGTCAGCGTCAAGGATGCTGCCCCGCGTGGTCGCGTGAAGAAGGGCGATATCTACAACGCCGTGGTGGTGCGTACCGCCAAGGGCGTGCGCCGTCCTGACGGCTCGCTCATCAAGTTCGACGGCAATGCCGCCGTGCTGCTGAACACCAAGCTTGAGCCGATCGGCACCCGCATTTTCGGGCCGGTCACTCGCGAACTCCGTACCGAGCGCTTCATGAAGATCGTGTCGCTCGCGCCGGAAGTGCTGTAATCGGAGGCCGCATGAACAAGATTCGCAAGGGCGATCGCGTCATCGTCCGCACCGGTAAAGACAAGGGTAAGCAAGGTACCGTGCTGTCGGTGCTGGCTGAGCACGTGACGGTGGAAGGCGTGAACGTTGCCAAGAAGCACGTGCGCCCGAACCCGATGCTGGGTACCACGGGTGGTGTGGTCGACAAGGTCATGCCCATCCATATTTCGAACGTTGCGCTCGTGGATGCCAATGGCAAGCCGTCGCGCGTCGGCATCAAGGTTGAAGGCGGCGTGAAGACGCGTGTCCTGAAGACCACCGGTGCTGGCGTCGGCGCTTGATTCTGGGCAATAGAGAGGAGTTGAGCATGACTGCACGTCTGCAAGAGTTTTACAAAGAGAAGGTTGTGCCCGAGCTGATCAAGCAGTTCGGCTACAAGTCCGTGATGGAAGTGCCGCGCATCACCAAGATCACCCTAAACATGGGTCTTGGCGAAGCCATCAATGACAAGAAGGTCATTGAGCACGCCACCGGCGACCTGATCAAGATTGCTGGCCAGAAGCCCATCGTGACGAAGGCCCGCAAGGCTATCGCCGGCTTCAAGATTCGCCAGGGTTACCCGATCGGCACGATGGTCACGCTGCGTGGCCAACGCATGTACGAATTCCTCGACCGCTTCATCACCGTGTCGCTGCCGCGTGTGCGCGACTTCCGCGGTGTGTCGGGCAAGGCATTCGACGGTCGTGGCAACTACAACATCGGTGTGAAAGAGCAGATCATTTTCCCCGAAATCGAGTACGACAAGATCGACGCACTCCGTGGTCTGAACATCAGCATCACGACGACTGCGAAGAACGACGAGGAAGCAAAGGCGCTCCTCAATGCGTTCAAGTTCCCGTTCCGTAATTAAGGGGTTACCGTGGCTAAATTGTCTCTGATCGAACGCGAGAAGAAGCGTGCCAAGCTCGTGGCCAAGTACGCTGAGAAGCGCGCCGCTCTCGAAGCCATCGTGGCAGACCAAAGCAAGTCGGAAGAAGAGCGTTACGAAGCACGCCTGAAGCTGCAAGCACTGCCGCGCAACGCGAATCCGACTCGTCAGCGCAACCGCTGCTCGATCACCGGTCGTCCCCGCGGTACGTTCCGCAAGTTTGGCCTGGCGCGTAACAAGCTCCGTGAGATCGCCTTCAAGGGCGAAATCCCGGGTCTGACGAAAGCCAGCTGGTAATCACGCACAGGCTACAGGAGAAACACTATGAGCATGAGCGATCCGATCGCCGATATGCTGACGCGTATCCGCAACGCGCAAGCGGTGGAAAAAGCGTCGGTGGTCATGCCGTCGTCGAAGCTGAAGGTGGCAATCGCCAAAGTCCTGAAGGACGAAGGCTACATCGACGAATTCGCCGTGACCGAGCAGGGTGGCAAGTCCACGCTGACGATTGGTCTGAAGTACTACGCCGGCCGTCCGGTCATCGAGCGCCTGGAGCGCGTCTCGAAGCCTGGTCTGCGTGTGTACAAGGGCCGTAATGAAATCCCGCAAGTGATGAACGGCCTGGGCGTCGCCATCATCTCGACCCCGCAGGGTCTGATGACGGACCGCCGTGCGCGCGCAACCGGTGTCGGTGGCGAAGTCATTTGCTACGTCGCCTAAGGGAGGGGAACCATGTCTCGCGTAGGTAAGGCTCCCATCGCGCTGCCCAAGGGCGCCGAAGTTAATTTCGCTGGTGGTCTGCTGACCGTCAAGGGCCCGCTGGGCACGCTGACGCAGCCGATTCACTCGCTGGTCAAGGTCAACACCGACAACGGCACGATCACGTTCGAGCCGGCAGATGAGTCGCGTGAAGCCAATGCGTTGCAAGGCACGATGCGCGCCCTGACGGCCAACATGGTCAAGGGCGTGACGACGGGCTTCGAGCGCAAGCTGAACCTGGTCGGCGTGGGTTACCGTGCTTCGCTTCAAGGCACTGCCCTGAAGCTGCAACTCGGTTTCTCGCACGACGTGATCCATGAGATGCCGGAAGGCGTGAAGGCGGAAACGCCGACGCAGACCGAAATCATCATCAAGGGTTCGGACAAGCAGAAAGTTGGTCAGGTCGCCGCTGAAGTGCGTGGCTATCGTCCGCCTGAGCCCTACAAGGGCAAGGGTGTGCGCTACGCAGACGAGCGTGTGATCCTGAAGGAAACCAAGAAGAAGTAAGGGTGCACATCATGAACAAAAATGACTCGCGTTTGCGCCGTGCACGTCAGACCCGCCTGAAAATTGCGGAGCTGAACGTCGCTCGCCTGGCTGTGCACCGTACTAACCTGCACATCTACGCGCAGGTCTTCTCGGAAGACGGCACGAAGGTTCTGGCTGCGGCCTCGACGGCAGAAGCCGAAGTTCGCAAGGAGCTGAACGGCAACGGTGGTAACACCGCGGCCGCCACTCTGGTGGGTAAGCGTATTGCTGAGAAGGCGAAGGCTGCTGGCATCGAAGCCGTGGCGTTCGATCGCTCGGGTTTCCGTTATCACGGTCGCGTGAAGGCACTGGCTGACGCGGCACGCGAAGCTGGCCTGAAGTTCTAAGCCGGCATAGAGGATATCGTCATGGCAAAAATTCAACCTAAGGTCCAAGGGGACGAACGCGACGACGGTCTTCGCGAGAAGATGATCGCGGTCAACCGCGTGACCAAGGTGGTCAAGGGCGGCCGGATTCTCGGTTTCGCTGCTCTGACCGTGGTCGGCGACGGCGACGGCCGTATCGGCATGGGCAAGGGCAAGGCGAAGGAAGTGCCCGTGGCCGTGCAGAAGGCAATGGACGAAGCCCGTCGCAAGATGGTCAAGGTCCCGCTGAAAAACGGTACGCTGCAGCACGAAGTGGTTGGCAAGCATGGCGCCGCTAAGGTGCAAATGATGCCCGCGAAGGACGGTACCGGCGTGATCGCCGGCGGCCCGATGCGCGCCATCTTCGAAGTGATGGGCGTGACGAACATCGTGACCAAGTCGCACGGTTCGACCAATCCTTACAACATGGTGCGCGCAACGCTGGACGGCCTGCGCAAGATGAGCACCCCGGCTGAAATTGCTGCCAAGCGTGGCAAGTCGGTCGAAGAAATCCTCGGCTAAGCCGAAGGGATAGGTGAACGATATGTCGCAGAAAACCGTGAAAGTCCAACTCGTGCGTAGCCTGATCGGTACGCGCGAAGACCACCGCGCCACGGTGCGTGGTCTGGGCCTGCGCCGCATGAACTCGGTGTCCGAATTGCAGGACACGCCGGCAGTGCGCGGCATGATCAACAAGGTGTCCTACCTGGTCAAGGTCATCGGCTAAGGCAAGACGGAGAAGAACATGCAACTGAATAACCTGAAGCCGGCAGCCGGCTCCAAGCATGCCAAGCGCCGCGTTGGTCGCGGTATTGGCTCGGGCCTGGGCAAGACGGCTGGTCGTGGTCACAAGGGTCAGAAGTCGCGTTCGGGTGGTTTCCACAAGGTCGGCTTCGAAGGCGGCCAGATGCCCCTGTATCGTCGTCTGCCCAAGCGTGGTTTCACCTCGCTGACCAAGGAATTCACCGCTGAAGTGCGTCTGGGCGACCTGGCGGGCCTGCCGATCGAAGAAATCGATCTGCTGTCCCTCAAGCAAGCCGGCCTCGTTGGCGAGATGGTCAAGAGCGCCAAGGTGATCCTGTCGGGCGAGATCGACAAGAAAGTGGTTCTGAAGGGCCTGGGTGCAACGGCTGGGGCGAAAGCCGCAATCGAAGCGGCTGGTGGCTCGCTGGCCTAATGCCTGCTGTTTCACACTGACGGAGCATCCGTTTGGCCACGGCGAAACCTAATGTGATGGCCCAAGCTAAGAACACGGCCAAGTACGGCGACCTTCGCCGTCGGCTGGTGTTCTTGGTCCTGGCACTGCTGGTGTATCGGATCGGCGCGCACATTCCTGTGCCTGGCATCGATCCGGATCAACTGGCGCAGCTTTTCCAACGGCAGTCGGGCGGCATCCTCGGGATGTTCAACCTGTTCTCCGGTGGCGCGCTGTCGCGGTTCACGGTGTTTGCGCTGGGGATCATGCCGTACATTTCGGCGTCGATCATCATGCAGCTGCTAACGATCGTGCTGCCGCAGCTGGAATCGCTCAAGAAGGAAGGCCAAGCCGGCCAGCGCAAGATTACGCAGTACACGCGCTACGGTACGGTCCTCCTGGCGACGTTCCAGGCGCTTGGGATTGCGGTGGCACTCGAAGCACAGCCGGGTCTGGTTCTGGATCCGGGTCTGATGTTCCGAGCGACCGCAGTGATCACGCTGGTGACGGGCACGATGTTCCTGATGTGGCTGGGTGAGCAGATTACCGAGCGCGGTCTGGGCAACGGGATCTCGATCATCATCTTTGGCGGGATTGCAGCGGGTCTGCCCAATGCCATCGGCGGGCTGTTTGAGCTGGTGCGCACGGGATCAATGGGGATTTTCTCCGCGATTCTGGTGGTGGCGATCATTGGCGCGGTGACTTTCGTGGTGGTGTTCATTGAACGCGGCCAACGCAAGATCCTCGTCAACTACGCCAAGCGGCAGGTCGGTAACAAGATTTATGGCGGTCAGTCGTCGCATTTGCCGCTGAAGTTGAATATGGCTGGGGTGATTCCGCCGATCTTTGCATCGTCGATCATTCTGTTCCCGGCCACGATCGCGGGCTGGTTTACAGCCGGCAACTCGACGAATCCGGTCACCCGATTCGTCAAGGACCTGGCAGCAACGCTGTCCCCAGGTCAGCCGGTGTACATCCTGCTGTATGCGGCTGCGATCATCTTCTTCTGTTTCTTCTACACGGCGCTGGTCTATAACAGCCGCGAAGTGGCAGATAACCTGAAGAAGAGTGGGGCGTTCATTCCGGGCATCCGCCCGGGCGAGCAAACCACGCGATATATCGACAAGATTCTGGTGCGTCTGACCCTGGCGGGTGCGATCTACATCACGCTGGTGTGTCTGTTGCCGGAGTTCTTGGTGCTGCGCTGGAATGTGCCGTTCTACTTTGGTGGCACGTCACTGTTGATCATCGTGGTGGTCACGATGGACTTCATGGCGCAAGTGCAGTCCTACGTGATGTCTCAGCAGTACGAGTCTTTGATGAAGAAGGCGAATTTCAAGGGCAACCTGACGCTCCGATAAAAGAGCGGTCGCACGAAGCTAAAGAGACATGGCTAAAGACGACGTGATTCAGATGCAGGGTGAGGTGCTGGAAAACCTTCCCAACGCAACGTTTCGCGTCAAGCTAGAGAACGGCCACGTAGTGTTAGGCCATATTTCCGGCAAGATGCGGATGCATTACATCCGTATCCTGCCCGGGGACAAGGTGACGGTCGAATTGACCCCGTATGATCTGTCCCGCGCGCGCATCGTATTCCGGGCGAAGTGAGCGGACTGGAATTGAAGGAAGAGGAAAATCATGAAAGTGCTGGCTTCTGTTAAGCGCATTTGCCGCAACTGCAAAATCATCAAGCGCAAGGGCGTGGTGCGTGTGATCTGCTCGTCGGACCCGCGTCATAAGCAGCGCCAAGGCTAATTTCGCAAAGAGGATTGACGAATGGCACGTATCGCAGGGGTCAACATCCCCAACCACAAACATACCGTGATTGGCCTGACGGCGATCTACGGTATCGGCCGCTCGCGCGCTCAGAACATTTGCGAGGCTACTGGCATCCCGACCGACAAGAAGGTCAAGGACCTGACGGATTCGGACCAGGAAGCGCTGCGTAAGGAAATCGAGAAGTTCCTCGTCGAAGGCGATCTGCGCCGTGAAACGACGATGAACATCAAGCGCCTGATGGATCTGGGCTGCTACCGTGGCGTGCGCCATCGCAAGGGCCTGCCGATGCGTGGTCAACGTACCCGCACCAACGCCCGTACCCGTAAGGGTCCGCGCAAGGCCGGCGTCGCGCTCAAGAAGTAATCCGTCGGGTAAAGGATAGGAACTATGGCAAAAGCAGCGAATACCGCCGCCCAGCGCGCGCGTAAGAAGGTTCGCAAGAACGTCGCCGACGGCATCGCGCACGTTCACGCGTCGTTCAACAACACGATCATCACGATCACCGACCGTCAGGGCAACGCTCTGTCGTGGGCGACGTCGGGTGGCCAGGGCTTCAAGGGCTCCCGTAAGTCGACGCCGTTCGCGGCTCAGGTCGCTGCTGAAAGTGCTGGCCGCGTGGCGCAGGACCAAGGCATCAAGAACCTGGAAGTGCGCATCAAGGGCCCGGGCCCGGGCCGTGAGTCGGCTGTGCGTGCACTGAACAACCTGGGTATCAAGATCGCCGTGATCGAAGACGTGACGCCGGTGCCGCACAACGGCTGCCGTCCGCCGAAGCGTCGTCGTATCTAAGTGATTCGATCGGCCGCGCCAGTTGCTGGCGAGGTCGGTCTGCGGGTGCTATACTTGCCCGCTTGCCTGTCTTCCGGATTTTTCTGGAAGGCGGGTTTCGTCTTTTCATAAGCCCACCGTTCGCCTCGTTCCGATTGTGGAAGCGCTGGCGGACCATTCGCAGAGTTCAAGCTGCGGATGACTGATAACAAAGGAACGCAACGTGGCACGCTATACCGGCCCCAAGGCGAAACTGTCTCGCCGCGAAGGTACTGACCTTTTCCTGAAGAGCGCACGCCGCTCGCTCGCCGACAAGTGCAAGCTGGACAGCAAGCCTGGCCAGCACGGTCGCACTTCCGGTGCTCGCACCTCCGACTACGGCAACCAACTGCGCGAAAAGCAGAAGGTCAAGCGCATCTACGGCGTGCTGGAGCGTCAATTCCGCCGCTACTTCGCTGAAGCCGATCGCCGCAAGGGCAACACGGGTGAAACCCTGCTGCAACTGCTGGAATCGCGCCTGGACAACGTCGTCTACCGCATGGGCTTCGGCTCGACCCGCGCTGAAGCGCGTCAGCTGGTGTCGCACAAGGCGATCCTGGTGAACGGCGTGGCACTGAACGTGCCGTCGGCCCAGATCAAGTCGGGCGACGTGGTTGCCATCCGCGAAAAGTCGAAGAAGCAAGTGCGTATCGCTGAATCGCTGACGTTGGCTGAGCAAAGCGGTTTCCCGACCTGGGTTGCCGTGGATGCCAAGAAGATGGAAGGCACCTTCAAGCAAGTCCCGGATCGTGCAGATATCGCCGGTGACATCAACGAAAGCCTGATCGTCGAATTGTATTCGCGTTAATGACGACGCCCGTGCCGAAAGGTGCGGGCTTCTTGCGCTTTTTGGGGACGCTCATCGTCAACAAAATTGTGTTCGTGCGCCTGCCGTATCTTGGCGCCGTCCCAATCTGGTTCGTTACGTGCCGCAACGCGATTGCGGCACGCGCGTCTTCCGTCGCGGTGGACGCGACGGAATCTTTCCAGTCCAATCCGTCAGCCTTATCGGTGTAACGAGCCGAGGGTATTGAAACAGGACAACCTACATGCAAACAGCACTCCTCAAGCCCAAAATTATTGCGGTTGAGCCGCTTGGCGATCATCACGCGAAGGTCGTCATGGAACCGTTCGAGCGCGGCTACGGCCACACGCTCGGTAACGCGCTGCGCCGCGTGCTGCTGTCGTCGATGGTCGGCTACGCTCCGACCGAAGTCACGATCGCTGGGGTCGTCCACGAGTATTCCACCATCGACGGCGTGCAGGAAGACGTCGTCAACCTGCTGCTGAACCTGAAGGGCGTGGTGTTCAAGCTGCACAACCGTGATGAAGTTACGGTGTCGCTGCGCAAGGAAGGCGAAGGTGTGGTGACCGCTGCCGATATCGAGCTGCCGCACGATGTCGAGATCATCAACCCGGGTCACGTCATCGCCAACCTGTCGGCTGGTGGCAAGCTGGATCTGCAATTGAAGGTCGAGCAAGGCCGCGGCTATGTGCCGGGTAACGTGCGTAAGTTTGGCGATGAGTCGAGCAAGGTCATCGGCCGTATCGTGCTGGACGCCTCGTTCGCACCGGTGCGCCGCGTGTCGTACGCCGTTGAGTCCGCTCGTGTGGAGCAGCGTACCGATCTCGACAAGCTGGTGATGAACATCGAAACCAACGGTGTGATCTCGCCGGAAGAAGCGATCCGCCAGTCGGCTCGCATCCTGGTGGACCAACTGTCGGTGTTCGCTGCCCTGGAAGGCACGGAAAGCGCCGCTGAGGCCGCCGCCGCCCGCGCACCGCAGATCGATCCGATCCTGCTGCGCCCGGTCGACGACCTGGAGCTGACGGTGCGTTCGGCCAACTGCCTGAAGGCCGAAAACATCTACTACATCGGCGACCTGATCCAGCGTACCGAGAACGAGTTGCTGAAGACCCCGAACCTGGGTCGCAAGTCGCTCAACGAGATCAAGGAAGTCCTCGCTTCGCGTGGCCTGACGCTCGGCATGAAGCTCGAGAACTGGCCGCCCGCAGGTCTCGAAAAGTAATTGCAAGTTGTCGGCCGGTGCGTGTGCATCGGCCGGTTTTCCCGCCGTTGCTGTCTGAGCGGCCCATTGTTAAAGCTACCGGCCCGCGCCTCGCAAGGGGTGATAGAAGAGCTGGTCAAACACTCTTAAGAAGGAATCATCATGCGTCACCGTCATGGTTTGCGGAAACTGAACCGCACCTCGTCGCACCGTCTCGCGATGCTGCGCAACATGTCCAACTCGCTGCTGCAGCACGAGCTGATCAAGACCACCCTGCCGAAGGCCAAGGAACTGCGCAAGGTTGTCGAGCCGCTGATCACGCTGGCCAAGAAGGACACCGTTGCTAACCGCCGTCTGGCTTTCGCCCGCCTGCGCGACCGTGACATGGTCACCAAGCTGTTCACGGAACTGGGCCCGCGTTTCGCGACCCGTCCGGGCGGCTACACCCGTATCCTGAAGTTCGGCTTCCGTCAGGGCGACAATGCGCCGATGGCATTGGTCGAGCTGCTGGACCGTCCGGAAGTTGCTGAGGCTGTGGACGCCGAAGCCGCTGAGTAAGATCAGCTGAGGTTTGCCGGTGCGGCACGTCGTCGCGCCGGATGCGCCGAAAGTGCGCCAAATGTCCCTTTCAAGCGCGCATTACAATGAAGCCAGGATCGCATCCTGGCTTTTTTGTTGTCTGCGCTCGGCTATTTGGCCATGGGAGCGCATCTGTGGAGTTTCCATGTCTGCCGGAACCGATGTGCTGCTGGTGCTGACCAATCTGCCGGATGCCGACAGCGCCGACCGTGTGACCAAAGTCGTGCTCGAATCTCGGCTGGCCGCGTGCGTCAATCGCTTGCCTGCCTGCGCGTCGGCATACTGGTGGAATGGCGCGATCGAACAGGCGACCGAGATTCCGCTGTTGATCAAGACCACACGTGCGACGTATCCCGCGCTCGAGGCGGTGCTGCGCAAGGCACATCCTTACGAGGTGCCCGAGATCATCGCCGTGCCCGTAACTGTGGGCCTGCCGGCGTATCTTGCCTGGGTGGCCGGCGAGACGCGACCACCTTCTGTTTGAAGTTAGATTGCCGTTGATATGACCTTCTCTTCGTCCCCGCCAATGCGCCGTGTGCTGCAGTTGCTGATGCTGCTGGTCGCCGTGCTGATGCTGCGCGTACCGGTGCACGCTGCTGACGATTTCCTGCCGCCCGAGCAGGCGTTCCGCTTCTCAGCCAAGCAACTCGATGGGCAGACGGTCGAGGTCAAGTTCGCCATTGCCGACGGTTATTACATGTACCGCGAGCGCTTGGCCGTGGCGGCGGACTCCGCAACAGTCACATTCGCGCCGCTTGAACTGCCTGCGGGCAAGATCAAGCACGACGAGAACTTCAACAAGGAGGTCGAGACCTACCGCCATGAGCTCGTCTTCCACGTCAAGGCGCAAGACGCATCGGCGCCGTTCACGTTGGTCGTCACCTCACAAGGCTGTGCGGACCAGGGCCTGTGCTATCCACCGATGAAGAGCCGATTCCAGGTGGAGCCGGCTTCTGTGTCGAGTGCGCCGACGGCCCCAGGCGCCGCAGTAGTCAGCGGGGCCGAGTCCTCTTCCGACGACAAGCTCGGCCGCATCGCCAGCACGCTGGGCAGTGGCAACCTCGGGGCAATTGCCTTGCTGTTCTTCGGCTTTGGTCTGCTGCTGACATTCACACCGTGCGTGCTGCCCATGTTGCCGATCATCTCGGCCATCGTGGTGGGCGAGCATGCCACGCGCATGCGTGCTGCGGTGGTGTCCGTGGCATATGTGCTAGGGATGGCGACGGTCTACACGGCGCTTGGCGTGGCGGCGGGCTTGGCGGGGCAGGGTCTTCAGGCTGCGCTGCAGAACCCTTGGGTGCTGGGGGCGTTTGCGTTGTTGATTGCGTTGCTGTCGCTGTCGATGTTTGGCCTGTACGAGTTGCAGTTGCCGGCGTCGTGGCATCACCGGTTGACGCAGGCGTCCAACAAGCTGAGCGGCGGTCAGATTGCGGGCGCCGCCGTCATGGGGGCACTGTCGGCGCTGATCGTTTCACCGTGCGTGACGGCACCCTTGGCGGGGGCGCTCGCTTACATTGCACAAACCGGCAATGCGGCAACAGGTGGTACAGCGCTGTTTGCCCTGTCCATGGGGATGGGTGTGCCGCTGATTCTGGTGGGCGTGGGCGCCGGCAATCTGCTGCCGCGCTCGGGGCATTGGCTGACCGTCACCAAGGCGATTTTCGGTTTCATTCTGCTGGCTGTGGCCCTGTACATCGTGCAGCCGGTGCTGCCAGCGTGGGCCGCGATGGTGGCCTGGGGCGCGCTGCTGATCGGTGCGGCCGTGTTTCTGCGGACGTTCGATTCGCTGCCAGACAGTGCGAATAACGTGCAGCGTCTGGGCAAGGTGGTGGGTGTCGTACTGGCGCTGGCGGGCGCGGCGCAACTGGTGGGCGTGGCCGCAGGTGGGCGTGATCCGCTGCAACCGTTGGCCGGCGTGCTGCGCGCGTCGACCGGTGCATCCACGCAAGCCGAGGCGCATGGCCTGACCTTCAAGCGCGTGAAGAGCACGGACGAACTCGACGCCGAGGTACGCAACGCCAGTGCGTCGGGTCGCGCGGTGATGCTCGACTTCTACGCCGACTGGTGCGTGAGCTGCAAGGAAATGGAGCGCCTGACCTTCACTGATGCGCGGGTGCGTACGGCGCTCGCCGATGTGGTGCTGCTGCAGGCCGATGTGACGGCCAACAGCGCGGATGATCAGGCGCTGCTCAAGCGTTTCGGCCTGTTCGGCCCACCCGGTACGATCTTCTTTGATACACAGGGCCGTGAGGTGCAGGCCCGCGTGGTCGGCTTTGAACGTGCCGACACCTTCCTCGCCAGTCTGCGCCGCGCTCTCGGTGCAAGCGGCGCAGCACAGACGGCGAAAACTTCTACCTGATCAACCGCGCAGCAAGCGGGCGGCGTCCAGTGCGAAGTACGTCAGGATGCCGTTCGCGCCGGCGCGCTTGAACGCCAGCAGCGATTCCAGCACGACCTTGTCGTGATCCAGCCAGCCGTTCTGTGCGGCGGCCTTCAGCATCGCGTATTCCCCGCTGACTTGGTACACGTAGGTCGGGAAGCGGAATTCATCCTTCACGCGGCGCACGATGTCGAGGTACGGCATGCCGGGCTTGACCATCACCATGTCGGCGCCCTCGGCGATGTCGAGCGCCACTTCGCGCAGCGCCTCGTCCGAATTGGCCGGATCCATCTGGTAGGTCATCTTGTTGCCCTTGCCCAGGTTGGCCGCCGAACCCACCGCATCGCGGAACGGGCCGTAGAACGCTGAAGCGTACTTGGCCGCGTAGGCCATGATGCGCGTGTAGATGTGGTCGTCGTGCTCCAGTGCCAGGCGGATGGCGCCGATGCGGCCGTCCATCATGTCGGACGGCGCGACGATGTCCACGCCAGCCGCAGCTTGTACCAAGGCCTGCGCGGTGAGGATCTCCACCGTCTCTTCGTTCAGCACATAGCCGTTGGCATCGAGCACGCCGTCCTGGCCGTGGCTCGTATATGGGTCGAGCGCCACGTCGGTCAGGATACCCAGCTCGGGGAAGCGCGCCTTGAGCGCCTTCACCGCACGTGGGATCAAGCCTTCGGGGTTGGTCGCCTCGATGCCGTCCGGCGTCTTGATCGACGGCTCGATCACGGGGAACAGTGCGAGCACCGGAATGCCCAGTTGCACGCACTGTTCGGCCACGCCCAGCAGCACATCAACCGACACACGTTCGACGCCCGGCATCGACGGCACGGCCTGCCGTACGTTGGTGCCTTCGAGGATGAAGACAGGGTAGATCAGATCGTCGGGGGTGAGGCGCGATTCGCGCATCATGCGGCGGGAGAAATCGTCGCGGCGCATGCGGCGCGGGCGATGGTCGGGGAAGCTTGCAGTCATGTCAGCGGACTCTAAGAACACACTGTGAAGTTTGAAAACTTTCGTGGCGATTATCCATCCTATGCACGGACAATGCGCCCGCGACGCTGGTGCAGCGTCCCCCGCGGCTCCTCCCTGACGCGGGTTCCCATCGATGGCTCGATGGGGTCGTTACCCCCGTTGCGCTTTTGGCGACGGGGTTTTTTTTGCCTGTTCGGCGGAGGGTGCAGATTGGGGGGCGGGCTCCAGGGCTTCGGGCAGACACAGCCAGCCTGCGACAATTCGCTGCGCCTCTTCGATGCCACGGCGCTTCAGGCTGGAGAACAGTTGCACCGTGAGTGACACGTCACCTTCGATCTGCGCGCGGTAATCGGCCAGCACCTTGCGTGCCGCCATCAGCGCGCGCGACGCATCGTTGTTGGTCAGCTTGTCGGCCTTCGTGAGCAGCACGTGGATCGGCTTGCCCGTCGGCAGGAACCACTCGACCATCTGGCAATCGAGGTCGGTAAAGGGGCGGCGCGCGTCCATCATGATGACCAGGCCGGCCAGTTGCTGGCGCGCCTTGACGTAGTCGCCCAGCAGATGGACCCAGTGCGATTTGGTTTCGCCCGGCGCTTCGGCATAGCCGTAGCCGGGCAAGTCGACCAGGAAGCCGAGCGGGTCTTCCGCCTTGGCCGGCATCACGGAGAAATAGTTGATGTGCTGTGTGCGACCGGGCGTCTTACTGGAGAACGCCAACCGCTTCTGGTTGCACAGGATGTTGATTGCGGTGGATTTGCCTGCGTTGGAGCGGCCCGCAAACGCGACTTCCGGCACGGCGGTTGCCGGTAAATCACGCAAATGATTGACGGTGATGAAGAAACGGGCTTGATGCAGGAGCGACATGCGCGGCAGTACCTGTAGACTGCAGTTCAGAACTGCGTGGTTGCTGCGCCGCGAGGTCGCATTGCAGAGGCGTTATTGTACAATACGCCGGTTTACGGACGTCCCCACCAGATCCGTCGCAGGACCGCCCCGAGGCCCGGGCCGGTCCGTTTTCATGCACGGTTCCGGTACGAGGAGAAGGGGATGCCCGGCGCCGCAGGGTCCGGCATTGGGCGGCGCACGCAGCATTCGAAAACAATCTAAACAAGGTGTGCGAATGAACCGCATCGCGAACGTTCTTGCTGTCGCAGCGCTGTCCCTGGCATCGGCCCTTTCCGTGGCCCACGCTGAAGAACAAAAGATTGCCAAAGCCGATGCTGCGCGCGGCGAAACGCTCTTCAACGCCGGCGTCCCCGCCAATGGCGTGCCGGCCTGTACGAGCTGCCACGGTGCCGGTGGCAACAGCGCCATGAACGTCAACCCGAAGCTGGCGGGTCAGCACGCCGAGTACATCGAGAAGCAACTCAAGGATTTCAAGGCCAAGACCGATCGTAACCACGCGGTCATGTCGCTGTATGCGGGCGCGCTGTCCGATCAGGACATGAAGGACATCGGCGCGTACCTGGGCAAGCAGGCGGCCTGGAAGCCGGGCTCGGCCAAGAGCAAGGACACCATCGAGCTGGGCCAGAAGCTGTATCGCGGCGGTGACGCCAAGCGTGGCATCGCGGCCTGTGCAGGCTGCCACGGCCCGACCGGTGCCGGTATTCCGGCGCAGTATCCGCGTATCGCAGGTCAGTTCTCTGAATACACCGAGGCGCAACTGGTGGCGTTCCAGAACGGCACGCGCAAGAACAGCGTGCAGATGCATGACCTGGCCAACCGCATGACGACTGAGCAGATCAAGGCGGTGGCCGACTACATCGCCGGCCTGCGCTAATCTGCCGCACCTGACCGTCTGGCAGGCGGTCGCACAATCAACAAGAAGAACAGGGTGGCAATGCGCCTGGCATCGCCGCCCTGTTTTCGTTTCTGAACAGGCTTTCTTCGCATGTCTTCGGTCTCCACTTCCGGCGTCCAGATCCGCTCCCGCCGCCGTGCACTGCGCGAGACGGTCGAGCTGCTGTCGTCGATGCGCTTTGCGATCAGCCTGCTGACGGTCATCGCCATCGCCAGCGTGATCGGCACGGTGCTCAAGCAGAACGAGCCGTACCCGAACTACGTCAACCAGTTCGGGCCGTTCTGGGCGGAGGTGTTCCGCTCGCTGACGCTGCCCACGGTGTACAGCGCGTGGTGGTTCCTGCTGATCCTGGCGTTTCTGGTGGTGTCGACCTCGCTGTGCATCGTGCGCAATGCGCCCAAGATGCTGGCCGACATGCGTACTTGGCGCGAGAACGTGCGCGAGGGCAGTTTGCGCGCGTTCCATCACAAGGACGAATTCGACACGCCGGCCGATACGGCCACCGTTACAGCGCGCCTGGCGGCACTGGCGCAGAACCGGGGCTTTCGCATCAAGGCATTCTCGCGCGACGGCGGGGCCACGCTCATCACGGCCAAGGCCGGCGCGGGTAACAAGATCGGCTACATCCTGGCGCATTCGGCCATCGTCATCATCTGCATTGGCGGGCTGCTCGACGGCGACATGATGATCCGCGCGCAGATGTGGTTTGGCGGCAAGTCGCCCATCAAGGGCAACGCGGTCATCAGCGAGATCGGGCCGGAGCACCGGCTCTCGGTGTCCAACCCGGGCTTCCGGGGCAATGCGTTTGTGCCGGAGGGCTCGACCGTTAGCACGGCGATCCTGAACATCGCCGATGGCGCGTTGATCCAGGACCTGCCGTTCATGATCACGCTCAAGAAGTTCACCGTTGAGCATTATTCGACCGGCATGCCCAAGCTGTTTGCCAGCGATATCGTCGTGACTGACCGCCGCACCGGCAAGCAGGTCGATGCGCGTGTCGAGGTGAACAAGCCGTTCGTGTATGACGGCGTGGCGATCTACCAGTCGAGCTTTGAAGACGGCGGCTCCAAGCTCAAGCTGACCGGCTTCCCGATGGCGGGGGGCGACGCCAAGACGTTCACGCTGTCCGGCGTGGTTGGTCAAGACACCAAGCTGACCGGCCACGGTGCTGACTACACAGTCGAGTTCACCGATTTCCGCCTGATGAACATCGAGACGGTGACGGACGCCTCCGGCAAGCCCGACGCACGGGGCGTGGGCAAGAAGGGCGGCAGTAAGGGGGACGATGCGAGCGGCCTGCGCGCCGAGCTGGGCAACGTCACCAAGATGACGCACGACCGTGACCTGCGCAACGTCGGCCCCTCGGTGCAGTACAAGCTGCGCGATGCAAACGGCCAGGCGCGCGAGTTCAGCAACTACATGCTGCCGGTCACGCTGGACGGGCAATCGGTGTTCCTGGCCGGCATGCGCACGCAGCCGGACGAGCCGTTCCGCTATCTGCGCATTCCGGCGGATGCGCAAGGCACGGTGAACGACTGGATGCGCCTGCGCGCCGCGCTGCAAAACCCGACGATGCGTGCAGAGGCGGCGCGTCGCTTTGCGCTGCTCTCCATGCCCGGCGAGGATCGCGCCGCACTGCGCAGCCAGTTGACCGACAGCGCCCGTCGCGCGCTCGACCTGTTTGCCGGTGCCGCTGCTGACCTGAAAGATGCCCCTGCCGAAGCGCAAGGTGGTTTTACAGCGATCGCCACCTTCCTGCAAAAGTCAGTGCCCGAAGGCGAGCGCGAGAAGGCGGCCGACGTGCTGATGAAGATCATCAACAGCGCGATGTGGGAGCTGTGGCAACTGGCCCGTGCGCAGGATGGCCTGCCCGCGCCTACTGTCGATGCGACGAGCAGCCAGTGGCTGCAGACCGCCATCAACTCGCTGTCTGATCGTGTTTTCTATGGTGCACCCGTGTATCTGCAGCTTGCCGACTTCCAGCAGGTGCAGGCCAGCGTGTTCCAGCTCACGCGTGCGCCGGGTAAGAACATCGTGTATCTTGGGGCGTTGCTGCTGGTGCTGGGCGTGTTCTCGATGTTCTACGTAAGGGAGCGCCGCTGGTGGCTGTGGGTCAAGCCGCAATCCGGCCAGACCAACGAACGCACCTCCGGCGCACATGTGCTGACCGCCATGTCGACCATGCGCCGCACGCTCGACTTCGACCGCGAGTTCGAGCGCCTCAAGCAAGATGTCCGCGCCGTGACGGGCGCCCCCGCTATCCCCGGTTCTGCCAGTGCAGCGGACACCGACCCCAAACCAAAGAAGTGAGCAGGTGATGGAAGCGACCAATCCTCCCCAAACGTCTGCGGCGTCCACTGCGTCCGTCATGAGCGCTGATCTGGGTGCGCTCCAGCGCCCGTCGTATTTCCGCCGGCTGGGCTGGTTCGACTGGCTGTTTGCCGCGGTACTGGCTGCCGGCGCTGGTTATGCGTTCTCGCGCTACGGCGCCTACATGGATGGCTACGAGCGCGGCATTCTCGTCGCGGCTGTCCCCGCCTTCGCATGGCTGGGCTGGACGTGGAAGCCGGTGCGCGTGCTGATGATCGGCATTGCCGTGCTGTCGCTGTTCGGTATCTCGCAGTACAGCGGTGCGAACGGCCCCGAGCTCGCCCGCGCCGAGCACGCCTTCTTCCTGAAGTACTTCCTCGCCAGCCAGTCGGCCATCCTGTGGATGAGCGCGCTGATCTTCCTGTCTACGCTTTTCTTCTGGGCGGGCCTGGCGCTGCGCTGGGAAGCGGGCAGCTCGATCGGCAGCAAGCTGTGCTGGGCCGCTGTGGTGTTGGGGCTGACCGGCATGCTGGTGCGCTGGTACGAGTCCTACCTGGTGGGGGCGGATATTGGCCACATCCCCATCTCGAACCTCTACGAAGTCTTCATCCTCTTCACGCTGATCACGTCGCTGTTCTATCTGTACTACGAGCAGCGCTACAAGACGCGCGCGCTGGGTCCTTTCGTGATGCTGGTGGTGTCGGCGGCGGTGGGCTTCCTGCTGTGGTACACGGTGTCGCGCGGCGCGCAGGAGATCCAGCCGCTGGTACCGGCTCTGCAAAGCTGGTGGATGAAGATTCACGTGCCGGCCAACTTCATTGGCTACGGCACGTTTGCGTTGGCTGCCATGGTGGGCGCGGCCTACCTGCTCAAGGAGCACGGCGTTCTGGCGGATCGCCTGCCGTCACTCGAGGTGTTGGATGACGTGATGTACAAGGCCATCACCGTCGGCTTTGCGTTCTTCACCATCGCCACGATTCTGGGCGCGCTGTGGGCGGCGGACGCCTGGGGCGGCTACTGGAGCTGGGACCCGAAGGAGACCTGGGCGCTGATCGTCTGGCTGAACTACGCCGCCTGGCTGCATATGCGCCTGATGAAGGGCCTGCGCGGGCGCATGGCGGCGTGGTGGGCGCTGATTGGCCTGCTGGTGACGACCTTCGCCTTCCTCGGCGTGAACATGTTCCTGTCGGGCTTGCACAGCTACGGCGAACTCTAAGTCACAAAAAATCCTCAGCGGACTGGAATAAAGACGCGCCTAGCGTGTTTACTGCTCTGTGAGGGCGCCTCATTTTTCCCCTTCCGGCGCCCCTCCCACCCAAGGAGAACAAGATGAGCCAGTCCGCAGCTTCCCCCCTGTTGTTTAACGCACGCCTGGCATTTGCCGGGGCCGTGGCGCTTGCCGCGTTCGGCTTGGCCGGTTGCAGCAGCATGGGCATGGGGATGTCCACGCCGATGGCCGTGAAGGTGACCAACGGCACGCTCACCGACGCACACGGCATGACGCTGTACACGTTCGATCGTGATGCCGCGGCCGGCAAGAGCGCCTGCAATGGCAAGTGCGCCGACAACTGGCCGGCGCTGGCCGCCAATGATGCCGATCAACCCTCCGGCGACTACACCATCATCACCCGCGACGACGGCAAGAAGCAGTGGGCCTACCACGGCAAGCCGCTGTACCTCTGGAGCAAGGACAAGATGCCTGGCGACCAGACTGGCGACGGCTTCATGAACGTCTGGCACGTGGCCAAGCCGTAAGCACCGCCGCCCGACTGCCCGCGCTTCATGACCGACCTTGCCGGCCGCCTGATCGCGCTGACGCCGCGCTTGCGCCGTCACGCCCGCGGCCTGGTGGGTGATGCCACCCGCGCCGACGATCTCGTGCAGGACACGCTGGAACGCGCCTGGCGCTACCGCTGGCGTTTCCAGTTGCGCCCGAGGTTCGGTGCCGCGAGCGGCGAGAGCGACGGGCTGTTCGCGTGGCTGCTGACCATCATGCACCGCCTGCACCTAAACGCCGTGCGCCGGCCGGATCGGATTGAGTTGACCGACACGCTGCCCGACATCCCTGTCGACCAAGACCCCGGTCTGCGCCGTGATCTGCTGCGCGCGCTGGCCTCGCTGCCGGAAGACCAACGCGCCGTGCTGCTACTCGTTGGGCTGGAGCAACTCGCCTACAAGGAGGCCGCCGACGTGCTCGGCGTGCCGCTGGGCACGGTGATGTCGCGCCTGTCGCGGGCGCGCGAGCGGATGCGTGTGGCGCTGGAAGGGACGTCCACCGCGCCGGGCGCTTCCGGTGATGGCAGCACTGCGCTGCACCGAGTGAAGTGAGGCCGACCATGTCTGCCGATGTTTCCCACACCGCCATCCACATCGACGAGCTCCACGCTTACGCCGACGGCCGCCTGGCTGCTGCGCACCGTGCCGCCGTGGAGGCGTACCTTGCCGCGCACCCCGGTGCCGCCGCCGAGGTGGCCGGTTGGCGCAAGACCGATGCGCAGCTCCATCGCGCGCTTGATCCGCTACTCAACGAAACGGTGCCGCCGCGGCGCATTCCGGCCGCCATTCTGGCCGCTGCGCAGCAACCACCGCGCGCGCGCGGCTTCGGCACGATGCGCGGCTGGAGTGTGCTGGCGCTGGGCGTGGCGTGTCTGGCGATTGGTACCGGCGCGGGCTGGCTAGGCCGAGGTGCGTTTGAGCCGGCCGTGCCGATGCAACGCTTTGCCAACGATGCACTCGTATCGCACGTCGTCTTTGCGCCTGAGTCGAAGCATATGGTGGAGGTGCCGGCCAACGAAGAGGCTCATCTCGTCACATGGCTGTCGCGGCGGCTGGATGCGCAACTGCGCATCCCTGACCTGACGCCGCTCGGCTACCGGCTCATCGGCGGGCGCCAGACCGTATCGGCGGATATGCCCACGGCCATGCTGATGTACGAAGGGCCGGACGGCACGCGCATCTCCGTGCAGTTGCGGCGCATGCCGAACAACCGCGATACCGGCTTCCGCCTGGAAACACTGACGCCAGGCAACCGCGTACTGCAGGCGATTCACCCGGCGGTGGATCACCCGCAGCCGATGGCGTTCTACTGGGCGGATCACGGGCTGGGGTTTGCGGTGTCTGGGCCGCTGGCGCGGGCGCAGTTGCTGGAAGTGGCGCAGGCGGTCTTTCGTCAGTACAGCGAGTTCACCGGGGCGCCGCAGGGAAAGGAATAGCGCCACAGAAATTTTTCGCCTTGCGCTGTCAGGTCGGCGGCGCTGGCACGACCAAGGACCATGGGAGCCAGACTCCCGCACAACGAGGACCACTGATCATGCTGATCAAGACCGACCGCTGGCTGCACGGTGAAGACATCCCCGCCAGCGAGATCACCCCGCAGCACATCTTCGAGCAGCGCCGCCGCTTCCTGGCCGCGGCCGCCATGGGCGCGGCCGGCGCGACGCTGGCGCCGTGGGCATCGCGCGAGGCCCTGGCGGCCAATAGCGCCAACCCTCCGCTGGCCAAGCTGGCCGCCAAGTCCAACCCTGCGTACACGACCGTCGAGAAAGCCACGCCGTACGATCAGGTCACGACGTACAACAACTTCTACGAGTTCGGCACCGACAAGTCCGACCCGGCGCGTTATGCCGGCACGCTGCGCCCGCACCCCTGGCAGGTCAGCGTGGAAGGGCTGGTGAAGACGCCCAAGACCTATGACCTGGACGACCTGATGAAGCTCGCCCCGATGGAAGAGCGCGTCTACCGCCTGCGCTGCGTCGAGGGCTGGTCGATGGTGATTCCGTGGGTGGGTTTTCCGCTGGCCGAACTGATCAAGCGCGTGGAGCCGCAGGGTAGCGCCAAGTACATCCAGTTCATCTCGCTGGCCGACAAGCGCCAGATGCCCGGCGTCAGCAGCCCGGTGCTGGAGTGGCCGTACAGCGAGGGCCTGCGCCTGGACGAGGCGATGCACCCGCTGGCGCTGCTGACCTTTGGCCTCTACGGTCAGGTGCTGCCGAACCAGAACGGCGCGCCGGTGCGCGTGGTGGTGCCGTGGAAGTACGGCTTCAAGAGCGCCAAGTCGATCGTCAAGATCCGCTTTGTCGACAAGCAGCCGCCGACCAGCTGGAACATCGCCGCATCCAACGAATACGGCTTCTACTCCAACGTGAACCCGACCGTGGATCACCCGCGCTGGAGCCAGGCCACCGAGCGCCGCATCGGCGAGGACAAGGGCGGCTTCGGCGGCCTGTTCGCACCCAAGCGCAAGACGCTGATGTTCAACGGCTACGACCAAGTCGCCCCGCTCTACGCGGGCATGGACCTGCGCAAGAACTTCTGAGGACGACATGAAACTGCTGCCGCCCATGCTCTCGCCCAAGCAACTGCGTGTGATGAAGATCGCCGTGTGGCTGGCGGCGCTCGTGCCGTTCCTGCGCATCGTCTTCCTGGGTGCGACTGATCAGTTCGGGGCGAACCCGCTGGAGTTCGTCACGCGCTCGACCGGTACGTGGACGCTGGTGCTGCTGTGCTGCACGCTCGCTATCACGCCGCTGCGTCGGATCACCGGCATGAACTGGCTGATCCGCATCCGCCGCATGCTGGGCCTGTACACGTTCTTTTACGGCACCATCCACTTCCTGATCTGGCTGCTGGTGGATCGCGGGCTCGATCCAGCGTCGATGTTGAAGGACATCGTCAAGCGTCCGTTCATCACGGTGGGTTTTGCGGCCTTTGTGCTGATGATTCCGTTGGCGGCGACGTCCACCAACGCGATGGTCAAGCGTCTGGGCGGCAAGCGCTGGCAGTGGCTGCATCGATTGGTGTACGTGACAGGCGTGCTGGGCATCCTGCACTACTGGTGGCACAAGTCCGGCAAGCACGACTTTGCGGAGGTGTCGATCTACGCAGCGGTGATGGCGGTGCTGCTGGGATTGCGTGTGTGGTGGGCATGGCGTGGCGCGCGGCAAGGTGCGATGGCGGCCGGTGCAATGCCGGTGCGTGATTGACCGGCGCGGATCGCCAAAGAAAAAGCCTCGCAACTGCGAGGCTTTTTCTTTGCGGTGATGCCGCCTTATGCCGGGAACAGATGCTCGCCGCGGATCTGGTCTTCAAAGCGCTCGCGCTCGCGCGCCAAGTGCACCTTGTCGCCATCCACGATGACTTCCGCCGCACGATTGCGCGTGTTGTAGTTCGAGCTCATCGTGAAGCCATACGCGCCGGCCGACAGGATTGCCAGCAAGTCGCCTGCCTGCACCGCCAGCGAACGATCGCGGCCGAGCCAGTCGCCCGATTCGCACACCGGGCCGACCACGTCGTAGACGACCGGTGCGCTTTCGCCTTCGCGCACCGCAACGATGTGGTGATACGCCTCGTACATGGCCGGGCGGGCTAGGTCATTCATGGCCGCATCGACGATGCAGAAGTTCTTGCTGGCCCCCGGCTTGAGGTATTCGACGCGCGTGAGTAGCAGGCCAGCGTTGCCCACCAGCGAGCGGCCCGGCTCGAACAGCACGGTGCGATCGCCAAAGCCGCGTTGCTCCACACGGTCCAGCAGCGTGCGTGCGAAGGCGGTGATGTCCGGCGGCGTCTCGTCGGTGTAGGTGATGCCCAGGCCGCCGCCCACGTCGATGTGCGACAGGCGGATGCCTTCGGCATCGAGCTTGCTCACCACGTCGAGCACCTTGTCCAGCGCATCCAGGTACGGCGACACCTCGGTGATCTGCGAGCCGATATGGCAATCGATGCCGACCACATGCAGGTTGGGCATGGCGGCAGCGGCGCGGTAAGTCGGCAGCACTTCGTCAAAGGCCACGCCGAACTTGTTGCCCTTCAGGCCGGTCGAGATGTACGGGTGCGTCTTGGCATCCACGTCCGGGTTGATGCGCAGCGACACAGGCGCAGTCTTGCCCATCGATGCAGCCACATCATTCAGGCGATGCAGCTCCGGGATCGACTCCACGTTGAAGCACGCCACGCCGACTTCCAGCGCGAAGCGCATATCATCCGCGTTCTTGCCCACGCCCGAGAACACCACCTTCGAGGCCGACACGCCGGTGGCGAGTACGCGCTTGAGTTCGCCGGCCGAGACGATGTCAAAACCGGCGCCCAACTGCGCGAAGATTTGCAGGAGCGCAAGGTTCGAATTGGCCTTGACGGCGTAGTGCACATGCGCGTTGCGACCCTCGCACGCGGCAGCGTAGGCGCGATAGTTGGCTGTGAGCGCAGCGCGCGAATACACGTAGGTGGGCGTGCCGAATTGCGCGGCAATCGCGTCGAGCGCGACACCTTCGATCATCAGGGCGCCGTCCTGGCGGATCAGGGACTCGGACATGAGTGAGGGGGCAATCAGGGCGCCGTCTTGCGTAGGGCAGGCAGCGCCGGTTGAAAAGAGAAACAGATCAGCGGTTGGCGGGCACCGCGCTGGCGGCGTCTGTCGCAGGTTTGGCGCCAGGCACCGGCGGCTGCGGCACGGCGTTCGGTCCGGCGATGCCAGGGTCGGTTGTCTGGGGTGCAGTCGGTGCCTGGGGCACCTTGGGCATGTACAGCGGCCCGCGAATCCCGCAGCCGGATAGACCTGCGGCCGTCAGGGTCAGGCCGACAGTGGCTACAATGGCGGCGATTCGTGTCATCGGATGGTGGTGCGGAAAAGAGCCCCAAGGGTGCAACCTTGCAGGCAATCAGAGTCACATGGGGCGAGGCGCCAAGCGGTCGAAAAAGGCCGCGATGCCGCGCCCGCGCAAGATTTTGGAGTGTAGCATGCCCCCCCTGACCGAATCGGAGTTCCTGGCGCTGGCCGACGCGGAGCTTTCCCGCATCGAAAGCATCGTTGAGATTGCCGCTGACGAAGCTGACGCCGACATCGAAGTCAGCCGTGTTGGCAACGTGCTGACGCTGGAATTCGACGATGGCTCCAAGATCATCATCAACAGCCAGGCGCCGATGCAGGAACTGTGGGTGGCCGCACGTGCCGGCGGATTCCACTTCCGCCACACCGACAGCCGCTGGACAGACACCCGCAGCGGCGAAGAACTGTACGTTGCCCTGTCGCGCTATGTCAGCCAGCAGTGCGAAGTGGATGTGACGCTGGCGGCCAACTGACCGCCACGCGCATCCACCGTGCAAAAGAGAAGCCGCCCCGAAGGGCGGCTTTTTCGTTGGCGATGAAGCTCAGTTACCGCGGAACATGTCGAGAATCTTCTGCTTCTCCTGTTCCGGCGTCGGCGCCAGGCTGCCGCCCGGTTGCGGCTGGTCGCCGCCTGGTGCCGAGGCAGGGCCAGCGGCGCCCGGCATTGCATCGCCCAGACCCACCGAGGCAATGCCCTGACCGTTGGCGTATTCCTCGTAGGCCCAGTCGCCGGCCATTTGCACCACACCTTCGGGCGGCTGGCGATCTGTCTCGGGCTGACCCTTGAGGGCATAGCTCATGTAGTTGATCCAGATCGGCAAGGCCAGGCCGCCGCCGGTTTCGCGGTCACCCAGGCTGCGCGGGTTGTCGTAGCCCATCCAGGCCACGCCGACCAGCTTGGGCGTATAGCCGCAGAACCACGCGTCGAACGAGTCGTTGGTGGTACCGGTCTTGCCGGCCATGTCGTTGCGGCCCAGCTTGGCCTTGGCCTGATAGCCCGTGCCGTTCGACACCACACTGCGCAGCAGCGAGTCCATGATGAAGTCGTTGCGTGGATCGATCACGCGCACGGCGTCCTTGGCGGCTGTCATCGGGTGCGTTTGCTGGATGACCGTGCCGCGTGCATCGACCACGCGATCAATGATGTACGGGTTGACGCGGTAGCCGCCGTTGGCGAACACCGAATACGCGCCGGCCATTTGCAGGATCGTCACCGAGCCCGCGCCCAGCGCCATCGGCAGGTAGGCGGGGTGCTTGTCCGCCTCGAAACCGAAGCGCGTGATGTATTGCTGCGCGTACTGCGTACCAATGGTGCGCAGGATCCGCACGGACACGAGGTTCTTCGACTTCTGCAGCGCGCGGCGCATCGTCATCGGGCCGTCGTAGCCGCCGCCGTAGTTCTTCGGCTCCCACACCTGGCCGCCGGTGTCGCCGGTCGGGATCGACAGCGGCGCATCGTTGATCACCGTGGACGGTGAGAAGCCCTTGTCCACCGCCGCCGAGTAGATGAACGGCTTGAAGCTCGAACCCGGCTGGCGCCACGCCTGCGTGACGTGGTTGAACTTGCTGCGGTTGAAGTCAAAACCGCCGACCATCGAATAGATCGCGCCCGTCTGCGGGTCCAGCGAGACAAAGCCCGAGGCCACCTCCGGCAACTGCGTGACCGACCACTTCTGCGTCTTCGTGTCTTGAGTCACGCGGATGACCGCGCCTGCACGCAGCTTGATCTTTGGCTGCGCATTGGCCGACAGCGCAGCCTGTGCGAATTTCAGGCCATCGCCCGCCAGATCGATCGTTTCGCCCGACAGCATCGTCGCGCGCACCAGCTTCGGCGCCACACTCACCACCACGGCCGATTGCAGATCGTCGCTGCTCGGGTGCTCGAGCAGGGCATCGTCGATGGCCTGTTCGCGGTCATCCGCGTCGGCCGGCAGGTCAATGAAGGCCTCGGGGCCGCGGTAGCCGTGACGGCGCTCGTAGTCGAGGACGCCGCGGCGCACCGATTGATACGCCACGTCCTGATCGCCCTTGCGCAGCGTCGTATAGACGTTCAGGCCGCGTGTGTAGGTCTCTTCGCGGTACTGCGCATACATGAGCTGGCGCACCATTTCCGCCACATACTCGGCATGCACGTCGAATTCATGACCTTCGCTGCGCACCGGCAGTTGCTCGTTGATGGCCTGGGTGTACTGCTCCGGCGTGATGTAGTGCAGGTCGCGCATGCGCTGCAGGATGTATTCCTGGCGCACCTTGGCGCGCTTCGGGTTCACCACCGGGTTGTACGCCGACGGCGCTTTGGGCAGGCCGGCCAGCATGGCGGCCTCGGCCAGGGTGATGTCCTTGATGTTCTTGCCAAAATAGATCTGCTCGGCGCTGGCAAAGCCGTACGCGCGCTGGCCGAGGTAGATCTGGTTCATATAGAGCTCGAGGATCTGGTCCTTGCTCAGGCTGGCTTCAATCTTGTACGAGAGCAGCATCTCGTAGATCTTGCGCGTGAACGTCTTCTCGCTCGAGAGGAAGAAGTTGCGCGCCACCTGCATGGTGATAGTCGACGCGCCCTGCGACAGGCCGCCGTGCAGGTTGGCCAAGCCAGCGCGCAGTACGCCAACGAAGTCCACGCCGCCGTGCTCGTAGAAGCGATCGTCCTCGATGGCGAGCACCGCGCGTTTCATCACGTCGGGGATCTGCGCGATCGGCACGAAGCTGCGGCGTTCCTCGCCGAACTCGCCGATCAGGACGTTGTCCGCGGTGTAGACGCGCAGCGGAATCTTCGGCCGGTAATCGGTGATGACGTCGAGCGACGGCAGGTTTGGCGCGGCCACCAGCAGGGCATAACCCACCAGCAGCGCCCCGACGACCCCCATGGCAACGAACAGGCCGAACATCCAGAGGAGCAGACGCGCCCACAGCGGGCGGCGGGCTTTGGGCGGCTTGGGCGAAGCTGGGGTGGTTTGGGCAGTAGCCATTACAGGTGGGCACCGGGGGTGTCAGTCAGCGTGGCGGGGATTATATCTTCGGGACCCATGGGGGCCGCCCGATGAGGGGGTAACAGCGCGTAACGGCTGTCACGACTGCAGCGTGTGCTGCACTCGGGTGGCGTATCCGGCACCGCGTGCGCGCGGATTGTGCGCCTGCGTTAGCCTGATTCAAGGCGGAGAAGAATCCGCCGTTAGAAGTAGACGAAGCGGAAAGCAAGTCAGACGAAAGGGGTATCCCTCGATCGTGGGGTTTTGACAACGCTTTACGAATCGGCACCTGCGAAATGCACTGCGGTCCGCCGGAGCGTTTGCCTGTTCTAAAGGATTTTGTGAGAATCCAGCAGCAAATCCATGCAGGCTATGGCGCACGTTGGACGTGGAGCGGGCGCCAGGGTTCAAAAATATATAAACGGTGGGGTGTCTCTGTGCGACGGGGTTTGTTGTCCGGCCTGCTGCGCCGCAATATCGTCGGGATTGATATCGGGTCTTCCAGCGTCAAAGTGGTGGAGCTATCCGCCAATGGCAAGCAGGGGGATTTCCGTCTCGAGAAATGCGCTAGCGAGCTCATTGAACGCAGTGCCGTCGCGGACGGCAATCTGGTCAATATCGACGCGGTGGGCAGCGCACTCAAGCGCGCCATCGCCAAGGCAGGCATCCGCAGCAAGGATGCGGTGCTGGCCATTCCTTCCAGCCTGACGGAATCACAAACCGTCAGCCTGCCCGACAACCTGACCGAAGACGAGCTCTTCGTGCAGGTCGAGAGCGAGGCCAACCGGCTGTTTCCGCCCTCGCAGAACGTCAATTTCGACTATGTCGTGATCGGCCCGTCCGAAACCGAGGGCGGGGTCGGTGTGCGCGTGACGGCAACGGTGTCCGAGCGTGTGACCGAGCGCGTGACCGCTGCCGAGATGGCCGGCCTCAAGCCGATCGTCATGGATGTGGAAGAAAACGCCATCCAGCGCGCCATGACCCACATGCTGGCGGTCAAGCATGACGCCACCGAAACCGAGATGCGCGACATGCCCGTGGTGGCGATGTTTCATCTGGGCGGCGCCCGCTCGCACGCACTGTTCTATCAAGGTTGGAAGGAACTGTACGAGCAACCGCTTTCTGGCTCGGGTGACCAACTCACACAGAGCATCTCGCGCTTGTTCTCGCTCGACCTGCTCAAGGCCGAGGTAAAGAAACGCAAGAACACGCTGCCCGACGAATACCGCAGCCAACTGCTCAAGCCGTCGCTGGAGACGCTGGCGATGGAAATCAGCCAGGCCATCCAGAACTTCATGTCGACCTCGAGCGTTGGCCGGGTCGATGAGATCGTGCTCTCGGGCGGCCATGCATCCCTGCTGGGCGTGCAGACCGCCATTCAGCAGCAGACGCAGATCAACACGACGCTGGCCAACCCGTTTGCCAACATGGGTGCGGCCAAGAACGTCAACGCGCGCTATCTGCAACGCGATCTGCCGGCGTACATCGTCAGCGCGGGCCTGGCCCTGCGCGGGCTGCAATAAGGAGCGGGCGATGGCCAATGAAAGCGCGAATGCCGTGAATGCGCTCCCGAGCGTCAACCTGCTGCCGTATCACGCCGAGCGGCGTGCGGACAAGCGCAAGAAAGTCTTCATGAGCCTAGGCGGCGCGGCCGTCGCGGGCGCCGTGGTGGTGTTTCTGGGCGGCATGGTGATCGATCACCAGACCGAAGAGGCGCAGCGCATCAACGATGTTCTCACGCAGAAGAACGCGGAGATGGACAAGCAGATCGTTGAGGTGAACACGCTCAAGAAAGACATTGAAGACCTGCTGCAGCGTCAGCAGGCTGTCGAGAGCCTGCAGAACGAACGCAACCGCCCGGTGCAGTTGCTCGAGGAGCTGGTGCGCCAAGTGCCGGAAGGTGTCTACCTGACCTCGCTCAAGCAGGATGGTGACAAGTTCACGATTTCCGGCGTGGCGCAGTCCAACGAACGCGTGTCGGATCTGCTGCGCAACCTGGGCGCGGTGCCCTGGCTTGACCGTGCTGAACTGGGGGAGTCCGTCGCCACCACGATGACGAACAACCTGAAGGAGCAGCGTCGTCTGTTCAATTTCACCGTCCGTTTCCAGTGGAAGGCTGAGGTGGCAACGCCCGCCAAGCCAGGAGCGGCCGGCGCAGGGGCAGGGAAATAATCATGGCGCTCTCGACCGAAATTTCGCTGGAAGACCTGGTCAGCCAGTTCCGTGGACTGAACCTGAACGAGCCTGAAACGTGGCCGATCGCGCCGCGCATCCTGTTCATGATCCTGGCCGCTGTGCTCGTGATCGTGCTGGGCTGGCAGTTCTACTGGAGTGGCAAGTTCGACGAGCGCGATGCCAAGCGCACCGAGCAAGAGCAACTGAAGTCCGCCTACCAGAGCAAGCTTGCCCAGGTGATTAACCTCGAGGCGCTGCGCAAGCAGAAGGCCGAGGTGGAGCAGCGTGTCGCCAAGCTCGAACTGCAACTGCCCAACAAGACCGAGATGGATGCGCTGCTGGCCGACGTCAACCACGCCGGTATTGCGCGTGGGCTGACGTTCGATCTGTTCCGCCCGTCCGCCGCTGTGGTTAAACCGTACTACGCCGAGATCCCCGTCGCCGTGAAGGTGAATGGCCGCTACCACGACATGGCACTGTTTGCTGCCGATGTGGCTGCACTGTCGCGGATCGTCACGCTGCAGAACGTGTCACTGACCGGCAACAAGGATGGCAGCATGGTGATGGAAGCGCGCGCAGAAGCGTATCGCGCGCTCGATCCGGACGAGCAGGCTGCTCAGCGCAAGGCCAACGCAGCCGCCAAGGGAGGCGCCAAATGATGGGCCAGACCATGAGCCGCCGCCGGATGCCGCACCTCGCGCGTATCGCCCCGCTGTGCCTGGTTGTTGTGCTGGGTGCCTGCGGCGCGAACGCCGATGACGAATTGCAGCAGTGGATGCAGCAGGCGCGCAACAACGTCAGCACCAAGCTGGCACCCCTGCCGGAACCCAAACCTTACGCGCCGCGTGAATACACGACCACCAAGCAGACTGACCCGTTCAGCGTGCAGAAGGTGGCGGAACTTTCGCGCGCGCAAAACGAATCGCCAGAACCGAATCGCCGTCGCGAGCCGCTGGAAGACTATCCGCTGGAAGCCTTCAAGCTGCTCGGGACGATGAAGCGCAATGGCGAAACGGAAGGCGTCGTGTCTGTCGGGGACAAGACGCAACACGTGCATGTGGGGCAGTACATCGGACAAAACTATGGTCGTATCGTCCGCATCGGCGATCAGGAACTCACCCTGCGTGAGCTGGTGCGCGAAGGCACGACCGAATGGAAAGAAAAAATGACTACCCTGAAAGTTCAGGAGGGCGCGCAATGACGATGCGTCTTGTGAAGGGCGGCCTGGCGCAGGCAGCTCGAGTGGCCCGGGGGGGCGCAGCTGCATGGCTTTCGCTATGCATGTTCATGGTGGCGGGGCAGGCGCTCGCGCAGCAGGCCGCCAACTCCGGCAATGTCATCGAAAAGGTGGAACAGGCCACGGCCGGTGAGTCCACCGTCGTGACGGTCACCCTGAAGGACGCACCCGCACAGAAGCCGGTGGAGTTCAGCACGCAGCAGCCTGCGCGCATCGCCATCGACTTCTTTGGCGCCGGTTTCGCCCAGGGGCGTGCCAACTATCAATATGGCGGCAAGCTGCTGCGCTCGGCCAACGTTGTGCAGATCGGCGACCGCACGCGTGTCGTGCTCGACCTGGCGCGCCAGACGCAATACAAGTCGGAAGTGCGTGGTAACCAGTACGTGCTGACGCTGGAAGCGGCGCCGGTGGCGGCTGCAGTGGCTGCGCCGACTTTCTCCGCCCCGACACCCGTAGCGGGCGCTGTGCGCCCGGCCGTGCGCAACGTTGATTTCCGTCGTGGTGAGGATCTCGCTGGCCGTGTGGTGGTGGACCTGTCGACCGCCAACTCTGCGATCAACATTGCCCAGCAAGGTCAGAACCTTGTGGTCGACTTTGTTGGCGCGACACTGCCGCAATCACTGCGTCGTCGCTATGACGTGAGCGATTTCGGTACGCCGGTGCAGGCTATGCGCGCCACCGATACCGGTACCGGTGCCCGCTTGGTGATTGAGCCGCGTGGCAACTGGCAATACAGCTCGTACCAGACCGATACGCAGTTCGTGGTGGAAGTGCGCCCGACCAAGGAAGATCCGAACAAGCTGATCTCCGGCCCCGGCTACCGCGGTGAGCGCCTGTCGCTGAACTTCCAGAACATTGACGTGCGCTCGCTGCTGCAGGTCTTTGCGGACTTCACCAACCTGAACATCGTCACCAGCGACAGCGTGACGGGCACGCTGTCCCTGCGTCTGAAAGACGTGCCGTGGGACCAGGCGCTGCAGATCGTGCTGGACTCCAAGGGCCTGGCCTCGCGTCGCAATGGCAACGTGCTGTGGGTTGCGCCGCGTGGTGAGCTGGCGACGAAGGAAAAGGCCGAGTTGGAGTCGCAGCAGCAAGTGACTGAACTGGAGCCGCTGCGCAGCCAAGTGTTCCGCCTGAACTATCAGCGTGCGGATGATGTGCGCAACATGCTGCTGGGTACGGGGGCAGGGGCTGCCGGCGGTGCGGCAGGCGGTACTGCGTCTCGGATTCTCTCCAAGCGCGGCTCGCTGACTTCGGATGCGCGCACCAACCAGCTGTTTGTGTCGGACATTCCGAGCAAGCTGGAAGAGGTCCAGGCGTTCCTGCTGAAGATCGACATCCCGGTTCGCCAGGTGATGATCGAGGCGCGCATCGTTGAGGCTGATGACACCTTCAGTCGCAACCTAGGTGCCAAGCTGGGTTTTGCTTCCAAGACCAATGGTGCAGGCTACGGCAACACCTATACCAACGTGGTGTCGCCGGTGACGCAGGGCGCCACGTGGGATAACAGCCCGGCCATCAGCTTCCCGGCCAACGGCATCAACGGCGTGAACGCTGCCAGCGTGGCAGTGAGCCTGTTCAACGCCGGCGCCGGTCGATTCCTGGCGCTGGAGCTGTCTGCGCTGGAAGCCGATGGTCGCGGCAAGATCGTTTCCAGCCCGCGCGTTGTGACTGCAGACAACATCAAGGCGCTGATCGAGCAGGGCACCGAAATCCCGTATCAGCAGGCAACGTCTTCTGGTGCAACCTCTGTTTCGTTTAAGAAGGCCAACTTGAAGTTGGAGGTGACGCCGAAGATCACGCCGGATGGCAACATCTTCTTGGACGTGGATGTGAACAAAGATAGCGTCGGCATCCAGACCACCAACGGCTTCGCCATTGACACCAAGCACGTGCAGACGCAGGTGCTGGTGGAGAACGGCGGCACGGTCGTGATCGGCGGGATCTTCACGCAGAACGAGCGGACCGATATCAACAAGGTGCCGCTGCTGGGCGACATCCCGGTGTTGGGTAACCTGTTCAAGAGCACGAGCAAGATCAACAATCGCACCGAGTTGCTGGTTTTCCTGACGCCCCGCGTGGTGACGGACCAGCTGTCGCTGAAGTAGTCAGCAGCTCGGCGTCGCGAGCCGCAAAGCCCGGCCTCCTCACGGAGCGCCGGGCTTTTTTGTGTTCTGCAACTGGGTTTGTGCTGGATGATGGGCAAATGCCACTACAATCAGGCTCAAATTCCTGATTTCACGCGATTTTGTCAGTTTCCAACGTTTTTTTCGTCGGCCTGATGGGCGCCGGTAAGACGACGGTCGGCCGTGCGGTGGCGCGCCGGCTCGATCTGCCGTTTTTCGACTCCGACCACGAGATCGAAACGCGTTGTGGCGTACGTGTTCCCATCATCTTCGAGCATGAAGGCGAGGTGGGCTTTCGTGATCGCGAGACCCATGTGATCGACGAGTTGACTGCGCGCAGCGGCGTGGTCGTCGCGACGGGCGGTGGTGCCGTGCTGCGGCCCGAGAATCGCGCCTTCCTGCGCGAGCGTGGCACCGTCATCTACCTGCGCGCCAATCCGCACGACTTGTATCTGCGCACGCGGCACGACAAGAACCGGCCGCTGCTGCAGACAGAAAACCCGCGCGCCAGGCTTGAAGAACTGCACGCGATTCGCGATCCGCTGTACCGCGAGGTGGCACACTTTGTCATCGAGACCGGCAAGCCCACCGTCGCCCAGCTTGTTAATATGGTGCTGATGCAACTTGAGGTGGCCGGCATCGTGGCGCCGCCAGCGGATTCCTCCACCTCCTCGCAAGTCTCCCCTCAGTCATGATTACCGTCGATGTCGACCTCGGCGATCGCGCCTATCCGATCCATATCGGCTCGGGGCTGATCTCCCAGGCAGCGCTGTTTGCCCCCCATATTCGCGGCACGCGTGCCGTGATCGTCACCAACGAGACCGTTGCACCGCTGTATGCCGCCAAGGTTGAAGCGGCGGTCCGCTCGCTCGGCAAGGCTGTCGATACGGTTGTGCTGCCCGATGGCGAGTCGTTCAAGAAGTGGGAGACGCTCAACCGCATTTTTGATGCGCTGCTGACGGCGGGCGCCGACCGCAAGACCACACTCATTGCCTTGGGCGGTGGCGTGATTGGTGATATGACCGGCTTTGCCGCCGCTTGCTATATGCGCGGCGTGCCGTTCATCCAGGTGCCGACGACGCTGCTGTCGCAGGTGGACTCCTCCGTGGGTGGCAAGACGGGGATCAACCACCCGCTTGGCAAGAACATGATCGGCGCATTTCACCAGCCGCAGGCGGTGCTGGCCGACATCGACACGCTGCGCACGCTGCCTGCACGTGAACTGGCCGCCGGCATGGCCGAAGTCATCAAGCACGGCGCGATTGCCGATGCCGATTACTTTGCCTGGATCGAGCAGAACATCACCGGCCTCAACAGCTGCGACACCGGCCTGATGGCCGAAGCCGTGCGCGGCTCGGTACGCATCAAGGCATCTGTGGTGGCGCAGGACGAGCGCGAAACCGGCCTGCGTGCCACGCTCAATTTCGGCCACACCTTCGGGCACGCCATCGAGGCCGGCCTGGGTTACGGCGAGTGGCTGCATGGCGAGGCCGTCGGCTGCGGCATGGTGATGGCGGCCGACCTGTCGCATCGCCTGGGCTTTATCGATATCGACACGCGCAACCGCATCACTGCGCTCACGCGGGCGGCCAACCTGCCGACCGTGGCGCCGGATCTGGGCATCGATCGTTTCATCGAGTTGATGCGCGTCGACAAGAAAGCCGAAGCCGGCGAGATCAAGTTTGTGCTGCTACGCAAGCTGGGCCAGGCGTTCGTGACCACCGTGCCCGACAGCGACTTGCGCGCTACCCTGCAGCATGCTGTGCTGCACCCACCCACCGAGGCGCCCGTCGCCTGACGCCAGAAGAGATGGCCCGATGAACGATCGACTCGATTTGCCGCCCGCGCCGTTCGATCTCGAGGGCCATCTCGCTCCCTACGCCGCGCATGCGGCGCAGACGCGCGGTCGTATCCACGTGGAGCCGCCATCCACCTCGCGCACCGAGTTCCAGCGCGACCGCGATCGCATCATCCACAGCACCGCCTTTCGCCGGCTCGAGTACAAGACGCAGGTCTTCGTGAACCACGAGGGCGACCTGTTCCGCACGCGTCTGACGCACAGCCTCGAAGTCGCGCAGATCGCCCGTTCGATTGCCCGTAGCCTGCGGTTGAACGAAGACCTGGTCGAGGCGATTTCTCTGGCGCACGACCTGGGCCACACGCCGTTTGGGCACGCGGGGCAGGATGCGCTCAACGATTGCATGAAGCCGTACGGCGGCTTCGAGCACAACCTGCAGAGCCTGTTGGTGGTAGATCGGCTGGAGGAGCGCTACGGTGGCTTTGACGGCTTGAACCTCACGTTCGAGACGCGTGAGGGCATCCTCAAACATTGCTCACGCAACAACGCCGCTACGCTGGGCGATCTGGGGCGGCGTTTTCTCGAAGGGCAGCAGCCTTCGCTGGAGGCGCAGTTGGCCAACCTCGCGGATGAGGTCGCGTACAACAACCACGATATCGATGATGGCCTGCGCTCCGGCCTGATCACTCTGGAGCAACTGGAAGACGTGCCGCTATGGGCGATCCAACGCCGCGAAGCGGAGGCGGCGTTTCCGAATGCGGGTGGCCGGCGCCTGATCAACGAGACGATTCGCCGGATCATCAATGCGCTGATCGTCGATCTGATTGCCTCGACGCGCGCGGGTATCGCCGGGGTTGCGCCGCAAAATATCGATGACGTGCGTGCGGCGCCAGCACTCGTGGCGTTCTCTGAACCGATGCGTGAAGAGGCGCGCGTGCTCAAGCGCTTCCTGTTCGACAACCTCTACCGCCACTATCTCGTGATGCGCATGGCCGCCAAGGCACGTCGCATCATCGATGACCTGTTTGGCGCGTTCCTCGATGATCCGCGTCTGCTGCCGCCGCAGTATCAGGCCAAAGCCCACCCCGAGGAGCAGCCGCGCTGGATCGCGCATTACATCGCCGGCATGACGGATCGGTATGCCATCAAAGAGCATCGACGCATCTTTGCGGTCGATGCCGCCTGAACCCGATATCGGACAATTCTGACTGACGGGGCTTTAGACGGTGCCTACGATGACAGCCAATTTGTCATCCAGCTTATCCTATGCGCCGCCTTCTTTTGCCGTTGCTGATCGCCTCGGCGTTCAACGCTCATGCCGCCAGCCCGGCGGATCATTTCGATTACCAGCACCAGGCCGAATGGCATGCGGTGCACGATGCATTTCAGTCGCCCATCGACATCCATACCGCTGATGCGGTGACCGTGGATGAAGATGAGCCCGATGCCGTGCAACCGCACTACGGTACGCTTGCCGGCATGGTTGTCGATACGGGGCACGCCCTGCAGGTGAACGTGCCCGGTGGTGATGCGAAGATTCGCGGGCGTCGCTTCATGTTGCGCCAGTTCCACTTCCACGCGCACAGCGAGCACACCATCGACGGCAAGTCGTTTCCGGCCGAGGTGCACCTCGTGCATGTGGCCAAGGATGGTCGTATGGCGGTGATCGGCGTGATGCTGGAAGAGGGCGCTGCCAACCCCGCGCTCGGCGCTGTTCTTAAGGCTGCGCGCAAGGGCGAGGCGCACGAAGTGCCTGCTGTCGCCCCGGCTGATCTGCTGCCCAAGAGCGACGCCTACTATCACTACCTCGGCTCGCTCACCACGCCGCCGCTGACCGAGAACGTCGAGTGGTATGTGCTGAAGCAACCGATTACGGCGTCGCGTGCACAGCTTGACGCGCTACGCGGCTTCTATGCCGATAACTTCCGTACGCCTCAGCCGCTTGACGGTCGCTTCGTGACGCAGTTCGATCCGGCACCGCTCAAAAAGTAATCGCCCAAAAAAAATGCCCGGCCGCCCCAACGCATGCCGGGCCGAACGCGCCAACCACCGTCGACGAGCGCCCCCGCCGTCGACGACCCCTGCGGCACGTCGGAAAAGTCGATCAGAAGAAGGTCTGTTCGCTGATCGTCTCCCTCAAAGTTAAAAGCGGTAGCCCAGGCCGATACCCAGCAGCCACGGGTCGACCTTGACCTTGCTGATGGTCTGGCCGGCCATCTTCACGTCGGCGCTGATCCAGGTCTTCTTCAGGTCCATGTTGAAGTAGATGCGATCGGTCAGGCGGTAATCGAAGCCGACCTGCAGCGCGGGACCGAAGCTGTTCTTGCTCAAGTCCAGTTGGCCGACGCCCGGCACCTGCAGGTTCACGTTCGAGATGCGTGTGTAGTTGATACCGGCGCCCACGTACGGCTTGAAACGCGATTCCGGCGTGAAGTGGTATTGCAGCGTCAGGATCGGCGGCAGGTGGCGGAAGTCGCCAATCTTGGTCGGGCCGCCCAGCGCGCTCTTCATGACCGTCACGTCCTGTTGTTGCGGATAGGTCAGGATCAGCTCGGCCGCGATATGCGGCGTAAAGAAGTACGAGACGTCCAGCTCGGGGAACGCCTTGTTGTTGATCTGGATGGCGTCGGCCGGAATGGCCAGCGCGTTCACCGGGTCGGATTTATTGGCGGCCGTCAGGTTGACGGCGCGCAGGCGCACCATCCAGTTGCCAGTGGCCGGCGGCAGGTCGGTGCTCTGCGCAAACGCGGTTGGGCTGAAGATGCCAGCAAGGGCACCGGTGATTGCCGCAGCTGTGGCGAGGCGTGCAAAAGCCATGAAACGCTCCCTCTCGATATCGTCTTGTGAATGTGACGGGAGCCAGTCTCGCGGCAATGCGGGCCGGTCGATTTGCGCGGGATCAATTCGAGGCGCGGGCCGAAGCTCTCGCGCTTCGCGGTTTGATATCGGGCAAATCCGGCCGCGAATGTGGGCGATTCTCGTTGCGCTCGGGCGACAGCCGAAACGCAACCGTTTGCCCTGTAAAAAATTGGGGACAGATTCGGCGCTATCACGCTAGGATGTGCGCTTTCTCTGCCCGCTTTTTCCGTCATGGCACGCCTGCCTCGCCTTAGCCCGATCGATGTTCCCGTGCACGTGTTGCAGCGCGGCAACAATCGCCAGGCCGTTTTTCGCACGGACGAGGACTATGCGTTCTACCTCGACACGCTGCGCATGGCTGCGCGCGAGCACGATTTCGCCATCCACGCTTTCTCACTGATGCCCAATCACGTACACCTGGTGGGCACGCCCAAGGTGGCGGATAGCCTGTCGCGCACGCTGCAAGCCGTGGGGCGACGCTATACGCGCTACTTCAATGGCGCGGCCGACCGCAGCGGCACGCTGTGGGAGGGGCGCTTCCGCTCGACCGTGCTGGACCCGGCCGAGTGGGTGCTGCCAATGCTGCTGTACGTGGAGTCCAATGCAGTACGAGGTGGTCTCGTCACCACGCCGGACGACGACCGGTGGAGCACGTATCGCCACCACGTTGGTATCCAGTCGATTCCGTGGGTGAGTGACCACTATTGCTATTGGCGTCTTGGCAACACACCTTTCGAGCGCCAGTCACGCTATCGGACGCTCTGGCACGAGGGGCTCGGCTCCGATCAACTCGCGCAGATCCGCCAGCACGTGCATAGCGGCTGGCCGCTGGGCGGCGAGGCTTTCCTGACCACCCTGGCGCGTTCAGGTGGTCGCCGTGTCGCGCCGCTGCCCAAAGGCCGTCCGCCGCGTAAAACCGCAGAGGTGGGAGCAGAGGACGCCGCCCCCGTGGAATAGCCGGGCGCCAAGGTGATCGGTGCAGGGCGCACCAATCCGCACCAAATTAATCTGTCCCCATTTATTAACCCGCACCGATGGTGTGCATTTATTAATTTACTCCGACCCCATTTAAAAACTTTTGCCTGTTACGAATCGCTCTTTTATATTCGATCCACCCCGCATTCATGGTGCGGCGCGCCATTGTTATCTGTCTACGCCCTGCACCCATGTGAGGGCCAAGGTGTGGACTCCTCGGCGCGCAGTACCCACAACATCGGAAGATCGCCGTGGAACAACATTCTTTCCCTACCCAGCCGTCGGCCCAGGGTCTGTACGACCCGACCAATGAACACGACGCTTGCGGCGTCGGCTTCGTCGCTCACATCAAGGGCAAGAAGAGCCACGAGATCGTCCAGCAAGGCTTGCGTATCCTGCACAACCTCGACCACCGGGGCGCCGTCGGCGCCGACCCGCTGATGGGCGACGGCGCGGGCATCTTGCTACAGATTCCTGATCAGTTCTTCCGCGAAGAGATGGCCAAGCAGGGCATCAACCTGCCGCCGGCGGGCGAGTACGGTGTTGGCATGATCTTCCTGCCGAAGGAACACGCTTCGCGCCTGGCCTGTGAGCAGGAACTGGAGCGCACCGTGCGCCTGGAAGGCCAGGTTGTACTGGGCTGGCGCGATGTGCCGGTCGACAAGACCATGCCGATGTCGCCCACGGTGCAGAAGACCGAGCCGGTGATCCGCCAGATCTTCATCGGGCGCGGCCGCGACATCATGACCACCGACGCGCTGGAGCGGAAGCTGTACGTGATCCGCAAGACCGCCAGCCACGCCATTCAGGCGCTCAAGCTCAAGCACGGCAAGGAATACTTCGTGCCGTCGATGTCGGCCCGCACGATCGTCTACAAGGGCCTGCTGCTGTGCGAACAGGTCGGCCGCTACTACCAAGATCTGGCAGACCCCCGCACGGTGTCGGCGCTGGCGCTGGTGCACCAGCGTTTCTCGACCAACACGTTCCCGGCATGGGAGCTGGCGCACCCGTACCGCATGGTCGCGCACAACGGCGAAATCAACACCGTCAAGGGCAACGTCAACTGGATCAACGCCCGCACGGGCGGTATCTCGTCCCCGGTGCTGGGCGATGACCTGCCGAAGCTCTGGCCGCTGATCTATCCGGGCCAATCGGATACGGCATCGTTCGACAACTGCCTCGAACTGCTGACGATGGCCGGCTACCCGCTGGCCCAGGCGATGATGATGATGATTCCGGAAGCGTGGGAACAACACACGCTGATGGACGACAACCGTCGCGCCTTCTACGAATACCACGCCGCGATGATGGAGCCGTGGGACGGCCCCGCCGCCATCTGCTTCACCGACGGCCGCCAGATCGGCGCCACGCTCGACCGTAACGGCCTGCGTCCGGCGCGCTACTACGTGACCGACGACGACATGGTTGTGATGGCCTCGGAAGCCGGCGTGCTGCCGATCCCCGAGTCGCGCATCGTCAAGAAGTGGCGCCTGCAGCCGGGCAAGATGTTCCTGATCGACATGGAGCAGGGCCGCATCATCGACGACAAGGAACTCAAGGACAACCTGGCCAACGCCAAGCCGTACAAGAGCTGGATCGACGCTGTGCGCATCAAGCTCGACGAGCTCGAAGCCAAGCCGGAAGACGTGGCTGCGGAAACCAAGCCGGCCGCGAAGCTGCTGGATCGCCAGCAGTCGTTCGGCTACACGCAGGAAGACGTCAAGTTCCTGATGGCGCCGATGGCCGCCAACGGTGAAGAAGCCGCCGGCTCCATGGGCAACGACAGCCCGCTGGCTGTGCTCTCCAGCAAGAACAAGACGCTCTACAACTACTTCAAGCAGCTGTTCGCGCAGGTCACGAACCCGCCGATCGACCCGATCCGCGAAAACGTGGTGATGTCGCTCGTCTCGTTCATCGGGCCGAAGCCGAACCTGCTTGAGCTGAACAACATCAACCCGCCGATGCGTCTTGAAGTGAGCCAGCCTGTGCTGGACTTCAAGGACATGGCGAAGATCCGCAACATCGAGCACTACACCGGCGGCAAGTTCATGGCTTACGAGCTGAACATCTGCTACCCGGTGGCGTGGGGCAAGGAAGGCATCGAAGCACGCCTGGCCTCGCTGTGCGCCGAGGCCGTCGATGCGGTCAAGTCGGGCTACAACATCCTGATCGTGTCGGACCGCGCCGTGGACGAAAAGCAGGCTGCTATTCCGGCGCTGCTGGCCACGTCCGCCATCCACCATCACCTGGTGGAGAAGGGCCTGCGCACGAGCACGGGTCTGGTCGTCGAAACGGGTTCGGCCCGCGAAGTGCACCACTTCGCCCTGCTGGCTGGCTACGGCGCCGAAGCCGTGCACCCGTACCTGGCGATGGAAACGCTGGCCGAGCTGGCCCCGGGCCTGGGCGTGACGGCCGAGAAGGCGGTCTACAACTTCACCAAGGCGATCGGCAAGGGTCTGCACAAGGTGATGTCGAAGATGGGCATCTCGACGTACATGTCGTACACCGGCGCGCAGATCTTCGAAGCGATCGGCCTGTCGCGTGAACTGGTGGACAAGTACTTCCACGGCACCGCATCGAACGTGGGCGGCATCGGTATTTTCGAAGTGGCGGAGGAAGCGCTGCGCCTGCACCGCGACGCCTTTGGCGATGCGCCGGTGCTGGCCAGCATGCTCGATGCCGGCGGCGAATACGCCTACCGCGTCCGCGGCGAAGAGCACATGTGGACCCCGGATTCGATTGCCAAGCTGCAGCACGCCACGCGCGCGAATTCGTACCAGACGTACAAGGAATACGCCAACCTGATCAACGACCAGAGCAAGCGCCACATGACGCTGCGCGGCCTGTTCGAGTTTAAGGTGGACCCGGCGCGCGCCATTCCGCTGGAAGAAGTGGAATCGGCCAAGGAAATCGTCAAGCGCTTCGCGACCGGCGCCATGTCGCTGGGCTCGATCAGCACGGAAGCGCACACCACGCTGGCTGTGGCGATGAACCGCATCGGCGGCAAGTCGAACACGGGTGAAGGCGGTGAAGACGAGCGCCGTTATCGCAACGAACTGCGCGGCATTCCCATCAAGCAGGGCACCAAGCTGTCGGACGTGATCGGCCGCGAAGTGGTCGAGCGCGATCTGGAGCTGCAAGAGGGCGATTCGCTGCGCTCGAAGATCAAGCAAGTGGCTTCGGGTCGCTTCGGTGTCACCGCTGAGTACCTGGCTTCGGCTGATCAGATCCAGATCAAGATGGCCCAGGGCGCCAAGCCTGGTGAAGGCGGTCAGCTGCCCGGCCACAAGGTGACGGATTACATCGGTAAGCTGCGTTACGCGGTGCCGGGCGTGGGCCTGATCTCGCCGCCGCCGCACCACGACATCTACTCGATTGAAGATCTGGCGCAGCTCATCCACGACCTGAAGAACGTGAACCCGCGTTCGGACGTGTCGGTCAAGCTGGTGTCGGAAGTGGGCGTGGGCACGGTGGCCGCAGGTGTCGCCAAGGCCAAGGCCGATCACGTGGTGATCGCCGGTCACGATGGTGGCACGGGTGCTTCGCCGTGGTCGTCGATCAAGCACGCTGGTACGCCGTGGGAACTGGGCCTGGCCGAGACGCAGCAGACGCTGATGCTCAACGGCCTGCGCAACCGCATCCGCGTGCAGGCTGATGGCCAGATGAAGACCGGCCGCGACGTCGTGATCGGCGCGCTGCTGGGCGCGGACGAATTCGGCTTCGCCACCGCACCCCTGGTGGTTGAGGGCTGCATCATGATGCGCAAGTGCCACCTGAACACCTGCCCGGTGGGCGTGGCAACGCAGGATCCGGTGCTGCGCAAGAAGTTCTCGGGCAAGCCTGAGCACGTGGTGAACTACTTCTTCTTCGTGGCTGAGGAAGTGCGCGAGATCATGGCGCAACTGGGCATCCGCTCGTTCAACGAACTGATCGGCCGCGCAGACCTGCTCGACACCAAGGCCGGCATCGAACACTGGAAGGCACGCGGTCTGGACTTCGCGCGCATCTTCTACCAGCCGGCCAAGAAGGAAGGCGAGCCGTGCTACCAGGTCGACGTGCAAGACCACGGCCTGGATCGTGCGCTGGATCACCAGCTCATCGAGAAGGCCAAGGCAGCGCTGGAGAAGGGCGAGCGCGTCTCGTTCATCCAGCCGGTGCGCAACGTCAACCGTACCGTGGGCGCGATGCTCTCGGGCGAAGTGGCCAAGCGCTACGGCCACGAGGGTCTGCCGGATGACTCGATCCACGTGCAGATGCAGGGCACGGCGGGTCAGTCGTTCGCAGCGTTCCTCGCGCACGGCATCACGCTGGACCTGGTGGGCGACGGCAACGACTACGTGGGCAAGGGCCTGTCGGGCGGCCGCGTGATCGTGCGCCCGCCGCATGAGTTCCGCGGTGAGCCGACCAACAACATCATCGTCGGCAACACCGTGCTGTATGGCGCGCTGGCCGGCGAGGCGTTCTTCAACGGCGTGGCCGGCGAGCGCTTCGCGGTGCGTAACTCCGGCGCCACCACCGTGGTGGAAGGCACCGGCGACCACGGTTGCGAATACATGACCGGCGGCACCGTCGTCGTGCTGGGCGCGACCGGCCGTAACTTTGCGGCAGGTATGTCGGGCGGCGTGGCTTACGTCTATGACGAAGACGGCCTGTTCGACAAGCGCTGCAACACCGCGCAGGTCGCGCTGGAATCCGTGCTGTCGGCGGCGGACCAGGAGAAGGCGCATACGCAGTCGACCTGGCACAAGGTGGGCGGCGAGCGCGTGCTCGACGAGCAACTGCTCAAGGCGCTGGTGGAAAAGCACTTCCGCTACACCGGCTCCGAGCGCGCCAAGGAACTGCTGGCCGACTGGAGCAATGCACGTCGCCGCTTCGTCAAGGTCTTCCCGACCGAGTACAAGCGCGCACTGACTGAGATGTACGAGCGCGAACAGGAAGCCGCCCGCGAGCAGATCGCGGCCTGATTCCAAGCGACTTGGCGAATGGTTGGTCTTCGTGACCAGCCATTCGCCACCACCGAATACAACGCAACCTCACAAGACAGGCTCGACCGCCTGAACAGCACGGCTGTGCCGGCAAGGTCGAGACAGGAAGGACACCATGGGCAAGGCGACCGGTTTTCTCGAATTTCCCCGCCAGAACGAGGGATACGAAGCGCCCGAAGCGCGCGTGAAGCACTACAAGGAATTCGTGTTCGCACTGGCGGACAACGAAGCCAAGATCCAGGGCGCACGCTGCATGGACTGCGGCATTCCGTTCTGCAACAACGGCTGCCCGGTCAACAACATCATCCCGGACTTCAATGACTTGGTGTATCGCCAGGACTGGAAGACCGCGATCGAGGTGCTGCACTCGACCAACAACTTCCCCGAGTTCACGGGCCGCATCTGCCCGGCACCGTGCGAAGCGGCTTGCACGCTGGGCATCAATGAACTGCCGGTCGGCATCAAGTCGATCGAGCACGCCATCATCGACAAGGCCTGGGAAGAAGGCTGGGTCGCACCACAAGTGCCCAAGCACAAGACCGGCAAGACCGTGGCCGTGGTCGGCTCGGGCCCTGCGGGCATGGCCGCTGCGCAACAACTGGCACGCGCGGGTCATGACGTGACGCTGTTCGAAAAGAACGACCGCATCGGCGGCCTGCTGCGTTACGGCATCCCCGACTTCAAGCTGGAGAAGGCGCAGATCGACCGCCGCATGCAGCAGATGGAAGCCGAAGGCGTGACGTTCCGCACCGGCGTGATGGTGGGCAACGCGACGCTGCCCGCCGGCATCGTCAACGACGCTCGCGAAACCATCGCTGCGGACGACATCCTCAAGCAGTTCGACGCCGTCGTGCTGACGGGCGGTTCGGAAGTGCCGCGCGATCTGCCGGTGCCGGGCCGCGATTTGGATGGCGTGCACTACGCGCTCGAATTCCTGATCCCGCAGAACAAGGAAGTGGCCGGCGATGCGCCGAACCCGATCCGCGCGGATGGCAAGCACGTCATCGTGATCGGTGGCGGCGACACGGGTTCGGACTGCGTGGGCACGTCCAACCGCCATGGCGCTGCATCGGTCACGCAGTTCGAACTGCTGCCGCGTCCGCCCGAAGAAGAGAACAAGCCGCTGGTGTGGCCGTACTGGCCGATCAAGATGCGCACGTCGTCGTCGCACGACGAAGGTTGCGAGCGCGACTGGTCGGTCGCCACCAAGGAACTCATTGGTGAGAACGGCCGCGTGACCGGCCTCAAGGCGGTTCGCCTGGAGTGGAAGGACGGCAAGATGAGCGAAGTCGAAGGCAGCGAGTTCACGCTCAAGGCCGACCTCGTGCTGCTGGCAATGGGCTTTACCAACCCGGTCGGCGGCGTGCTGGATGCGTTTGGCGTGACCAAGGATGCGCGCAACAACGCACGTGCTTCCACCGAAGGCGACAACGCCTACGCCACCAACGTGCCGAAGGTGTTTGCCGCCGGTGACGTGCGCCGCGGCCAGTCGCTGGTCGTGTGGGCCATCCGCGAAGGCCGTCAGGCTGCTCGCTCGGTGGACGCGTTTCTCATGGGCCATACGGAACTGCCGCGCTGACCACGCGGTTGACCGTTTGACTCAGGGCCCGCTTCGGCGGGCCTTTTTCTTTGCGGCGCGCGAGTTGCGTTGTGACAGGGCCGTTATGCCTCATGGTTTACATCGACATGGTTTACCGGGGTTCAGCGCGGCAGGGCGGATTTCTAGAATGAAATGCCCCCCGACCTCCAAGCCACGATGCGAGCCTGCGACAGCAACTTGCGCGCAGATGTGCCCGATACGCCCGACCCGCGGCGACGCCGGGCTATTGGCTGGCTGGGTGCGCTACCGGCAGCGCTGGCATTGCCGGCGCGCGCGGAACTGCTGGGCTATCCCTCGCATCCGCTGCGATTGGTCGTGCCGGCCGCCGAGGGCAGCGTGTTCGACGCGGTCGCCCGGGCGCTGGCCACGCAATTGCAGCAGCAGATCGGTCGCCTGGCCGACGTGGACGATCGCCCGGCCGCCAACGGCATGGCCGCCGGTGATCTGGTCGCACGTGCGCCGTCCGATGGTCATACGCTGCTGCTCCAGCAAACCACCTTTGTCATTCAGCCGGCGCTGGAGCCCGCGCCATACGATCCGCTGCGCGACTTCCAGCCGGTGGCCATGGTGGCCACGCTACCGTTGTTCCTGGCAGTCGATGCGCGATTGCCCATCACTTCCGTCACGGAGCTGATTGCCCAGGCGCATGGGGAGTCTGTTTCCGTCAACTGCGGTTCGGACGTCATCGGCACCTGGTCCCACCTCGTCGCCGAGCAGTTTGTGCGTGACTACGCCTTCCACGCACCGCACGTCGCTGTCCGCGGCGAAGCGGGACTCGTGCAGCAGGTGCTGGCGGGGCGCATGGCAGCGTGTTTCGCCTGCTATCCAAGCCTGTCGACGGGGGTGTCCAACGGTCAGTTGCGGCTGTTGGGCGTGACGGGATTGGCGCGTTCGACGTTCGCGCCCACCACGCCGACCTTGCGCGAGACAGGGCTCGCCGGGTTCGACTACAGCGCGTGGGTTGGGGCGTTCATGCCGGCACGCACGCCCAAGCCGCTGTCGATGCGCGCAGCTGCCGAATTCCGTCGTGCACTCACTTCAAGCGATGTTCTCGCCACATTGCGAGCGGGGGGCTTCGAGCCGGAATGGAACACGCCCGATACCCTCGCCCAGGCCGCGCGCCGCGATGCCAGCCACTGGCAGGGGCTGATCCGCCAAGTGGATTTGCGCGTCGATACCGGTGAGTGACACATAGGGGGCGCCGCGCCTTGCGCACTACTTTCAGCGGGCGGCAAGACCACGTGCCAACAGCGCGGCGCTCAAGCCACACAAACTGTAGGTAAGCATGGAGTGACTGACGGGCTGCACGGGTTTCCACCTATAATGGCGGGCCGTATCGAGCCGGTACGGCTAGCGAACATAACAAGATGTGGCCCGCCCCAAGCGTCACCCAGGGCCGCAAATCGACCGCAAACGAGCCGAGCCCTCAGCACCGAACTCCACCGTGTCCACCCAGCCTACCAACGCCGTCGTCGAGCTTGACCAGGTCGATTTCGCCTACCAGCCAGGCGCGCGGAGCATCTTGTCCGGCCTGTGCATGCGCGTGCCCAAAGGCAGCGTGGTGGCCGTCATGGGCGGTTCGGGCTGTGGCAAGACAACGATCCTGCGGCTGATCGGCGGGCAGGTTGGGGCGGCAGCCGGCACTGTGCGCGTGCACGGCCAGGACATCGGCGCCATGGACAAACCGGCGTTGTACGCCGCCCGCCGCCAGATGGGCATGCTGTTCCAATTCGGCGCGCTGTTTACCGATATGTCCGTGTTCGACAATGTGGCATTTCCGCTGCGCGAACACACTGAACTGCCTGAACTCCTCATCCGCGATCTCGTGCTGATGAAGCTCAACGCCGTCGGCCTGCGCGGTGCGCGCGACCTGATGCCGTCGCAGATTTCCGGTGGTATGGCGCGGCGCGTGGCGCTGGCGCGCGCGATTGCGCTGGACCCATCCCTCATCCTCTATGACGAGCCGTTCGCCGGGCTGGACCCGATCTCCCTGGGCCTGACCGCCTCGCTCATCCGCAAGCTGAACGACGCGCTGGGCGCGACCAGCATCATCGTCTCGCACGATGTGCAGGAGACGTTCCACATCGCCGACTACGTCTATTTCATTGCCAACGGTGGCATTGCGGCCGAGGGCACGCCGGCCGAGTTGACGGCGTCGACGGACCCGTTCGTGCGCCAATTCGTGCACGGCGAGGCGGACGGTCCCGTGCCGTTCCACTATCCGGGCGTGCCGCTGGCCGAGGACTTCGGCCTGGGCAAGAACGGAGGCGGGCGATGATTTCCTCCATCGGCTTTCTCGTCCGCGGGCTGATCAGCCGCTTGGGCTATGCGACGCGTACGCTGTTCGCGCTGTTCGCCGCCTCGGGCGACGTACTGCGCCGCCCGCGTCTGGTGATCGAGCAACTGCGCTTCATCGGCAACGATTCGTTCATCATCATTGCCGTGTCCGGGCTGTTTGTTGGCTTCGTGCTGGGCTTGCAGGGCTACTACACGCTCAATCGCTATGGTTCCGAGCAGGCGCTGGGCTTGCTGGTGGCGCTGTCGCTGGTGCGCGAGCTGGGTCCGGTGGTGACGGCGCTGCTGTTTGCCGGCCGCGCTGGTACGTCGCTCACCGCTGAAATCGGCCTGATGAAGGCCGGCGAGCAACTGATCGCCATGGAAATGATGGCCGTCGACCCGCTGGCCCGCGTGCTGGCGCCGCGCTTCTGGGCGGGTTTGATCGCCATGCCGCTGCTGGCGGCGATCTTCAGCGCGGTGGGTATTCTGGGCGGATACTTTGTGGGTGTAGGCCTGATCGGCGTGGACCCTGGTGCATTCTGGTCGCAGATGCAGGCTGGCGTGGATGTGATGAGCGACGTCGTCAACGGCGTCATCAAGAGTGTGGTGTTCGGCGTGGCCGTGACCTTTATCGCGCTCTATCAGGGCTACGAGGCCAAGGCGACGCCCGAGGGCGTGTCGCGCGCGACGACCCGTACCGTGGTGATCGCGTCGCTGGCCGTGCTGGCGCTGGACTTTGTGCTGACGGCGCTGATGTTCAGCTGACCCGTCAGACATTCAACGAGAAAGAATCATGCGTAAGAGCCTCCTCGATTTCTGGGTCGGACTGTTCGTGCTGGTGGGCATCGTGGCGCTGCTGTTCCTGGCGCTCAAGGCTGGCAACATGAGCGCGTTCTCCTTTGCCAAGACCTACCAGGTGAAGGCTGCCTTCGACAACATCGGTGGCCTGAAGGTGCGTGCGCCGGTCAAGAGCGCGGGCGTGGTGGTCGGCCGGGTGTCGCAGATCCTGTTTGACGACAAGACCTACCAAGCCAGCGTCGTGCTCGACATGGATCAGCGCTACCAATTTCCGAAGGACAGCTCGGCCAAGATCCTGACCTCGGGCCTGCTGGGCGAGCAGTACATCGGCATCGAGCCGGGTGGCGATGAGGCCATGCTGGCCAGCGGCAGCAAGATCACGATGACGCAGTCGGCGGTGGTGCTGGAGAACCTGATCAGCCAGTTCCTGTACAGCAAGGCCGCAGATGCCGGTGCCGGCAGCAACGGCAGTAGCGCTGGCGGAGCCAAGCCGGCCGAGGGCAGTGGGAGCAAATAAACCATGAAAACAAGAACGTCCATCCACACATTGCGCGGTTTGGCGCTGGCCCTGGCAGCTGGTGTCTCACTGTTGGCGGGCTGCGCCACGGGCCCGAACGCCAATCCGGCCGATCCGATCGAGCCGTTCAACCGCGAAGTCTTCCGCATCAACGAAGACCTCGACAAGGGCGTGCTCAAGCCCATCGCGCAAACGTATGTTGACGTGGTGCCGTCGCCGGCGCGCACGGCGGTGTCGAACTTCTTCTCCAATGCGGGTGATGTCTACTCGGCCGTCAACAACCTGCTGCAGTTGAAGGGCACTGCCGCGCTGGAAGACACGATGCGCGTGGCGATCAACACCGTGCTGGGCCTGGGCGGCTTGATCGACATTGCGTCGGACGCCGGCCTGCCCAAGCACAAGGAAGACTTCGGCCAGACGCTGGGCGTGTGGGGTGTGCCGGCTGGCCCGTATGTGGTGTGGCCGCTGTTGGGGCCGAGCACCGTACGTGACACGGCGGGCTTCCTGGTCGACTGGCAGTTGGATCCGCTGACGTATTGGCACAACGACACCATCACGTATTCGCTGGCTGCGGTGCGCGTGGTTGATGCGCGAGCGAACTTGCTCTCAGCTGGCAATGTGCTTGATGCCGCCGCCCTCGACAAGTACACGTTCCTGCGCGATGCCTACCTGCAGCGCCGCCGTTATCTGATCTACGACGGCAACCTGCCGGAAGATCAAGACAAAACGAAATCGTCGGACAAGTCGTCCGATTCCGGCGATGCAACCGTCTCACCGTATCACCGCTTCACGCCCAACTGGCCGGTGTTCCGCCGCTGATCGCCACACGTAACAGCGTCGCCTCAAAGGTGACAAGGCGTAAAACTGACCGCCTTCGGGCGAACTCCCGACCGGGCGGTCTGTTCTAATCGCCAACAAGATTGTGGCCAGCGTGCTGCAAGCGACCCATAAATCACACTAGAAGGACGCGCTATGTTGAAGAAACTCCTCCGCTCCCTGTTCACTGGCCTGGCGCTGACGGCTGCTGTGGCAACCGCCCCCGTACACGCTCAAGAGGCTGACGCGCAAACCACCGTCAAGACTGCGGTGGACGACGTGCTGACCACCATCAAGGGCGACCCGGACCTGCGCGGCGGCAACATGGCCAAGGTCTTCCAACTGGTCGACCAGAAGATCGTGCCGCGCGCTGACTTCAAGCGCACCACGCAGATCGCCATGGGCCGTTTCTGGAACCAGGCATCGCCCGAGCAGCAGCAACAGATTCAGGACGGCTTCAAGACGCTGCTGATCCGCACCTACGCTGGCGCACTGTCCAACGTGAAGAACCAGACCGTCACGTACAAGCCGTTCCGTGCTGACCCGGCCGACACTGACGTGGTGGTGCGCTCGACCGTCAACAACAACGGCGAGCCGGTGGCCCTGGACTACCGCATGGAAAAGACGGCCAACGGCTGGAAGGTCTACGACATCAACATCAGCGGCCTGTGGCTGTCGGAAACATACAAGAACCAGTTTGCCGACGTGATCAGCAAGAAGGGCGGCGTGGCTGGCCTGGTGCAATTCCTGGATGAGCGCAATGCACAGCTCGCCAAGGGCCCGGCAAAGTAAGCCGGACTCCGGTAGAATCGAAGCAGCGGTCAATTCGGCCGCTGTTTCTTTTTCTGACTCGACCATGTTGACCTTGTCCGGCCCGCTGACTCAGCTCGAAGCGCCGCGCGTTCTGCGCGAGGGCGAGGCGCAGCTCGGCCAGGTGCGCGAGGCGGGCACTCCCACGCTGCGTGTCGATTGCGCTGGGCTGTCGCAGGTCGATTCTTCCGCGCTGGCGGTGCTGCTGTCGTGGCAGCGCACGGCGCAGTCCGCCGGTATCGCCTTTGATATCGCAGGCGCCCCGGAGGCGCTGTCCAATCTCGCCGCGCTTTACGGCGTCGAATCTCTGCTGGCCACCGTGCCGGCGTCTGCTGAACACCACCACGCACGACATTGAGGCGGCGTCCGGTGCGGGGCAGTATCTTCCCCAACACCGCGATGCCGCGCCCCGGCCAGGGCGCCGCGCGCGCCGCTTCTGGCATTTCGTGCAGCTTCGGTGCCGCGCTGTAAGCCGCGCCGTCGTCTGTTGGTGCAGTTCCCCTATAATTCTGGGTTTGTCGCTCTGCCGCCGTTCTGTGCGGCGTCCGGGGCCGCGGTGATCATGTGGATCAGCGGGCACGAGATGCGCAGAGTAGTTCACTTTGTCGGCCATGAAAGCCATCGAAATCGCTGACGTCCGCAAGCGCTACAAGTCGTTGCAAGCGCTCAAGGGCGTGAGCCTGTCTGTCGAGCAGGGCGAGTTTTTTGGCCTGCTGGGCCCCAACGGCGCGGGCAAGACCACGCTGATCTCCATTCTCGCGGGCCTGAATCGTGCCGATTCCGGTAGCGTGCGTGTGCTCGGTCACGATGTCGTGTCCGACTACCGCACGGCGCGCCGCAAGCTAGGCGTGGTGCCGCAGGAACTGGTGTTCGATCCGTTCTTCACGGTGCGCGAAACGCTGCGCCTACAGTCGGGCTATTTCGGCCTGACCAACAATGACGATTGGATCGACGAGGTCATGGCCAACCTGGACCTGACCAACAAGGCCGATGCCAACATGCGCGCGCTGTCGGGCGGCATGAAGCGCCGCGTGCTGGTCGCGCAGGCGTTGGTACACCGCCCGCCGGTGATCGTGCTGGATGAGCCGACCGCCGGTGTGGACGTCGAATTGCGCCAGACGCTGTGGAAATTCATTTCGCGCCTGAACCGCGAGGGCCACACTGTCGTGCTGACCACGCACTACCTGGAAGAAGCTGAATCCCTGTGCGACCGCATCGCCATGCTCAAGTTTGGCGAGGTGGTGGCGCTCGATCGCACGGCCAACCTGCTGTCGCAATTTGCCGGGCTGCAACTGGTGCTGAGCTTCGCGAACGGCACGTTGCCCGCGTCGCTCGAAGGTCTGCGTCAACCCGGCAACCACGGCGAGCGCAGTGTGCGCCTGCGTCTGTCGGGCTACGGCGAGGTCGAGCAGATTCTCTCGACCTGCCGTCAGGCCGGGTGCGAGATCGACGACATGGAAATCGCCAAGGCTGACCTGGAAGACGTGTTCGTGCAGATCATGCGCCGCGAAGGCGGCATTCCCGCCGTACCGCAAACACCCGAGACCGCACTGGAGCCTGCAGCATGAGCGCCATTCCCGAGAGCCTGCCGGGCCGCTGGGTCGGTTTCCGTACGCTGCTGTACAAGGAGGTGCTGCGCTTCTGGAAGGTGAGCTTCCAGACCGTGGCTGCGCCGGTGCTGACCGCGCTGTTGTACCTGCTGATCTTCGGCCACGTGCTGGAAGACCGCGTGAAGGTGTTCGATCAACTCAGCTACACCGCTTTCCTGGTGCCCGGTCTCGTGATGATGAGCGTGCTGCAGAACGCGTTTGCCAACAGCTCGTCGTCGCTCATTCAGTCGAAGATCACCGGCAACTTGGTGTTCATCATGCTGCCGCCGCTGTCGCACTGGGAGATGTTCGGTGCCTACGTATGCGCCTCCGTCATCCGCGGTCTGGCAGTGGGGACGGGCGTGCTAATCGTGACGACCTTGTTCGCACATCTGCACTTCGCACAGCCGCTGTGGATTATCGTTTTTGCCGTGCTGGGCGCCGCCGTGCTCGGTACGCTGGGGTTGATCGCGGGTATCTGGGCGGAGAAGTTCGACCAACTCGCCGCGTTCCAAAACTTTCTGATCGTGCCGGCCACCTTCCTGGCGGGCGTGTTCTATTCGATCCATTCACTGCCGCCGTTCTGGCAGGCAGTGTCCCACGCCAACCCGTTCTTCTACATGATCGACGGCTTCCGCTACGGCTTCTTCGGCGTGTCCGATGTGCCGGTGGCGACGAGCCTCGGCGTGATGCTGATCGCGCTGGTCGTGGTGGGGGGGATTGCCCTGCAGATGCTGCGCACGGGCTACAAGCTGCGCCATTGATGCGTCAATAAAACAACCAAGACGCACCACCCTAACGTTTTGCAGGAGAGGGACGGCCATGTTGCCCACACCCGAACAAGTCAAGCAGTACATCGAAACCGGCCTGCCGTGCCAGCACCTCGAAGTCGAGGGCGACGGCCAGCATTTTTTTGCCACCATCGTCAGCGCGCAGTTTGAAGGCAAGCGGTTGATCCAGCGTCACCAGCTCGTCTATGCCGCACTGGGTGATCGCATGCGCGCGGAGATCCACGCGCTGTCCATGAAGACGCTCACCCCGGCGGAGTGGCAATCCTGATGGCCGAGCTTGATCCCGCTGTTGTTACCGCTGAAGTTTCCGCTGAATCCGATTCCGACCTGGCTCTCGCTGAGCGCCCCACCCAACGTGATCGACGAGACGTCTCGCTCATGGACAAACTGCTGATTGAAGGCAACGGCCCGCTGTCGGGCGAAATCCGCGTGTCTGGCGCCAAGAACGCCGCGCTGCCCATCATGTGTGCCGCGCTGCTGACGCCCGAGGCGCTGGCGCTGAACAACGTGCCCAACCTGCAGGATGTGCGCACGATGCTCAAGCTGCTGCGTCAGATGGGCGTGGAAGGTGCGTTGGATGGCCACAACCTCACGCTGGACGCCGCGAACATCCACTCGCCGGAAGCGCCGTATGACCTGGTGAAAACCATGCGCGCGTCGATCCTGGTGCTGGGCCCGCTGCTCGCGCGCTTCGGCCACGCACGTGTGTCGCTGCCGGGCGGCTGTGGCATCGGCGCGCGTCCGGTCGATCAACACATCAAGGGCCTGCAGCTGATGGGCGCCGAGATTGTCATCGAGCACGGCTACATCGAAGCGAAGCTCGCCGATGGCGCCAAGCGCCTGCACGGCGCACGCATCGTCACCGATATGGTGACGGTGACGGGCACCGAAAACCTGCTGATGGCCGCCGCACTGGCTGACGGCGAAACCGTGCTGGAAAACGCCGCACGCGAGCCGGAAGTGACCGACCTCGCCAACCTGCTCGTGAAGATGGGCGCGCGCATCGAGGGCATCGGTACCGACCGTCTGGTGATTCAGGGCGTGGAAGCGCTGCACGGCGCCGAGCACACGGTGATTGCCGATCGCATTGAAGCCGGTACGTTCCTGTGCGCAGTGGCTGCAGCCGGCGGCGACGTGACGCTGCGCGGCGTGCCACCGGGCATCCTGGATGCCGTGCTCGATAAGCTGCGCGAAGCTGGCGTGACGCTCACCACGGGCGACGACTGGATCCGCGTGCAGATGACGGGTCGCCCGAAGGCCGTGAGCTTCCGCACGTCCGAATACCCGGCCTTCCCGACCGACATGCAGGCGCAGTTCATGATGCTCAACGCCGTTGCCGAGGGCTCTGCCACGGTGACGGAAACGATCTTCGAAAACCGCTTCATGCACGTGCAGGAACTCAACCGCCTGGGCGCCAACATCGTCATCGACGGCAAGACGGCCGTGGTGACGGGCGTTGAGCAACTGTCGGGCGCGACTGTCATGGCGACGGACCTGCGTGCTTCGGCCAGCCTCGTCATTGCCGGCCTGATTGCGCAGGGTGAGACGCTGGTCGATCGCATCTATCACCTCGACCGCGGCTATGACCGCATCGAAGACAAGCTCTCCGCTGTCGGCGCGAAGATCCGCCGCATCCAAGGTTAAGTCAGCCATGAACGCAATCCAGTCCGCTCCCGATCAGCTCACGCTGGCGCTGTCCAAAGGGCGCATCTTTGAAGAGACGCTGCCGCTCCTGAAGGCCGCCGGCATCGAGGTGACGGAAGACCCGGAAACCTCGCGCAAGCTGATCCTGCCGACGTCGGATCCGGCGCTGCGCGTGATCATCGTGCGTGCTTCCGACGTGCCGACTTATGTGCAATACGGCGCGGCGGACTTTGGCGTGGCCGGTCGCGACGTGCTGATGGAGCACGGCATGGCGGGCCTGTATGCGCCCATCGACCTGAACATCGCCCGCTGCCGCATGTCGGTCGCGGTGCCCAAGGGCTTCGATTACGCCAACGCGGTGCGCCAGGGCGCGCGCCTGTCGGTGGCGACGAAGTATCTGAACACCGCGCGCGAGCACTTCGCCAAGAAGGGTGTGCACGTCGACCTGATTAAGCTGTACGGCTCGATGGAACTGGGCCCGCTGGTGGGCCTAGCTGACGCCATCGTCGATCTGGTCAGCACCGGCGGCACGCTGCGCGCGAACAACCTCGTCGAGGTGGAGGAGATCGTGCAGATCTCGTCCCGACTGGTCGTCAACCAGGCTGCGCTGAAGTTGAAGCGCGAGCGCTTGGCGCCGATCCTCGACGCTTTTGAGCGCGCCTCCGCCAAGGACGCGCTTGTTGGGGAAACCGCATGAGCTTGAGTATCCGTAAGCTGGATTCGGCCGACGCCGGATTCGCGGCGCAACTGCGCCAGGTGCTTGCTTTCGAGGCGAGTGAAGACGAAGCCATCGACCGCGCCGCCGCGCAGATCCTGGCCGACGTGAAAGCGCGTGGCGACGCCGCCGTGCTGGAAGCCACGCGCCGCTTCGACCGCATCGAAGCCGACAGCGTGGCCGCGCTGGAGCTGTCGCCCGCCACGCTGCAAGCCGCGCTGGATGGCCTGGAGCCCAAGCGCCGCGCCGCGCTGGAAGCGGCCGCCGCCCGCGTGCGTGCCTACCACGAAAAGCAGAAGATCGAGTGCGGCACGCACAGCTGGGAATACGCAGAAGCCGACGGCACGGTGCTCGGCCAGAAGGTCACGCCGCTCGATCGCGTCGGCATTTACGTGCCTGGCGGCAAGGCGGCGTATCCGTCGTCGGTGCTGATGAACGCGATTCCGGCACGCGTGGCCGGCGTCAAGGAAATCATCATGGTCGTGCCCACGCCGGGTGGCGTGCGCAACGAGCTGGTGCTGGCTGCGGCCTGCATCGCCGGGGTGGACCGCGTGTTCACCATCGGCGGCGCGCAGGCTGTGGGTGCGCTGGCCTATGGCACCGAGACCGTCCCGCCGGTCGACAAGATCGTTGGCCCGGGCAATGCGTATGTGGCCGCTGCCAAGCGCCGCGTGTTCGGCACGGTCGGCATCGACATGATTGCCGGTCCGTCGGAAATCCTCGTGATCTGCGATGGCACGACCGACCCGGACTGGGTGGCGATGGACCTGTTCTCGCAAGCCGAGCACGACGAGCTGGCCCAATCGATTCTGCTGTGCCCGAACGCCGAGTTCATCGCGCAGGTGGAGGCCAGCATCAACCGCCAGCTTGAAGAGATGCCGCGCCGGAGCGTAATCGCCGAATCGCTATCGGGCCGTGGCGCGCTGGTCAAGGTACGCGACATGGAAGAGGCGTGCGAGATCGCCAACGACATCGCCCCCGAGCACCTGGAGATTTCCGCCGAGAACCCGCGTCAGTGGGCCGAGCGCATCCGCCATGCCGGCGCGATCTTCCTCGGCAAGTACACCAGCGAATCGCTGGGCGACTACTGCGCAGGCCCGAACCACGTGCTGCCGACCTCGCGCACGGCGCGTTTCTCGTCGCCGCTGGGCGTATACGACTTCATCAAGCGCTCGAGCCTGATCGAGGTGAGCGAAGCCGGCGCGCAGATGCTGGGCGAGATTGCCGCCGAGCTGGCCTACGGCGAAGGTCTGCAGGCGCATGCACGCAGCGCTGAATACCGCCTGCAACGCACCGCCTCTGAATAAACACGACTCCGCATCCCACAAGCATGAACGTCTCCGCGCCAGTCCAGCCCTCTCTTGATGACCTGCTCGCTCGCATCGTGCGCGACGACGTGCGTGCCATGGGCGCGTACCACGTGCCCGACGCCACCGGCATGGTCAAGCTGGACGCGATGGAGAACCCGTACCCGCTCCCGGCGATGCTGCGCGATGCGCTGGGCAAGCGCCTGGCCGATGTCGCACTTAACCGCTACCCGGTGCCAACCGCCGACGCGCTCAAGGCGCAGCTCAAACGCGTGATGCACGTGCCGGCCGGCGCCGAAGTGCTGCTGGGCAATGGCTCGGACGAGATCATCAGCCTGATCGCCATTGCCGCATCCAAGTCGGGTGCGACGGTCATGGCGCCCGTGCCGGGCTTCGTGATGTACGCGATGTCATCGCAGTTGCTGGGACTGAAGTTCGTTGGCGTGCCGCTCAAGGCGGACCTCACGCTCGACCGCGAAGCGATGCTGGCCGCCATGGCCGAGCACCAGCCCGCCGTCATCTACCTGGCCTATCCGAACAACCCGACCGGCAACCTGTTCGATGCCGCCGACATGGATGCCATCGTCCGCGCCGCACGCGGGCCGGTGTGCCAGAGCCTGGTGGTGGTCGACGAGGCCTACCAGCCGTTCGCGCAGCACAGCTGGATGCCGCGCCTGCCGGAGTTCGACCACCTGCTCGTGATGCGCACTGTCTCCAAGCTGGGCCTGGCCGGTATCCGCCTGGGCTACGTGGCCGGCCACCCCAAGTGGATCGCCGAGCTGGACAAGGTGCGCCCGCCGTACAACATCAATGTGCTGACCGAGGCCACCGCCCAGTTCGTGCTCGATCACGTGGATGTACTGGATGCCCAGGCAGCGACTCTGCGCGCCGAGCGCACCAAGCTGATTGACGCGCTGGCGGCGCTGCCGGGTGTTGAAGTCTTCCCGAGTGCCGCCAACTTCATCCTATTGCGCGTACCCGATGCAGCGGGAATGTTCGATCGCCTGCTAAAACGGCGGGTTCTTATCAAAAACGTCAGTAAAATGCACCCGTTGCTGGCCAACTGTCTGCGCGTGACGGTCAGCAATCCCGAAGAAAACGCGCAATTTCTCGATGCCTTTGCCGCATCGATGCAGGAAGCCCCATGAGCCGCCGTGCCGAGGTTACTCGCAACACCTCTGAAACGCAGATCCGCGTCGCCCTTGATTTGGACGGCACGGGCAAGCAGACGCTGAACACCGGCGTCCCGTTCCTCGACCACATGCTCGACCAGATCGCCCGTCACGGCATGGTCGACCTAGAAGTCACGGCCACCGGCGACACCCATATCGACGATCACCACACCGTGGAAGACGTCGGCATCACGCTCGGCCAAGCCGTCGCCAAAGCAGTTGGTGATAAGAAGGGCATCGTGCGCTACGGCCACAGCTACGTGCCGCTGGACGAAGCCCTGTCGCGCGTGGTGATCGACTTCTCCGGCCGTCCGGGCCTGGAGTTCCACGTGCCGTTCACGCGGGCGCGCGTCGGCAGCTTTGACGTGGACCTGTCCATCGAATTCTTCCGTGGGTTCGTCAACCATGCCGGCGTGACGCTGCATATCGACAACCTGCGCGGCATCAACGCGCATCACCAGATCGAAACCGTGTTCAAGGCCTTTGGCCGCGCGCTGCGCATGGCCGTTGAACTGGACCCGCGCGCTGCCGGCACCATTCCGTCGACCAAGGGCACGCTCTGATCCTACGCGTCGGCCTGGCCGCGCCTACCCGACTCCAAAAACGGCCACCGGTCCCATGGATCTGACCAAGAGCTTTTTCTCGCTGCTCGCGCTGATCAACCCGATCGGGGCGATCCCGTTCTTCATCAGCCTGACCGAAAGTCAGACGGATGCGGAAAAGCGCCGCACCATCAAGGTCGCATCGATTTCGGTGGCGATCGTGATTGGCCTGTCCGCGTTGCTGGGCGAGCAGATCATCGGCTTTTTCGGGTTTTCGGTCGGCTCGCTGCAGGTGGGCGGCGGGATCATCATGATCATGATCGCGCTGAACATGCTGAACGCGCAGACCAGCCGCACCAAGGCCACGCCCGAAGAAGAGGATGAGGCCGGTGCCAAGGCCAGCATTGCGGTCGTGCCGCTGGCGATTCCCCTGCTGACGGGCCCTGGCTCGATCAGCACGGTGATCGTCTATGCGGGCAAGACCCGCCACTGGTGGGAGTTGTTTTTGCTGGCTGGCGTGGGCGTGGCGATCGCGCTGGTGGTATGGATCGTGCTCCGTGCCGCCGAGCCCATCGCCCGGGTCATCGGTCGCACCGGTATCAACGTCGGTACGCGGTTGATGGGTTTGATCCTGGCGGCGCTGGCCGTGGAATTCATTGTCGACGGGCTGAAAACCCTGTTGCCTGTTCTCAAATCATGACTACGATTGCAATTGTCGATTACGGCATGGGCAACCTGCGCTCGGTAGCGCAGGCCCTGCGTACGGTGGCTCCGGAAGCCGATGTGCGCATCAGTGCGCAAGCCGACGAGATTCGCGCGGCCGACCGCGTGGTGCTGCCGGGGCAGGGCGCCATGCCCGACTGCATGGCTGCTTTTGACCAATCGGGCTTGCGCGAAGCCGTGCTCGAGGCGTCTCGCACCAAGCCGATGCTCGGTGTGTGCGTGGGGGAGCAAATGCTGCTCGAGCGCAGCACCGAGGCGCGTCCGGGCCAGGAGTACACCCAAGGGTTGGGCCTGATCGGCGGCGAAGTGATTCGTTTTGATCTGGACGGCCAGTTGCAACCGGACGGTTCGCGGTACAAAGTGCCCCAGATGGGCTGGAACCGCGTGCGTCAGAGTCGCCCCCACGCGCTGTGGGCCGGCGTGCCGGACGACAGCTACTTTTATTTCGTGCACAGCTACTATGCACGACCCGCGCGGGCTGAAGAATCGGTCGGGGAGACCGAGTACGGGGTGCTGTTTACCTGTGCCATCGCCCGGGATAATATTTTTGCCACACAGTTTCACCCGGAAAAAAGTGCGCAGGCCGGTTTGCAGATTTACCGCAACTTCGTGCACTGGAACCCCTGAATCTGGCGTCACCGTCACAAGCAACCCTGTTTTCCCCTTTACCCCCTCAACTTTGTCGTCACGCTTATGTTGCTCATCCCGGCCATCGACCTGAAGGACGGTCAATGTGTGCGCCTCAAACAAGGCGATATGGATCAAGCCACCGTGTTCTCGGAAGACCCCGCTGCCATGGCGCGGCATTGGGTCGAGCAGGGCGCACGCCGCTTGCACCTCGTCGACCTGAATGGCGCTTTCGCGGGCAAGCCGCGTAACGAGGCGGCCGTCAAGGCCATCCTCGCTGAGGTGGGTGACGAGATTCCCGTGCAACTCGGCGGCGGCATCCGCGATCTGGGCACCATCGAGCGCTGGCTCGACGACGGCCTGTCGTACGTGATCATCGGTACGGCGGCGGTCAAGGACCCGGGCTTTCTGCGGGACGCATGCACGGCATTTGGCGGCCACATCATCGTCGGGCTCGATGCCAAGGACGGCAAGGTGGCGACTGACGGCTGGAGCAAGCTCTCGGGCCACGAAGTCGTGGACCTCGCCAAGAAGTACGAGGACTACGGCGTCGAGGGCATCATCTACACCGACATCGGCCGCGACGGCATGCTGCAGGGCATCAACATCGATGCCACCGTCAAGCTGGCACAGTCGGTGAAGATTCCGGTCATCGCCAGCGGCGGCTTGTCGAACCTGAAGGACATCGACCACCTCTGCGCGGTCGAAGAGCATGGCGTGGAAGGCGTGATCTGCGGCCGCGCCATCTATTCGGGCGACCTGAACTTCAAGGAAGCGCAAGCTCTCGCGGACAAACTCGGCGCAGCCTAAGCTGCGCTCAACGGGTGCCTCGGCACCCGACTCATCATGCTAGCCAAACGAATCATCCCCTGCCTGGACGTGACCAACGGCCGGGTGGTCAAGGGCGTCAACTTCGTCGAGTTGCGCGACGCGGGCGACCCCGTTGAAATCGCCCGTCGCTACGACGAGCAGGGCGCCGACGAAATCACCTTCCTCGACATCACCGCCACGTCCGATGGACGCGACCTGATGCTGAACATCATCGAGGCGGTGGCGTCGCAGGTCTTCATTCCGTTGACCGTCGGCGGTGGCGTGCGCGCGCTGGAAGACGTGCGCCGGCTGCTCAATGCCGGTGCGGACAAGATCAGCATGAACTCGTCCGCCGTGTCGAACCCGCAGCTCGTGTCCGACGCCAGCGCGCGCCATGGCGCGCAGTGCATCGTCGTGGCCATCGACGCCAAGAAGGTGTCGGCTGAGGGCGAAGCCCCGCGCTGGGAGGTCTTCACGCACGGTGGCCGCAAGGGCACGGGCCTGGACGCCGTGGCGTGGGCGCGCGAGATGGCACAGCGCGGTGCGGGCGAGATCCTGCTCACCAGCATGGACCGCGACGGCACCAAGGCTGGCTTCGACCTTGAACTCACGCGTGCGGTGTCTGATGCCGTGCCAGTGCCTGTGATCGCCTCCGGCGGCGTCGGTAACCTGCAGCATCTGGCAGACGGCATCCAGCAAGGTCACGCCGATGCGGTGCTGGCCGCCAGCATCTTCCACTACGGTGAATACACCGTCGGCCAGGCCAAGCAATTCATGGCTGAAAAAGGCATTCCAGTACGGATCGGACTATGAGTAAGAAGTGGCTGAATAAGGTCCACTGGGACGACAACGGCCTCGTGCCTGTGATCGTGCAGGAGCAGGGCAGCAACGACGTGCTGATGTTCGCCTTCATGAACCGCGAGGCGCTGCAGAAGACCGTGGAGACCGGCGAGGCCGTGTTCTGGTCGCGTTCGCGCAAGCGCCTGTGGCACAAGGGCGAGGAGTCCGGCCACATCCAGAAGGTGCACGAGATCCGCCTGGACTGCGACGAAGACGTGGTCTTGCTCCGCGTCACCCAAGTTGGCGGCATTGCCTGCCACACTGGCCGCCACGCGTGCTTCTTTCAGAAGTTCGAAGGCAGTGCGGAAGACGGTGACTGGCTCACCGTTGAACCCGTGCTCAAAGACCCCGACGACATCTATGCCGGCAAGCCCGGCCACAACCATGAGTGACACTCTGCGCCGTCTGGGCGAGGTGCTTGAATCCCGCAAGCTCGCCAATGGCGGTGACCCGGACAAGAGCTACATCGCGCGCCTGTTCAACAAGGGCGATGACGCCATCCTCAAGAAGATCGGGGAAGAGGCCACCGAGACGGTCATGGCCGCCAAGGACGCCCGCGCCGCCGGCATGACCGACGAGGCACGCAGCAAGGTGGTCTACGAAGTGGCCGACCTGTGGTTCCACACCATGGTGCTATTGTCGCAGTTCGACCTCACGCCGGATGATGTGGTTAACGAACTGGCACGCCGCGAAGGACTCTCGGGGTTGGAAGAGAAGGCGTTGCGCAAGTCGCAGGCTCGCGACGCTGCAGGTGACTGATCGGTGACGCATCGTCGCAGGGAGGCAGCGTGGACAACTACGGATCAGCGGTGACAGTGACGACAGACGAAGAACGTCTGGCCGGGCTGCGGCGGCTGACGCATATCCTGTATGCGCTCTACGCCATTTTTTGGCTGACCGGCGGCATCACTGCATTGATTGCCATCATCGTCGGGTATGTTAAGCGCGACGATGTGCGCGGCACGCTGTACGAGTCGCACTTTCGTTGGCAGATCCGTTCGTTCTGGTGGTGCGTACTATGGGCTGCGATCGGCGTGATGCTCATTCCGCTGGCCTTTATCGGCTTTGCGGTGCTGTGGGTTCTGGGCATCTGGATGCTGTATCGTATTGTGAAGGGCTGGCTGTACCTCAACGACAGCAAGCCGATGTACGCCAATCAGTAAAATCTATCAATGGCGCCGCCACCGTTGCGGCAGTCATGGCGCCAGTCGCAGTCATATTTACGTGGGAGTAGGACATGGGTTCCTTTAGCATTTGGCACTGGCTGATCGTGCTGGTGATCGTCATGATGGTGTTCGGCACGAAGAAGCTGCGTAACATCGGTTCAGACCTCGGTGGTGCCGTGAAGGGCTTCAAGGACGGCATGAAGGAAGGCGCCGCGGACGACAAGCCGGCTGCCCCGCAACAGACCGCTGGCCAGCCGCCGCGCGAACTGCACGACTCGACGACGATCGACGTCGAGGCGCGCGAAAAGTCCAAGCAAGGCTGAGCACTGTCGCTCGCTGACTGATGATCGATCTCGGCATTTCCAAGCTGGCGCTGATTGGCATGGTGGCGCTTGTCGTCATCGGGCCGGAGCGCCTGCCCAAAGTGGCGCGCACGGCCGGTGCGTTGCTCGGTCGCGCGCAGCGTTACATCGCCGATGTGAAGGCCGAGGTGAGCCGGGAGATCGAGCTCGAAGAGCTGCGCAAGATGCGCACCGATTTCGAGCAGGCCGCGCGCAATGTCGAGCAGACCATCCACCAGGAGGTCAGCAAGCACACGTCGGAAATCAACGAACGCCTGAACGAGGCGCTCGGCGATCCGGCGTTGCGCGAGACCGCCACCTCCGCCCCTGACTGGCGCCCGGCGCCGGGCAAGTCGCGCAATGGCCGCAACAGCTGGCGCAACAAGCAGCTGTCGATGCCCAAGTGGTATCGCCAGAAGCAGGGCGTGCGCATGTGGGCGCAATCGGGCGCCGCGCGCGTCAAGCGCCACCGTCCGCCTATCGTTGCCGCGCAGTCGCGTGGGCGTTCCTTCTTCGAATGATTCTCCGAGCACCCACCGCCGGGTGCTCTGACCGCATCCCCCTCCAGCCGACATGAGTGCTGCTCCGCTCGATCCGCAATCGCCCGAGGACGGCGCGCAGGAAACCTTCATCTCGCACCTGGTCGAGTTGCGCGAGCGCATCGTCAAGGCCGGTGCGGGTGTGCTGCTGATCTTCCTGGGCCTCGTCTACTGGGCACCGGACATCTTCAACCTGTTCTCGCGGCCGCTGATTCAGGCACTCCCCAAGAACGGCCACATGATCGTGACCGACGTCACCGGCTCGTTCTTCGTGCCGATGAAGGTGACGCTGCTGGCGGCCTTTCTGATCGCGCTGCCGTGGGTGCTGTACCAGATCTGGCGTTTCGTGGCGCCGGGGCTGTACTCGCACGAGAAGCGCATGATCATGCCGCTGGTGGTCAGCACCTACATCCTGTTCCTGTGCGGCGTGGCGTTTGCGTACTTCCTCGTCTTCCCGACCGTGTTCAAGGTCATGGCGCACTACAACGCGCCATTGGGTGCGGAAATGTCGACCGATATCGACAAGTACCTCAGCTTTGCGATGACCACGTTCCTGGCCTTCGGCATCACCTTCGAGGTACCGGTGGTGGTGATGGTGCTGGTGCGCTTTGGCATCGTCAGCCTGGACAAACTGCGTCAAGCACGCCCGTACGTGGTGGTGGGCGCGTTCGTGATTGCGGCGGTTGTGACGCCGCCCGATGTGATGTCGCAACTGCTGCTAGCCGTGCCGCTGTGGCTGCTGTATGAGCTGGGGCTGATTCTGGCAGCGGTCTTTCTGCGGAAAACGGTGGCGCCGGAAGAGGACCCGGAGCACTTGCCGGTGGTGAAGGACTGACGGGCCGATTCAACAATCGCCCAAAGAAAAAGGCAGCCTCGGCTGCCTTTTTCGTTTCTGCGATGCCTGCTTACGCGGCGTACAGCCAGAACTGCTCGCGCGGGAACGTCAGCGCATATTGGCCCTCGCTTGGCGCGCTGCTGGCGTAGGCGCGCAGACCCGTGCCAGCATCGCCCGTTGCGCGGAACAGGCATTCCCAGCGGTCGCCCAGATACATGCGCGTCGCCAGCGGCAAGCGGATGGTGTTGTCGGCGTTATCCACACCTACGCGCACTTGTTCCAGGCGGATCACCCCGTGCGCTGATGCGCCGGGCTTCAGATCCCCGCGCGCCACACCCCACAGCGACCAACCGCCTGCCTCGTCCACCAGACGGGCCATGCCATCACGCACTTCGGCGATCTTGCCGTTGACACGGTTGTTGCTGCCCATGAATTCGGCAGTGAAGAGGGTTTGCGGCGCGCCGTACATCTCTTCGGGCGTGCCTTGCTGCTCGATCACACCGTTGTTGAGCAGCAGGATGCGATCGGACATGGCCATCGCTTCGCTTTGGTCGTGGGTGACCATCAACGCAGACAGGCCCAGGCGCACGATCAGCTCGCGCAGGAAGGCGCGGGCTTCTTCACGCAGCTTGGCGTCGAGGTTGGAGAGCGGCTCGTCGAGCAGGATCACAGGCGGGTTGTAGACCAGCGCACGGGCAATCGCCACGCGCTGCTGCTGGCCGCCGGAGAGCTGGCTCGGGAAGCGCTCGCCCAGATGGCCGAGGCCCAGTTGCTGCAGCACGGCCTGCACGCGTTCCTTGATCTGCGCGGATGGCGTCTTGCGCAGCTTGAGCGGGTAGGCGACGTTCTCGGCCACGGTCTTGTGCGGCCACAGCGCGTACGACTGGAACACCAGGCCCAGGTTGCGCCCTTCGGCCGGCACGTCGAGCTTCTTGGCGCCGTCGAACATGACGCGATCGCCGATCTGGACGGTGCCTTGGCTGGCCTGTTCGAGGCCGGCGACGGCGCGCAGCAGCGTGGTCTTGCCCGAACCGGACGGACCCAGCAGCGAGACGACCTCGCCCTTCTGCAACTGCATCGAGACACCCTTGAGCACCGGGTTGTTGCCGTATTGCAGGTGCAGGTCGTTGACAGTGAGTTCAATCATGGAGCTTTACCCCGAAACGCAGTGCGATGCCGAGGCCCACGGCCACCAGCACGATATTGACGAAGGACAGCGCGGCGACGATATCGATGGCGCCGCCTGCCCACAGGGAAACCAGCATCGAGCCGATCGTCTCGGTACCCGGCGAGAGCAGGTACACACCGGTCGAGTACTCGCGCTCGAAAATCAGGAAGATCAGCAGCCAGGCGCCGAGCAGGCCGTAGCGCGTGAGCGGCACGGTCACATCGCGCGTGGTACGGGCTCGGGTGGCGCCCACCGAGCGCGCCGCCTCTTCCAGCTCAGGGCCGACCTGCAGCAGTGCCGCTGAGATCAGGCGCAAGCCGTAGGCCATCCACACCACCGTATAGGCGATCCACACACTGAAGATCGTGCTACGCAGGTCGCGCAGGCTCGGCACGACGTGCTCGATGATCCAGTTGGCACCCGGCAGGCCGCTGTCGGTCAGGCCGGTCTCGATCCAGTTCGGCACGAACAGGAACACCCACAGGAATGCCAGACCGGCCAGCAGCCCTGGAATGGCGCGGGGCACCAGCACGCTGTAGTCGAGGAAGCGCGTCCAGCCGTCCGGCTTGCGGTGCATGGCCAGGCCGATGCAGGTGTAGCAAGCCACGGCGATCGCGCCGCCGATCACGCCGATCAGCACCGTGTTGACCATTGCGCGCAGGAACTGCGGCTGCTCGAAGATCTGCTGGAACGCCGTGGTCGAGAACGCTTCCACCAGTGACACACCTTCACCCCAGTTCGACACGAAGGCGCGCAGTGCGATACCCGAGAGCGGCACCACCACCGTCACGAAGAACCAGAACACCACGATTGCCCACGCGGGCCAGCGCCACTTGCCCAGCGGCAGCGGGCGGCTGCGCGTGACCTTGCCCTTGACGGTGACAAAGCGGTTGGCCGACTTCAGCATGTAGCGCTGCAGCAGCACCAGCGGGAAGGTCACCATCACCAGACAGACCGCCACGGCAGCCATCAGGTGATAGGCCGGCGTGCCGAGCTTGTTGGTCAGCTTGTACAGGTACGTGGCCAGCACGAGGTGGCCTTCCGGATCGCCCAACACGAGCACCAGGCCGAACACCTCGAAGCCCAGGAACGTTACCAGCACGGCTGCATACAGCAGGGCGGGGCGCACCATCGGCAGGCTCACGTTGAGCGCCACCGACAGCGGCGATGCACCCGCGATACGCGCGGCTTCTTCCACGTCCGAGCCGAGGCTGCGCAGCGCCGACGAGACATACAAGTACACGTGCGGCACGTGCGTCAGGCCGGCGATGATGATGATGCTGGTGAACGAATACACGTTCCACGGCGCACCACCAAATAGGTGCTTGAACCACACCGTGTAGAAGCCCACGGGGCCAGCCGAGACCACGTAGCCGAACGCCAGCACCATCGGCGAGACAAACACCGGGATCATCAGCAGCGGCTCGAGGACGCGGCGGCCGGGCAGGTCCGAACGCACCATCAGGAACGCCAGGATGCCGCCCAGCGGCACCGAGATCGCGGCCAGGCCAAATGCCAGCGCAGCCGACTTCTCAAAGGCGTGCCAGAAATCCGAATCCGTAAAGATGAAGCGATACGCATCGAGCCCCGCCAGCGCGTCGGGCATGAAGAACGGCGCGGACAGGAAGCTCTGGTAGAAGATCAGCGCCAGCGGCGTGAAAATCGCCAGCGCGGTAAGCAGGATGACCACGCCGCGCGGCAAAGCCTGTCCCACACGCGTCCAGGGCGAGCGCTTGAGGGAGACTTCCGAAGCGGCGGCACGGTCTTGCGCTAGAGAACGCATGGTGCCTCCAAGATGGGCTGGCGCCAGAGTCGGATGGCGCCAGCAGGTCGGTCAGATGAGGGGAGTCGTGATTTCGCGGGTCAGCAGATCAACGACCGGCGGCAGTGCGCCATTGCTTGATGAAGTCCAGGCGCTTCTTCGGTTCCAGGAATGTCAGGATCGATTCGTCCACCGGAATCGGCTTGATCGTGTTGCCGAGCATCTTCTTCAGGCCGGCGGCAGTCGCTTCGCCCGTCACGTCGTCACGCAGCGAGTGCAGATCCGACTTGTTGGCGAGGATGTCCTGGCCGCGTTTGGACAGGATGTAGTCCAGCCACAGCTTGGCGGCGTTCGGGTTCTTCGCCTTCTTGGCAATCATCGCCACGCGCGAAACCACCAGCGTGTAGTCCTTCGGATAGACGATGCCGATCGACGGGTCCTTCTTCGCGCGCGCAATCGCGTACGAGCCGAGGATGTTGTACGCCACCAGGTTTTCGCCCGAGGCCACGCGTTCCATCATCGTGCCGGTGGACGACTGCAGCACGAGGTTCGGACCGACCGCCTTGATGAAGTCGAAGTACTGCGGCGAATCCAGGTTGTCCTGCGCGGCCATCATGAAGCCCACGGCGGACTTCTCGATGTCGTACGTCGTGACCTTGTTCTTGAAACGCTCGCCCTGGCTGCCAACCAGCTTGGCGAGGTCGGCGTGCGTTTGCGGGACTTCGCTGTCCTTGATCAGGCGCTTGTTGTACAGAAACACAGCCGGCTCGTACGTGGTGCCGTAGGCCAGGCCCTTGTAGACGGCCCACGTCGGCAGGTGCGGCACTTCGGGCGAGTCGTACTTCAGCGCGTAGGTCTGCGCGAGCTTGAGCTGCGAGTCCATCGACGAGTTCCACATCATGTCAGCCGAGGCGCCGCCGGCGGCCTGCTCGCTGATGAAGCGGTTGTACAGCTCGCTGCTGTTCATGTCGTTGTATTCGACCTTCACGCCGGGGTAGAGCGACTCGAAGTCCTTGATCAGCGGGTCGGCCGCCTTGGTATCAGTCGTGGCGTAGACCACGACTTTGCCTTCCTTCTTGGCGGCGGCGATGGTGTCGGCGTAGCTGGCGGGATAGCCGGCCGGGACTTGCGCGAGTGCAGCGGTGCTGAGGGTCAGAGCGGCAGCTGCAATCGAAGCGAGAGCGGCGTGCGCGGGCACAAAGCGGCCACGAAGCATGGGTTTGTCTCCTGTTTGCTTAGGTGTCGTGGGGCTGGCTACTTATGGCGATGTGCGTGTAGCTCGGACGGATGGCCCCAGGTGCGGCGCAGTATAGAAGTCGCGCGCTTTCGTCACGCTTTCATTAAAGCTGCTGCGTTGCAACATGCTCAGGAAGCGCCGCTGATGTTGTGAGCGGCACGCGAATCCGCGCAGACAGGCCCACGCCGCCATGCCCGTTCGGCTCGCCATCGGCCAGTTCGATTTGCCCGCCGCTGCGCGCCGCATACGCTCGCGCGATCGCCAATCCTAGGCCTGAGCCCTCTGCGGCATAGCGCGCATCCTTCGGCGCGCTTTTGGGCGCATTTTTCAACTTCGCCGCACGACCGCCGCCTTCATGCGCACGGCGGAATCGCTGAAACGCGTGCGCGCGCTCGTCGGCGCTCATGCCGGGGCCGGTGTCATCCACGCAGACGAGCGCGGTGTCGCCGTCGGCAATTGCCCGCACGGTGATGCGTCCACCGGCGGGGGTGTAGCGGATCGCGTTGTGTACCAAGTTGGACAGCGCTTCACGCAGGAAGGCAGGGTAGCCCGTGACGGACAGGGTTGCTGCAAGGCCAGCATCGTCCCAACCCAGGTCCTGCTGTTTCTCGCGCGCCAGCGGCAAGGCATCGACCACCACGTCGCGTGCTAGCTCGCCCAGGTCGAACGTCTCGGCCGGTGCATCCTGCCCCGCGTGGCGCGCGCGGGCGAGCGCGAGCAACTGCGAGGTCAGCCGATTAGTCGACTGCAACCGCGCGATGATGGCTGTCAGGCTTTCTCGCACGCGCGCCGGGTCAGTTTCGCGCAGCGCGTATTCGGCCTGCGTGAGCAGCACGGCCAGCGGCGTGCGCATCTGATGCGATGCATCGGCGAGGAACTGGCTCTGTGCCTCCGCCAGTTCTGCGTAGCGCTGGATGTGGTGGTTGATCGCTTGCACCAGCGGGCGCACCTCGGCGGGGACGTCCGCGGCATCGAGCGGCCGCAAGTCGTCAGAAGCGCGGACTGCGATGCTGCGCGCAAGACGGTTCAGCGGGCGCAGCGCCACGGTCACGCCCAGCCACAGCAGCGCCGCGCTCACTACCACCAGCGCCGCATCGCGCAGCAGGGTGCCGCGCCAGACGGCCTGCTGCAGCACACGCCGTGTCTCGATGGTTTCGGCCACCTGGATCACGATGCGTGCCGGCAGCCCCGGCTGATACAGCGGCTTGGCAACGGCCACCACACGCACCGGCTCACCGTGATACAGCGCGTCGTAGAAAAACTCGGTGTCGTTCTCCAGGCGCGTGGTGGGCAGCGGCAGGTCGTCATACCCGGTGAGCGCGGCCTCGGGGGCTTTGCCCGGTGCCGGCTCGAAGGCGACGCGGTAGTAGACGCTGCTCTGCGCGGTCGACTCGAACATCGACAAGGCAACATACGGCACGTTGACCTGCACCTGGCCGCGCTCGATCGTCACGCCGTTCTCGATGGCGCGCACCGAGCCGAGCAGGGCACGGTCGTACGCGCGGTCGGTGGCGCTGCGCAGCGCCTGGTACGCGCTCACGATGTCGATCGCCAGCACGCCGATCAACCCGGGCAGCAGCAGCCACAGCAGCGTGAGTTTCAGACTGCGCGGCAGCAGGGCAAGCCGTTGCGTCATGAGGCGGTGTTGTCGCCGACGGTGCTGGCGTGGCTCGCGCCGGCTTCGAGCATGTAGCCCAGCCCCCGCACGGTGACGATCTGCACGCCCGTGCCGGCCAGCTTCTTGCGCAGGCGGTGCACGACGACCTCCACCGCGTCGGGGCTCGAATCGCTGTCGAGGTTGAACACCTTGTCAAACAGATGCACCTTGGCGATCGGCTGGCCGGTCTTGTGCAGCAGCGCCGACAGCGCAGCGTGCTCGCGCGGCGTGAGCGATAGCGGCTCGCCTGACAGCAGGAACGCCTTGCGCCCCGTGTCGAACTCCAGCGGCCCGCAACGCAGGCGCGGGAAGGCGCGGCCGCGGCTGCGGCGGATCAGCGCCATCAGCCGTGCTTCCAGCTCGGCCAGCGCGAACGGTTTGGTGAGAAAGTCATCCGCACCCGCGTTCAGGCCGCGCACGCGTTCATCCAGCGCACCCTGCGCTGTGAGGATCAACACCGGCGTGCGGTCATCCCGCGCGCGCATGTCGGCCAGTACGGCAAAGCCGTCCTTGCGCGGCAGGCGCAGGTCCAGCACCACCGCGTCAAATTCTCCGGAGCCGAGGAAGGCTTCCGCAATCACGCCATCGGCTGCGCGCTCGATCACGAAGCCGCTTTGCGCCAGCGCGCGTGCCAGCCATGCCGCCAATTCGTCCTCATCCTCCACCAGCAAGATCCGCATCGGGTGTCTCTCAATATCGTTCTGTGTGCTTTTTCATGATAATGCGTGCGCCCGCATCTCGATTACACCGTTAAATCACACCAACTCATGGATGCGGACTGACCTGCATGTCGTCCATCCCAAATTCCCGTCGCCGCTGGCTGTGCCAGGCCACCGCGCTGTTGGCCGCGGGGGGGGCCGTTTCGCTTGAGGGTCATGCGCAATGGCTGGCGGGCTCCGCGCCCGAACTGCCGTCGTACTACCCGCGCGACTACGGCGCGATGATCGACGCCGCCCGACGCGAAGGCCGCGTCACGGTCTACTCGACGACGGACTTTGCTGCCGCCCACCCGCTCATCCGCGCATTCGAGGCGCGCTACCCCGGCATTACCGTCGACTACCGCGAGCAGAACAGCGACGACATCTACCGACGCTTCCTCGCGGAACTTGCCTCCAAGTCGCCCGGCGCCGACGTCGTGTGGAGCTCGGCGATGCCCGAGCAGTTCAAGCTCGTCAACGATGGCCACGCGCTGTCGTATGCATCACCCGAGCGACCCTACCTGCCGTCGTGGGCCATCTGGAAGAACGAGGCCTATGGCACGAGCTACGAACCCGTCGTCTTCGTCTACAACGCGCGCCAGTTGTCTGCCGGCTTGGTGCCGTCCACGCACGCCGATTTTGCCCGCATCCTCAACAGCCATCGCGATCTGCTGCGCGGGCGTGTCGCCGCGTACGATATTGAGCACTCGGGCTCCGCCTTCCTGTTTGCGGCGGAAGATGCGCGCACATCGCCGGTGTTCTGGGATGTTGCCAAGGCATTGGGTGGCGTCAACGTCAACCTGTACATCACCACGGCCGCCATGCTCGAGCGCGTCGCCTCCGGCGAAAGCCTGCTCGCCTACGACGTGATCGGCTCGTACGCCGCGCGCTACGCCGATCGAAATCCCGCGCTCGCCATCAAGATGCCGGCCGACTACACGCTGGTCGCCACCCGCGTCGCCTTCATTGCTCGCCGCGCTTCCCGGCCGAACGCCGCGCGCCTGTGGCTCGATTTCATGCTCTCGCGTGACGGCCAGAGTGTGATGGCCGACCGCGCATTCCTTTTCTCGCTGCGTCAGGACGTCGAGACCGGGTTGACCGCCAAGCGCCTGCTTGCCGAACTGGGCAATACGCATCGGCCCATTCCGGTTGGCCCGGGTTTACTCGCCCATCAAGATCAGCTGCGCCGTGCCGATTTCCTGAAAAGATGGCGCGCCGCGCTCGGTCGCTGAGTGAAAGAGATCTAAGGGACTCTTTTTGGGTGAGCGTGGTGAGAAGGCGACAATTTCTGTCGGCACCCGGGTGACAAAAATGGCACGCCGCCAGCCCCCGACAATTGGCCGCCAACCCCCGCGCCATCGCGCCAAAAGCCCGTCTCGGCCCCTGTCCGAGGGGGGCTCCCGCGTGTTGCCCATGAGCAACAACTTGGCCGCAAATCGTGCTCCAGAGCCAGAAAGGGTTTCCGGAATCTGTCAACGCTGGCCCATAATGCGGTCAGACGTGAGGTATCTACGTCGTCCATAAGGACAGTCAAGATTTCCCAATCAGTTGACAAGGAAAGTGTCGATATGAAGATGAAACTGTTTGCAGCTGCTGTTGCAGCTCTGGCCGCCGGTGGCGCCTATGCACAATCCTCCGTGACCCTGTACGGTGTGGTCGACGCTGGTCTGACCTACGCAAACAAGGTGCCGGGCGCAACCGCTGGTTCGAGCGGCTCGCGTATTGGCCTGGATTCGGGCGGCCTGTCGGGCTCGCGTTGGGGCCTGCGTGGCGTTGAAGACCTGGGCGGTGGCCTGAAGGGTATCTTCAACCTGGAAAGCGGCTTCAACATTGACACCGGCACGTCGGGTCAAGGTGGCCGTCTGTTCGGTCGTAACGCTTACGTTGGTCTGCAAGGCCAGTGGGGTCAACTGACCCTGGGTCGTCAGCAAAACCTGCTGTACGACTTCTCGCTGATCTATGACCCGATGGCAATCGCCACGCGTTACTCGCTGGCTTCGCAAGACGCCTTCTTCTCGGGTCGTGCTGACAACGCCGTCAAGTACATCGGCACGTTCGGTGGCCTGAACGTCTCGGCTCTGTACTCGTTCAACAACAACGGCAACGAAGTTGCTGGCAGCAGCAAGACCGGCCGTGAGTGGAGCCTGGGTGCTAACTACGCTGGCGGCCCGCTGGGCATCGGCGCAGTGTATGACTCGACCAACTCGACGGTTGTTGGCAGCGACAACAAGGAACAACGCGCCACGATCGCTGGCACGTACGCCTTCGGTCCGGCCAAGCTGTACGCTGGCTACCGTTGGTACAAGGCTAACTACGCAACCGTTGCTGGCAATGGCAACCTGCGTTCGAACCTGTACTGGGCAGGCCTGGGCTACCAAGCTACGCCGGCTCTGACGCTGACGGGTACGGCTTACTACCAACAGTTCAAGAACAGCGGCACGGGCAACCCGTGGCTGTTCGTGGTCGGCACCGACTACGCTCTGTCGAAGCGCACCGACGCTTACTTCAACCTGGCCTATGCTAAGAACAGCGGCGGTTCGGGTCTGGGCGTGATCGGCCTGAACGACGCTAGCTACGCTGGTACGACGCTGACGAACGGCAGCCAAGTGTTCTCGGGCCCGAACAACAGCAACAACCAGTTCGGCGCTACCGTCGGCCTGCGTCACAAGTTCTAATTTGACGCGCTCGTAAGGGCGCATCGAATTAAACGGTTAAACGCCGATCCCGAAAGGGGTCGGCGTTTTTCTTTGTGCGAGTGATTTGTATGCGATGAATGGTTGAGAGTGGGGTGGAGGTGAGCGTGTTGGTTGCTTTGTTTTCAACAGCCGCAACGCGGGCTCACTCGCGAAACCATGTGGATTGGATGGTGAGCGCAAAGCGTTGTCTTGCCAGTGTGGGTGTGACTTGACTGGGTCTGGACCTGCGCTTGAGTTGCCGCGGCGCACGTGCGATCGCGTGACGCCTTGGGTGAAGAGGGTAGATGCCTGTACCTTGATTCGACCGGCATTCCAGAGAGGGGGGGGCTTGGTCATGCCGGGTGAAGACTTTCCACTTTCCCGGCTGCTCGGCACCCCATGGTCGGTACCAATAAAAAACGGCGGCACATTGGCCGCCGTTTGTGTGTCTTCACTACGTACGCTACTTACTGCTCTTCTTCGTCCTGAGAGGGCATCGGCACGTTGCGTCGCGTTGGCGCCGGGCGCTTGCCGACGACAATCGTGAGTTCGACTGCCTTGCCCTTGCGCGACACGGCCACCTTGGCTTCCGCGCCAGGCTTGAGCTGGGCAATGCTGTTCAGCAGCGCGGTCGTGTCGGCAATCGGTTGGCCATTCACGCTGGTGAGGATGTCGCCGGGGCGCAGGCCTGCTCGATCCGCCGGTCCCCCTTGGACTACCGCAGCGATCAGCGCGCCGTCCTTGCGAGACAGGCCAAACGACTCCGCAATCTCCGGCGTCACGTCTTGTGGTTCAACGCCGATCCAGCCACGCACCACGCTGCCGGTCGAGATGATCGACTCCATCACCTGCTTGGCCAGCGACACAGGAATCGCGAAGCCAATCCCAAGCGAGCCTCCCGAGCGCGAATAGATGGCCGTGTTGATGCCGAGCAGGTTGCCGTCGGCATCCACCAATGCGCCGCCTGAGTTACCAGGGTTGATCGCCGCGTCGGTCTGGATGAAGTTCTCGAACGTGTTGATGCCTAGGTGGCTGCGGCCCAGCGCCGAGACGATGCCCATTGTCACCGTCTGGCCCACACCGAACGGATTGCCAATGGCGAGCACCACGTCGCCAACGCGCACGTTTTCCAGGCGGCCCAGCGTGATGGCCGGCAGGTCGGGCAGATTGATTTTGAGGACCGCCAGGTCGGTCTCCGGGTCGGAGCCAACCACCTTGGCGTTAGCCTTGCGGCCATCGGTGAGCGCCACTTCGATTTCGTCGGCGCCATCCACCACATGGTGGTTCGTTAGAATGTAGCCTTCCGAGCTGACAATGACGCCCGAGCCCAGGCTGGCTGTCGGCTCCTGGCGTTGCTCGGGGGCGCGGTCGCCAAAGAAGAAGCGGAACCACGGGTCTGTGCTGGCCTGTGGGTTGTTGTTGCGCTTCGGAGCGTTCTTGCTGCTGAAGATGTTGACCACCGCCGGCATTGCCACCTTGGCGGCTTCCGCGTAGGAGTTGCTGGAGGTGCCACCGTGACCGATCGGCGCGACTTCTTTCAGTGCGACGATGGGCGAGCCGGACTGCACAGCCATCTTGCCCCGCTGGAGCCACTCGGGCTTGAGGGTGGCAATCACAAACCAGACGGCCAGGACGACCGTGACGGCTTGTGCAAAAAACAGCCAAAAGCGGCGCAACATAGGGCGAAATTGAGTCGAAATGGATCGAAAAGAACTTGAATTGTACTTGAACGACCTGTTGCAAGCGGCCCGTTTTCGGGACTATTGCCCGAATGGTCTGCAAGTGCAGGGTCGCGAAGACGTCACCCATATTGTGACGGGGGTCACCGCCAGTTTGGCTTTGATTGAGGCGGCTGTCGATGCGCGTGCCGATGCCATCCTCGTGCATCACGGCTATTTCTGGAAGGGCGAGGACGCCCGCATCGTAGGTCAGAAGCACGCGCGTCTGAAGCAGCTTCTTGCGAACAACCTGAATCTCTTCGCCTACCACTTGCCGCTGGATGCGCATCCTGAGTTCGGCAACAACGCACAACTGGGCGCATTGCTTGGTATCGAGCCCAAGGGTCGCTTTGGCGACGATGAGCTGGGTTGGATTGGCACGTTGCCCCAGGCGACTACGCTGGGTGTGTTTGCCGAGTTGGTCGCGGCCCGGCTGAACCGAGTGCCGCTGGTGCTCGGCGAAGCTGACCGGCCGGTGCGTAACGTCGGTTGGTGCACGGGCGGCGCGCAGGGCTGGTTTGAAGCGGCGGTCGCGGCGGGAGTGGACGTCTATCTGAGCGGCGAGGCATCCGAGCAGACCACGCATCTGGCGCGCGAATCCGGTGTGGCCTACATCGGAGCGGGCCACCATGCCACCGAGCGCGGTGGCGTTCAGGCGCTCGGCAACCACCTCGCCGAGCGCTTTGGCGTGCGTCACACCTTCATCGATATTCCGAATCCGGTGTGAGGCGGTGCGTGCTGATTAACCCTTGGCCTTGAGGCTGTCGCGGATCTCGCGCAGCAGCACAGTGTCTTCCGGCGTTGCTGGGGCGGCTTCGGGCGCCTTGTTGGCCTCGGTCATGCGCGTGATGGCACGCACCATCAGAAACACGATAAACGCCAGGATCAGGAAGTTGACCGCCACAGTGATGAAGTTGCCGTAGGCGAAGACAGGTACGCCGGCCTTCTTCAGATCGGCCAGCGTCTGCGGCACGCCTGCAGGGGCGTCGGCCAACTGGATATACAGATTCGAGAAATCGAGCTTGCCGACGATGCGGCCGATCAGCGGCATGATCAGGTCGTTGACCAGCGAGTCGACAATTTTGCCGAACGCCGCACCGATGATCACACCGACTGCCAAGTCGATGACGTTGCCGCGCATCGCGAATTTTTTGAAGTCTTGCACAAGTGCCATCGGTTTTCTCCGGATTGTTTGATTCGACACAAACGGTCAAGCTGTGGATCGGTTGACCTGAATTGTTGAAAGCGAGTTTATAGGAGACACTCCGAAACCGCGCTGGCACTGGGCTGGCGGGCGATCGGTAGGTCAACTATATCCGCAAGCAGCGTGCCCCGCGACGGGTATCGTCGGCTTCGTACGCTCGGGTATAATTTTTGGTTGACGCGAACCTATCTTGATTTCTCACCCTGGGGTCTTGAATGAGTGACCAGCAAAACGTCGATAAAGGGCGCCGCAATCTGTTGATTGCGACGTCCGTCGCTGGTGGTGTGGGAGGGGTTGCAGTAGCGGCCCCTTTCGTTTGCACATTCGCACCATCTGAAAAAGCCCGTGCAGCGGGCGCGCCCGTAGAGGCGGACGTGAGTGACCTGGCGCCTGGCCAGATGAAGGTGGTGGAATGGCGCGGCAAGCCGGTCTGGCTGCTCAAGCGCACGCCCGAAATGCTGGAATCGCTCAAGAAAACCGACGCTGAAGTCGCCGACCCCAAGTCCGACGTGCCCTTCACCATGAAGACGCCGGACTACTGCAAGAACGAAACCCGCTCCCGCGCCGAACATAAAGACCTGCTGGTCGTGGTCGGCATCTGCTCTCACCTGGGTTGCTCTCCGTCCGGTCCGTTTCCCGCAGGCGCCAACGTGCAGCTTGCCGGCGACCCCGGCTTCGTCTGCCCCTGTCATGGCTCCACGTTCGACTTGGCAGGCCGCGTGTTCAAGAACAAGCCGGCCCCGCAGAACCTGGACGTTCCGCCGTTCATGTTCCTGTCGGACACGAAGCTGGTGATCGGTAAAGACGAGAAAGGGGAGGCTTGATCATGGCCGAGAAGAAGGTGGAGACAACCGGGCTGCTGGGCTGGATCGATGCACGCTTCCCGGCATCCGAGCTGTGGAAGGCGCATCTGTCGGAGTACTACGCGCCGAAGAATTTCAACTTCTGGTATTTCTTTGGCTCACTGGCGCTGCTGGTGCTGGTGATCCAGATCCTTACCGGCATCTTCCTGGTGATGAACTACAAGCCGGACGGCACGCTCAACGCCGCCGGCATCCCCGTCGCCTACGCGAGCGTGGAGTTCATCATGCGCGAGGTGCCGTGGGGCTGGCTGGTGCGCTACATGCACTCGACCGGCGCGTCGGCGTTCTTCGTCGTGGTCTACATGCACATGTTCCGCGGCATGCTGTACGGCTCGTACCGCAAGCCGCGCGAACTGGTGTGGATCTTCGGCTGCCTGATCTTCCTGTGCCTGATGGCCGAAGCCTTCATGGGCTATCTGCTGCCGTGGGGCCAGATGTCGTACTGGGGCGCGCAGGTGATCGTGAACCTGTTCTCCGCCATTCCGCTGATCGGCCCGGACCTGTCGCTGTGGATTCGCGGTGACTACGTGGTGTCGGACGCCACGCTGAACCGCTTCTTCTCGTTCCACGTGATTGCCGTGCCGCTGGTGCTGCTGGGCTTGGTGGTGGCGCACATCATCGCGCTGCACGAAGTGGGCTCGAACAACCCGGACGGTGTCGAGATCAAGGCCAAGAAGGACGAGCGCGGCATTCCGCTCGACGGCATTCCGTTCCACCCGTACTACTCGGTGCACGACATCGTGGGCGTGGCGGTGTTCCTGTTCATCTTCAGCGCGATCGTGTTCTTCGCGCCGGAAATGGGCGGCTACTTCCTGGAAGCCAACAACTTCATCCCGGCAGACTCGCTGAAGACGCCGCCGCACATTGCGCCGGTGTGGTATTTCACGCCGTTCTACTCGATGCTGCGTGCGACCACGTCGGACTTCCTGCCGGTCCTGTGGGGCTTCCTGGCGATCATGCTGGGCCTGCTGTTCGTGCGCTCGAAGAGCATGAAGGTCAAGGGCGTGGCGGTGGCGGTGGCCGTGATTCTGGCGCTGGGCTTTGCCTTCATCGACGCCAAGTTCTGGGGCGTGGTGGTGATGGGCGGCTCGGTGGTGATCTTCTTCTTTCTGCCGTGGCTGGATCAATCGCCGGTCAAGTCGATCCGCTATCGTCCGGGCTTCCACAAGACGCTGCTGATCCTCTTTGTGATCGCCTTTGCGGTGCTGGGCTACCTGGGTATCCAGCCGCCGAGCCCGATCGGTTCGATCATCTCGCAGATCGGCACCATTCTGTACTTCGCGTTCTTCCTCGCGATGCCGATCTGGAGCCGGATCGGGACGTTCAAGCCAGTGCCTGAGCGCGTCACGTTCACGCCGCACTGATAGAACCCGCGCACAAGGACCCATGAAGGACACAAGAATGAAAAAGCTGCTTGCGATTTTCGCCTTGGCCGGTCTCGTGTTTGCCGCGCCTGTGATGGCCAATGAGGGCGGCGTGCCGCTCGATTCGGCGCCCAACCAATCCAGTGACACGTCAGCGCTGCAGCGTGGCGCCAAGCTGTTCGTCAACTACTGCCTGAACTGCCACGGCGCAAGCGCGATGCGCTACAACCGCCTGCGCGATATCGGCCTCTCCGAAGAGCAGATCCAGAAGAACCTGCTGTTCACGTCGGACAAGGTTGGCGATCTGATGCATATCGCCATGTCGCGCGACGACGCCAAGAAGTGGTTTGGTGCCGTGCCGCCGGACCTGTCGGTGATCGCGCGCGCGCGCGGCAGCGATTGGCTCTACACCTACCTACGCACGTTCTACCGTGACGACACGCGTCCGACCGGCTGGAACAACCTGGTGTTCGACAAGGTCGGCATGCCGCATGTGCTGTGGGAGCTGCAGGGCCAGCAGGTGCCGAAATACGCCGAGGTGAAGTCTGAACACGGCGAGGTCGAGAAGAAGCTCGTCGGCTTTGAATTGGCGGTGCCGGGCAAGATGAGCAAGGTCGAATACGACCAGGCAGCGGCCGATCTCGTCACGTATCTGGACTGGATGGCCGAGCCTGCCGGCAACCTGCGCAAGCGCCTGGGCGTGTGGGTTCTGTTGTTCATTGGCGTGTTCTTTGTGCTGGCCTGGCGCCTGAATGCGGCCTATTGGAAGGACATCAAGTAAAATCCGTGTTTTCCGGGCAAGGGCTAGGCCGGTGAAGAACTGGTCCTAGCCCTTGCCTTTTGGCTTTTTGTGCCGTGGCGGTAAGGTTTACCGCCACGGTTGTACCGTCATCGGGCCGCCCCCGGCCCATGCGTCAAGGAACTACAACCATGATGGTCTTGTACTCGGGCACCACTTGCCCGTTCTCGCAGCGTTGCCGCCTCGTCCTGTTCGAAAAGGGCATGGATTTCGAGATTCGCGACGTCGATCTCTTCAACAAGCCGGAAGACATCGCGGTGATGAACCCGTACGGCCAGGTACCCATCCTGGTCGAGCGTGACCTCATCCTGTACGAGTCGAACATCATCAACGAGTACATCGACGAGCGCTTCCCGCACCCGCAACTGATGCCGGCTGACCCGGTGCAGCGCGCCCGTGCTCGCCTGTTCCTGTTCAACTTTGAAAAGGAACTCTTCACGCACGTGTCGGTGCTGGAGAACGAAAAGGGCAAGGCTGCCGAGAAGAATCACGAGAAGGCGCGTGCCGCCATCCGTGACCGCCTCACGCAGCTCGCTCCGATCTTCCTGAAGAACAAGTACATGCTGGGCGAAGAGTTCTCGATGCTCGACGTGGCGATCGCGCCGCTGTTGTGGCGCCTGGATCACTACGGCATCGAAGTCTCGAAGAACGCCGCACCGCTGATGAAATACGCCGAGCGTATCTTCAGCCGTCCGGCGTATATTGAAGCGCTGACCCCGTCGGAAAAGGTCATGCGCCGCTGATTGCCGCCGGGTTATGGGCCATGCACCAGCATGGCCGCACCCGCGGTTACTGATTTCATCATGTCGGAAACCTCCACCAAGCCCTATCTGATCCGGGCCATTTACGAATGGTGCACGGACAACGGCTTCACGCCGTACATTGCTGTCTTCGTCGATAACAGTACCAACGTGCCGCGCGAGTTCGTCAAGAATGACGAGATCGTGCTGAACGTGAGCTTTGACGCGACCAGTCAGCTCGACATGGGCAACGAGTGGATTACGTTTAGCGCGCGCTTCTCAGGCGTGTCGCGCAAGATCGAAGTGCCGGTCGAGAACGTGCTCGCCGTCTACGCGCGCGAGAATGGGCAGGGCATGGCCTTCCCGGTTGAGCGCAGTACGCCGACCACGCAAGCCGCCACCGAACGCGAGAACAATCCGCCGCCCAAGTTGGCTGCAGTGGACTCCGAATCGGCGCCTGCACCGGTTGCCGCAGAGGTGGATGGCGGCCCGGAAGACGAGCCGCCGCCGAATGTGCCACGAATTGGTGGCAAACCTGCACTGAAGGTCGTCAAGTAACGCGTGTTAGGTTAGAATCGCGTTTCTTTGCCGGCTTAGCTCATCTGGTAGAGCAGTTGATTTGTAATCATCAGGTGGCGGGTTCGAGTCCTGCAGCCGGCACCAATAAAATCAAGGGGTTACACGATTTTCGTGTAGCCCCTTGTGCTTTCTCGGCGTCAAAAAGTACAGTTTCGGTACACTAATGGGTGGCGGATGAGTCGTTCGCCACAGCCGTTATGGACATTCAAGCTGATACCCACTTGTGACGACGAGCATCTCCAAAAGCGCATCGCTTCCCCCGCCGAAACTAAGCTCACGCGTATGGGCCTACCTCACTGAACATGTATTCGAAGGGGCCGCCCTTGTTGTTACCGTAACCGCAGGGCTTAGCTACGCAGTCGGTCGATCTTATTTGGATGGTTGGGCGGAGGTGGCTGGCGTGCCCGGCATGATGCTTCGGTCGGACTTGTACGACACGATTCTCGCGGGGGCGCAGCTCGATGGAGTTTGGCGCACGGCAGCTTTTGTCGTCGTGCTCGCCACCCTGTATCTGTGGGCAAACGTCGTTGTCCCAGAGTGGTGGGCTGGTCGGCTTTCGAACGTTAAGCGTCGCCGCCAGTGGCAAGACGGATTCGATCAGTTGGGGTTGCGACGACGTTTCGCGTCTGCCGCGCGCTTAGCGAGCAAAGGCGTGCCACCGGAACAGCGCGCGGCTGTCATTGAGCGTTCTAGATGGCGAATTCTCGGCCACCGTGGTTCGCATCGTATGGCACGGAGGGCACCTTCGAAAGGAGCCAACAAGCCGCTACGTCCTATCACGCTCACGCTAGTGCTTACGGTGTCGATCACGCTCGTCGCTGCCGGCATCTACCTCCTGTTGCAGATCCTGTTGCTTAGTCCCGCCAAAAGGGACGGTGCGCGAGCCTTCGTCAAGACGTATGCGGCCGTCACGGGCCACATACCCTACCAATACGTCTCTTCAAACGTCTCAAAGGCAACTCTGCAAACGTGGGCCTGCGAAGGTCGAACGATGCTGTCCCAATATCGGACAGTAGCTCTGACAGATCCTGATGTCCCAGGGTCGCCTAGAGAGCCGTTCTATTTGCTGCAAGGCTTTGGCAGTACGTTCGTATTGCTCAGCGAAAAAGGGTCCGCAATTAGATCGTTCGGCGACGCTCCCTTCAACTTGCCTGAGTCATCGGCTCGTCCGTTGTCGGCGTTGGCCAAAGCCTGCAACTAGGATTGATATGGCGACGATCGTCAAAACTCCCTCCGGTACGTGGAAGGCCGTAATTCGCAAGATTGGCTGGCCGACCACCGCAAAGACGTTCCGTACGAAGCGCGATGCCGAGGATTGGGCGCGTCGGACCGAAGATGAGATGGTGCGAGGTGTCTACCTGTCACGTGCGCCCTCCGAAAAGCTCACGGTCTCGGCTGCCCTGAAGCGCTACATGGAAGAGGTGTCGGTCACCAAGAAGCCGACTACACAGCGCAGCGAGCTCTTCACCTCGCAGCATTTAGGCGCATTCTTCGGGAAGTACTCAATGGCGGCCGTCAGCGCAGAGCTCGTCGCCAAGTACCGCGATGAGCGACTTGCTGCAGGCAAATCGAACAATACCGTGCGCATCGAGCTGGCGATGCTCGGGCATTTGTTTCGGATCGCGATCCAGGAGTGGGGGATTGGCCTCACCTTCAACCCAGTCGCCAATATCCGAAAACCGAGCCCGGGTGCTGGTCGGGATCGGCGTCTGAACTCGGAGGAGCAGCAGCGGTTGTTTGACGCCGTTGCAGCTCACAGTAATCCGATGCTGAACTGGATCGTGCGGCTTGCTGTTGAGACAGGCATGCGGTCGTCTGAGATCACGGGGCTGCGGCGCTCGCAGGTCGATGTGGATCGACGAGTTGTCATCTTGAAGGACACAAAAAACGGCTCGGGGCGTGTCGTCCCGCTAACGCGGGGGGCAGCCGAAATCCTGCGTTCAGCGCTCGACAACCCTATACGGCCGACCGACACCGACTTGGTGTTCTTCGGGGAGCCGGGGCGAGACGGGATGCGCAAGCCCTACGTGTTTCAGAAATTGTGGTCTAGCATCGTGCGGGACCTAGGCTTTGACGACCTGCATTTCCACGATCTACGGCACGAAGCCGTTAGTCGGCTCGTCGAGGCGGGCTTGAGCGATCAAGAGGTTGCCTCGATCAGCGGGCACAAGTCGATGCAAATGCTGAAGCGCTACACCCACCTCCGCGCGGAGGACCTAGTTGAGAAGCTGGACAAGATTCAAAGGCGGTGAAGGTCCCTGAAGTTGGTACCCAATCGAATCCTGTCCGCCTGAGCTAGCTTCGCCTCAAACATTGCCAGTGCTGAAGCATTCACATCAACCAAGGTCAAATGGGCCGATGTCATGGCTGAAATCGCGGTAACCATCGCATCGTCATGGCTGTGGTCCTCGATCCTCACGCGCCCCGCAATCCTGTCAGCGCGTTCGGCCTCCCTATACGGCTTAGTTGATTCGATCGTGTGACCGTTGTATTCGACGGGACCCCAGAACTCGTTTTCCCAGACAACGATCTTCGCATTACCGCTAGTCTTGCCAACCAGCTCGCAAAAACCGTTGTAGGTGTCCGTCTTCGCTTGGCCACCTGTCATCACTGTGTGAATAAAAACCTTCTTTCCGGCATCTTCGAAGATCTTGTAGATGTCGTTATTGGCGAGATACTTGGTCAGTGGAAGAAACGTCGCCGCGCCATTGTCGATAACGAAATCTGCTTCGCTGCTGAGAACCGCTTCCATCAAAGGGTCAAATCCCGTTTGCAGTACCGTTCCATTCTTAGCAATGTCGATGTGAGTAACATCAAGGCTCTTGTATTGCGTAAAGGTCGCGTTCACCGGGTCGGTGTCAGCACAAAGGACATTTGCCCCTATGCTTTTGAGGTATTGCGCAACAAGCACGGCGGTAAGTGACTTTCCTACGCCGCCTTTGCCTTGCAGGATCATGTGCACGTTATTCATGTCAGTCTTTCTCAATTTCTACGGGTTTAGGTATTGGGCTAAATGAGTCTGCGCCCCTGGCGCCTTCGATTCGCTTCAATGGATTGCTAGGTGGTTTATTTAGGCTTGGTATTGAAGTGCTGGCGGTTGGTTTGCTCGGTGGCTTGGATTGCAATTCCAATTCGGCTTGTCGCCTGGCTTTCTGGGCTCGGATGAATTTTGATAGGCCTTGAATAGTCACCGAAATATCGTTGCATGCGAGCCATTCGCAAATCTGGGAAAGCGTGTATTTCTTGGCGCGCGCAGATTCAATCTCTGGCCAAAAATCAATGAGCTTAGATCCTTTCCCTGCCGGGGCCGTGGATCGAAAAAATTCGTCTAGTGGGTACTTTCGTTCGCTTGCCATGAACCGAATTCAACTGCGTTCCGTGGTCTGCGTAAAGTCCCCGATCTTTTGCAAAGCGGACTTAACTGTTAATGATTAACAGTTAAGTCGACTTCGGCTTGTGTAAGTCGTTGATTAATTTGACATCAAAAAAGATGTAACAATTTGTACGAAATCTTTTGCAGGCCAAGGTAATGCAGTTGGCGGTCGCAAAATTTCATCCGCTTTCGCGGTGTCTGCCTCGCAAGAAAACCAGATTCGGCGGGGTTTCATCGTGAATAAACTAGATTCAACCTGAGTGAACCGGTTTTGCTGCGCTTTCGCCGGAATTGGGGAATGGTGAAGGGCAGGATGCCAGTTGTGTGCCTCACGGCACGCAACTGATCCTTAATTGCTAGGTCGCTTCGCGCCCGTCGCAGTTACTCAGGGCTTTGCCCCGAGACCCCAATACCCACTAGACTGCAGGTCATGAACTGGAGGGTGCAGATGGGCAAACTGTTCACGCTCAAAGACGAAGTGGAGAAGCGCTCCAAGCGCATCGTGATTCGAGTGACCATGGACGAGGAGGCGAAGATAAAAAGAGCTGCTGCCGTGCGGCAGATGGACGTCTCTGAGTTCGCGCGTCGTGCGGCTCTGGGCCGCAAAGCGGATGTGGACCACCAAACTGAAGCAGTGCTCGCACTGAGTGCGATCACCCGTGAGGTGCGGGCACTGCACGCGGCAATGGTCAAGCACGGTGTCACGCCGCCCGAGGCGGACCTGCTGCCGGTGATCCTGGAAGCTCGGCAGGCGATCCTTAGGGTCAGCGAGGCTAGGCAGGCACAACAGGCGAAGCCATAAATTCCCAATCCAGGTTTGCCATGCGCGAATACAAACGCCGGACTGTCCAAGAGGTGGCCGCGTGTACCTGCGATCGTTGCAAGCGCCGCCTGACTCCCGACGAACCTGGTGAGTGGCAGGAGCGCCTATCGTTTGACCAGAGCTGCGGCTTTGATTCGGTGTTTGGCGATGGCAGTACGATTAGCCTCGATTTGTGCCAACACTGTGTGCAGCAGGTCTTGGGCGAATGGTTGCGCATCACCCCAACTTCAACCGCTGGACCTGCGCTCTGTCCTGGAGTGATGGAGAAGTTCGCCCAATTTGGGGCCGACTTCATGGCAGCGGGCCGTGGCGAGCACGAACAAGCAGAGCGAGCAGGCGGCCAGCGCCGGAAGCGGCAAGGACGGGGGAAGTGACTCCCAAATTGGCTCACGTATGAGCCCATGGAGGGCCCACAGGACTGCGTGTAACTTGCCATCGCTTGATCAGGCCCGGCAGAGCGGGACGGTTTGGCAAACAATAGTTGGCGAGATGGCGTTAGGGAAATGACTCCCAAATTGGCTCACGTATGAGCCCGTGGAGGGCCCACAGGATTGCGTGTAACTTGCCATCGCTTGACCAGGCTCGGCAGAGCGGGACGGTTTGGCAAACAATAGTTGGCAAGATGGCGTTAGGGAAATGACTCCCAAATCGGCTCACGTATGAGCCCATAGAAGGGCCCACAGGACTGCGTGTAACTTGCCATCGCTCGATCAGGCCCGGCAGAGTGCGACGGTTTGGCAAACAATAGTGGGCAAGGTGGCGTTAGGGAAATGACTCCCAAATCGGCTCACGTATCCGAGGGTAATGACATGGCAGACCAAGAAAAGCAGGCGCGCTGCGACCAGCACCCGGAGTTCGTGGAGCTAACCCACGAGGGGCGGTGGCGATGTGGGTGGGCGGTTCTACCGCAGCTTGAGGCGCTGCGTCGACTGGTGACAGAGGAGGCCCGCCTTGAGGCCTTTCGGCGTGAGCAGGCTGCCATCGAAGCGGCGCTACTGCGCCAAAAGCTCGGCGAGCCTCTTTTCCTTTAGAGCCTGGTGCAGCCGTCAGCGAAAAGCGAAGGCGTTGGCGCGCGCATCGTGCAGTGCGTGATGCCGGCCACCGTGCTCACGGAAGTACGCTTCTAGCCGTTCCATATCCAGCCGGCCACCGACGTGCTCGCACTTCCAGCCAGGGGGGATTTCGGCATCGAGCAGGTCGAGCACCAGATCGAAGTCGCCTTGATAGTCGAAGCACAACACCCGCTTGGGCTTTGCCGGCACGGCGAGCAGCCACGCCATTAGCTCGGCGCGCAACTGCGCGGCCGGCATCGAGCGGCCGGGAAACTGGCCGAGCTGCGGCAGCACAGCCGCCCGCACGAACTCGCTGCACGCGGACAGCTCGAAGTCCGTACGCTCGCCGTAGAACTCGCGGCCGTCTTCACCCACGATAGCCACGCTGATGAGCTGGCAATCGATAAAGTCTGTGAACTCGGTATCGACAAAATAGCGAGTCTTCCACGGGCTGCACGGGCCTTTGGCGGCGTGCATGCCACGCGCGGACTGGATGATGTCGAGCCGGACCTGTTCGGGCAGCAGGATCGCCATGGGAGAGGTTTGGCGCAGTTGCTGGCCACGGTCGGACTCTTCCAGGGCCAGCTTCCAATCGCGCTCGGCAATGATGCGCTTCCATTCATCGCGCAGCGGCTTGGAGCGGATGGAGGCCACCGTATCCCAACGCTCCAGGATCTCCAGTGCCCAAGCCTCTAGCGAGGGATCGGCGCGAACCATCCGCACCGCCTCTTGATGCATGAGCAAGCTTTGAAGATCTTGCATATTCACCGAGTTTTTCACCGTTCGGAGAGCCCTGTTGGTCCGGGGCGGTTGTACCACTGGTCGCGGACCCAGGTATCCCAATCGTGTGCATGCGGGGTGATGCACGTCTCGCCTTGGACCGCGATGAACGCGCTGCCTATCATCGCCTCAGCAAATTGCTGTCGCCATGGCTCAGGCACGTCGTCCATGCGCACGTACAAACGGCCCTTGGACTTCCGGATCGGCACCGCTGCAATCAGCTCATCGCGGGTCATGCCTCGTCCTCCCCAAGCGACTGCTCGATGTGCTTAGCGTCGCGCACGTTGACCGGCCCAAGGGTGCGAATCTGCATCAGGCCGGCCGAGCCGAGCCGGTATAGGTGATACATGCGGGTCGACGGCTCGTAAAGCGTCAAGCACTGCAGCCTGCGCTCACGGCGCAGAGGCGGCCCGAACAGTTCATACAACGACCGAGCCGTGTCATCGTCACGGGGGGTGTCCATTGCTTTCTCCAAGCCGGGAGCGACCGAGAACGGGCTTTATGCCCAATTGTGCACGCGAATTAGGCGTGCTAGTTCACGAAGCTGTGAGTTTCTCTCGTCCGGCAGGAGTCGCGTCACCGTCTCGTTGTCGCGGTTCTGCTCGGCGAGCTGGTGAAGCTCGGCGAGCGATAGCTCGGGAAAGCGCTCACGGATTGGCTTCGACATTGAGTCCCCGTCACTCCGTACCCTCGCGGCGCGATGGGCCAGCTCGGCGTGGGGGCTGGTCGCTGGCAGCCACCCTCGCGCGGGAGGCCTCTTTTTCGGCGAGGTCTTCCTGGAATCAGGTTTCGGCCTCCAGCTCTCGATGCAAGGCGGCGACGGTGATACCAAACGCATCAGCCCGGTGGCCAGGTCCCGCTGCCTCGGCTACGCCAGATGCTCCCTAACGCTTAGAGCATTTGGCGTAGATGGAACTCGAGCCGCCTGCGTGCGTGTGTGGCTCTCGCGAGAGAGTCTGCCGCTGGGCGGCTGGTCGAACCGGACGGCCAGGGCATCACACCCCGACGGTAGCTAAATTTCACCTAGGGTGCGTTGGATTGACCTTGGTTTGCCTTGATTTTCCAGTTTGAATCGCCCCGG
>NZ_ASZV01000051.1:0-94433 GCF_000442475.1 Ralstonia sp. AU12-08 | reverse complement strand
AGATGCCAGCGTCGAATGATGCTCAGTATGGCCACGTCGATCACTCCAATCTCCCGCTCGTTGCCGAGCGGGACAGTGTTCTATACGTGGGTCAACATTCGATGCAAAAACCTACCTCGGGTGGGTCAGGATTCGGTGCAAATCAACAGCCCCGGGATTTGAGGAGGCTCCAACTCTTGAGAGAATGGAGCCATGAACAAGACGAACACGTTCTCACCCGAGGTGCGCGAGCACGCCGTGCGCATGGTGCAGGAGCACAAAGGGTTCTCTCATGAGCAGCCTTCTGGATTGGATCGAAAAGCACCCCGCGTTGGCGGCGTGGGTACAGGCGGTCGCCATTATTGTCGCGATTGCGGGAACATGGCTGGCAGGCTGGCTCCTTCAGCGCACGGAAAGGCGCATGGAGAGGCGCACGTTGGCGAAAGCGGTGAGCGAAATTGCCATAGCAGCGGAGGAGCTGGTACGACGCGTTATCGGCGAGCTGCCTGATAGGCAAGCGGTCAGCGCAATCGCCACAGGAGAAAAGCCATTCGACATTCGCGCGATTGATGAGCTTGAAGCTGCGATCGCCGCAATTCAGTTGCACAACCTCAGTACCCCTGAACTGGTGCGTGATGTCATCGCATTACTCGCAAACATTCGTCAGCTTAGAGAACAACTGGCCAATGCAATCACGACGCATCATCGTATGGACGCCGCGCATTTCGGCGAGTTTTTAGAGACACTGACGAAGGTCCACGCGGCGGTCACCAGAATCAGTGTAAGCATCGCGAAGCACGTGAGCCAAATCTAACGATCGGGGCTCGCTTTGCTACAACCCCGACAGGGAGGATCGTCATGCTCGGATTTGACCCACGTGCTGGCAAGGTTGTCTGGACAGTTTTCTTATTCGCGCTCGCCGCACTGATCGTCTACAAGATCGCCTCCGTGCTGTTGGTCACGGTATTCGCTGTGTTCTTCAGCTACTTACTGTACCCGCTAGTGGAGCGACTGGAGCGACGCATGCCGCGTAAGGTTCCGCGTAGCGTATCGATCGGTATCGTCTTCTTGCTGGTCGTTGTCGTCGCGATCGTCGCTGGCTCGGTGTTTGGTGTAACGGTTCAGGACGAAGCGGGCAGGCTCGCCGATCAACTCCCAAAGTTGCTTGATACCGCCACCATGGCGGATCGTCTTTCGCTGCCGAGCTTCCTGGAGCCGTTGCGTGCGCGCATCCTGGAATTCATACGTGAGCAACTCTCGACCAGTTCAGACCAAGCCATGCCGCTGGTTCGCAACGTTGGATTGGGTGTCATGCACGCGGCAAGCAATCTCGTCTATCTCGTGCTCATCCCAATCATGAGCTTTCTGATGATCAACGAAGCGCCGTCGATTCATGCCGCACTGCTCTCGTGGATACGGTCTTCCGAGAAGCGCATGTGGGCGAATATCATTGAGGATCTGGACACGCTCCTGTCTCGCTATGTCCGGGCACTCTTGCTGTTGTCGCTGGCCACACTGATTGTCTACAGCATCGCGTTTTACTTGCTGGGCGTGCCCTATGCGCTGCTGCTGGCAACTACGGCTGCAGTGCTGGAGTTCATTCCGTTCGCCGGGCCATTGGCTGCGGCGGCGGCTGCGGTTACGGTCGCCGGCTTTAGCGGGTATCCGCACTTGTTCTGGCTGATCGGATTCATCGTCGCGTACCGCCTGTTCCAAGACTACGTGCTGAACCCCTATCTGGTGAGCGAAGGGGTGAAGGTCAGTCCACTGCTCGTCATTGTGGGGCTGCTTGCAGGGGAACAGCTCGGTGGGGTTGCGGGTATTTTTTTGTCCGTACCGGTGATCGCCGCGCTTAAAATTGTGCTGTCACGAGCGTGGGCCGTTCAAAGCCTAGGCAACGATGCGCGCTGACCCACGGCAGCCATCGAGATGCGAATTCACAGCGAGTGGAAAGGAGACTGCCATGGTGGCGCAACCGAACCCGAAGCTGAATCATCTGCTGTCCGTGCTTCCTCCCGATGAATGGTCGAGAATTGCGCCAGAGCTTGTCTTGGTTGATATGCCACTCGGGCACGTTGTCTACGAATCGGGTGATCGGCCTGAGTACGTCTACTTTCCCATCACGGCCATCGTGTCCCTGCTGTATGTCATGGAGAACGGTTCGTCGGGCGAGATCGCGATTGTTGGAAACGAGGGGTTGATCGGCATTGCCATTTTCATGGGCGGCGAAACCACGCCCAGCCGCGCCGTGGTCCAAAGCGCGGGAGCCGCGTACCGCCTGCGCTCCCGCTTTCTCAAACAGGAGTTCAGTCGCGCCGGTGCCATGCAGCGTCTGTTGTTGCGCTACACCCAGGCACTCATTACGCAAATGGCGCAAACGGCCGTCTGCAATCGTCACCACTCGATCGACCAGCAGTTGTGTCGTTGGCTGCTGCTCAGCCTGGACCGCCTGCCGTCCAACCAGCTTCGCATGACGCAGGAACTCATCGCCAATATGTTGGGGGTACGTCGATCCGGTGTCACCGAGGCGGCGTTGAAACTGCAAACCGCCGGGTTGATCCGCTATAGCCACGGCAATATCGAAGTGCTGGACCGGCCAGGCCTCGAAGGCCGCGTCTGTGAATGCTACGCCGTGGTCAAGCGGGAGTTTGACCGTCTGCTCCCAGATCTTCAGGCGCTCTGATCACCGGTCCGTCTGCCCTTCAGGTGTGATCGGCTTATCGGTGGCGACCGCGCTGCTCGCTCAGGGCTTGCGCTGCTTCTTGAGCGCTTCCTTTGCGTCGCCGTATGCGGCTCGCGCTTTTCCTGCAATCTGCTCGATCTTTCCTTTCGCTGCAGTCGCGTCTTTTCCGGTGGCCTTGCCGACGGCTTCTGTCACCTTTCCCTTCGCATCCTCAACGCGGCCCTTCACTTGATCCTTGTTCATGGCAATGCTCCTTGCAAATTCGGCACCCACGTTGGTCGCCGGGTACGTCGTGTCCCAACCGTGCACCGCGTAGCGCTCCAAACTCCCACGTGACCGGCGTAGATAAAGCCCCCGTCCAACGAATTATCATTCTCGCTCTAGCGTCGCAGTGCCGTCTGTACGGAAGCGCACGATGGCGACGTGCTGGTGCGATCACCAGCTTCGTTGCACCGCCTTGTCTGCAACGCTGGAGCGAAACCGCTGACATGTAACGCACTACGTCCCTTACAAATTCTGCTCGCGTCGTGCTTCTCGGTACGCTGTCGTACCGTCACCGCCTCCACCGTGACATACGCTGAACATACCTTGAAACATGTTGGAGGTAGCGATGCGAAAAGAACGTTTGGCAGCAATGACGACGATGGCTGTCGCTACGGCAATCGGTCTCATGACTCCAGGCTGCACCACTGCCGGAACGACGGAAGCCGCCGCACACCAACCCGACAAGCGACACACAATCGATACGGCCGTCGACTCGACGCTTGTGCGTCTGTATACCGCTGCCAATGGATCACGGGAACTGGTTGGCAAAGCCAGAGGCGTACTGGTATTCCCATCGGTCATTGCCGCCGGTTTCGGCATCGGTGGCCAGCATGGTGAAGGATCACTGCGCGCCGGCGGTGGCACAACGGGGTACTACAGCACGACAACAGCTTCGATTGGATGGCAGGTCGGTGCGCAATCGAAAGCCATCATCTTTCTCTTCATGACCGAGGATTCGCTTGACCGATTTCGCAATAGCGAAGGTTGGTCTGTGGGTGGTGACGCGTCGGTTGCCCTGCTTAAGGTCGGTGCAAACGGCAACATTGATAGCGCGACCGCGACCGCGCCAATCCAGGCATTTGTGCTCACAAACAGTGGGTTGATGGCAGGCGTGACGCTCGAGGGAACGAAGATCACGAAACTCAAATCGCTGTAGCGCAAAAGTGAGGCTGCGGGCCGTCTATGCGGCTTGTGTCATCGCCACGTTGTCAGTAGGACATCATGCGCGCGGTTATGGTTATCTATACGGTCATGGGCATGTGGATCGCCGCGTTGGCCGGTTGTTTGTGGGTTCCTGATGGCGGCTACCACGACGCTCGGCAGGGTGGCTATGAACATGACCAACGTGGCGGATACGAGGGTAACCACCGCGGCGGCTACGAAGGTAACCGCGAGGAGTCAAGAGATCATGAGCATCGCTAGGGGAGCCATAACTCGACGCCCCGGCTGGCTACCGGGCGATCATCGCTTTTCGACGACACAACGTACGCAATCTGGTCCGCCAGCGCGTACGCTACCGGACCGTTTTCAAGCCCATTCCCATCTATCCTTCAAGGAGATGAGGCGCGCTCAGCCCCCGCGCACAGCTATGAAGAAGAGGCGGGCGTCAACCTCATGATGAAATGACCGTGGAGTGCTTTTCGCCCAGCGTTGGGCACACGGGTGGGCGGATCTACTCAACGAGGAGGACATCATGTCTCTCGGAATCCTGCTGCTAATCGTCTTGACAGTTTTGCTGGTTGGGGCGTTCCCAAGGTGGTCCTACAGCAATGGTTGGGGCTACGCACCAAGCGGTGCGCTCGGCTTGGGTCTGCTCATCGTTCTCGTGCTATTGCTCATGGGGCGACTCTAAAGCGCATGCTTCGGTACGCCCCAAGGGGCCCGAAGCATAGGCGGCACAGCGCAAGAATGAGGAGAACGTGATGCTCGATCAAACCATTCACCAATTCCCGGAGGTGGAGCGCGATGCATTTCGTGAGGTCTGCTTGCGCAACGGTCTGGCGCCCGATGGCTTCGACGTGTCCTCCGTCGAGCATTTTTCGAGCGCCGCGCCTGCCGAGGCGCTAGACCGCAGCGTCACCGTACGCATGGGCAAGACTGTTCGCGAGTACGACGGGGCATCGGGACCTGAATGGACCATCGATTTTGAGGACGATATCCGGTCACGTGTCTTCGGATAGATAGGGGCTCAGGTATATCGAATCCCAGGCCCCAAAGAGCGTGATCCTTGGGCCATCGGTTGCAGCTTCACCCTCTTGTGAGGCCCTATATGAATCCCATCACCGCATTCCTCGTTGTTCTTCTCCTGTTCCTCGGTGCAGCCACGGGCATGTTCGTCTCTGTTCTGCTGGCACCTCTGTTTGCCATCGCCGCAATCCTGCTCGCAGCGACGCTCAAGATGGCCAACGCCTGGCAGAAGTTCGTCATCTTGCGCGCGGGCAAGCTGCAAAGCGTCAAGGGGCCTGGGCTATTCATGATCCTGCCGATTGTCGATAGCGTGACGGCGGTCATTGACGAACGCATCCAGACCACCGGATTCAATGCGGAGCAGGCATTGACCAAAGACACCGTGCCCGTCAACGTTGACGCGATCATCTTCTGGCACGTCCACGACGCGCAGAAGGCCGCATTGGCCATTACCGACTATCGCCAGGCGATCGACCGCGTCGCGCAGACGTCGTTGCGTGAAATGATCGGTGCCTCGATGCTGTCGGCACTGCTGTCCGATCGCAAAGCGGCAGATGAGCAGTTGCGCGCTGAGATCGGCGAGAAGACCGCAGCATGGGGCGTAACCGTATCGTCGGTGGAGGTGCGCGACGTGGCCATCCCTGTCGCTCTCCAGGACGCGATGTCCAGGCAAGCGCAGGCGGAGCGTGAGAAGCAAGCCCGCGTCATCCTGGGCTCGGCAGAAGCGGCCATTGCGGCCAAGTTTGTCGAAGCTGCCGGCATGTACGAAGGGCATCCACAAGCGCTGCAGTTGCGCGCCATGAACATCATCTACGAGACCACAAAGGAGCGTGGCGCTACGATCTTGATGCCAACGTCGATGGTGGACAGCATGAATCCCGTTGCGGTTGCATTCGGGGTCTCCAGCAGCACAGAGCCCGCGGGCGCTGTCCTGCCGCTCAAGACGGCGGTAGCTGCAGCGTAGCGATACGAACACGGCATTCCCGCAGATGTGGGAATGCCGTGTTTCGTTTCCATGGTCGCGCTTAGGCTATTTGCCAACCTGGTTGCCCACCACCCCGCCAACAACGGCACCGCCCACTGTCCCCACGGCACTCCCACCTGTCAGCACTGCGCCAGCTACACCGCCGACACCGGCACCGATTGCCGTATCCGCGCCTCGCCGAGACATCCCGGCACACCCAGCCGCAAGCGTCGCAATCAACAACATCGCGCCGCACAGTCCTGCTATTCGATCGTTACGCATTTTGTGCACCTCCGTCTCGATCGCACCCCAAGCATCTTGTTGCAGAGAGCGCTGAAGCGAGACTTGAATTTTCTGTACAGACCATGAACGGCGTACAGCCCATCAGGTCACCGTTGCGGCCATCGCCATCGGTATGTGTCGCGCGGATGCCTCAAGGACCAAGATCCTCGTGCACTGCAAGGGTGTCGGTACGGCGCCAGACGCATTGATACGCGGCTTGATGTCTTCGCGCATGTTGGCGGTGGTGTAGCGGGTTCAACTCGGGAATAGCGAACCAAGTTCTGTACGGTACCGAGCCGACAGCAACTCACTGTCACGTCATGCTGCAGCCACACATAACAGTGAACCGGCACATCCCGGCATACCGAGGTAACCGCAACGAGGATCTCTATGATCAGTTCGCTTGACCTGCCAAACGGAACGCTTGAAGTACGCACGGCGCGGCGTAATGACCGGCGATGGTTTTCCGAATATCGCTTCACGCCCAACAATGGACGTGCCACCGGCTGGGCGGAGGCCGCCATCCCGGAAGGATTCGTTTCCTCTGGCATCGCGTTCAGCGCTAGGGTACTACTGGGGCAACAGTGCGCTGAGCTCGCGCGCTAAAGCAGGCAGAGCCATCGAGGGAGGCACGGCACCAATCCGTTGCAAGCAGTCAGCGTCGACACGCGCACCATGTGTTTGCGTGTCGATGCCTACAACAGGAACATCGCCATGGCGGCAGCGCCCATGATCGCCGTGGCAGTCCAGCCCAGGACGATCATGGGCCGGCTTGCGGTGTAAGTCCCCATGACAGAGGGTTTCGAGACCAGTAGGATGATGACCACCATCAGAGGTACCGCCACCACGCCATTGATGACGGCGCTCCAAAAAAGCGCTTTCATCGGGCTGATCGGGGAGTACTGAATTGCAAGCCCTGCAAGTACGCTGACCGCAATGATGCTGTAGAACCCGCGTGCATCGCTCACCTTGCGTTCCAGCCCCTCTTTCCAACCCATGGTTTCGGAAAGCGCATAGGCTCCCGAGCCGGCCAGCACGGGTACGCCGATCAGGCCGACGCCCAGAATGCCGATGGTGAACAGCAGGTACGCAAAGTCTCCTGCAAGCGGCCGCAACGCACTGGCGGCCTGTGCCGCTGTAGTGATGTCGGTGACGCCGGACACGTGAAGGGTCACGCCTGTGGCCAGGATGATGAAATACGCGGTCACGTTCGAATAAAGCATGCCGCTCCACGTGTCCCACCGGATGCGCCGGAGTTCTGTGCCAGCCTTGGCGCCATCGCGTTTCAGCGATGGGTGCGCGTGCATGTCCTCAACCTCTTCGGAAGCCTGCCAAAAGAAGAGATAGGGGCTGATGGTTGTACCGAAGACCGCGACGACCATGGATGCGGCGCTTGCGTTGAGCCTGAAGCTGGGCCACACCGTATGCAGCGCGACTTGGCCCCACGGCACATGCACGGCAAACAGGACGGCCGCGTAGGCCAGCAAGGAAGCCGTCAGCCACTTCAGAAAAAAGACGTAACGATGGTAAGGAACGAATATCTGCAGCGCCAGCGTGCCAAACACAACGAATGCCGTCATGAGGTGCCGGTCGACACCGGAAATAAGCTCCGCAACCTCGCCCATCGCAGCGACGTCAGCAGCGATATTCAGGGTGTTCGCAACAAGCAAGAGCAGCACCACGCCGCGTAGCACGATCGGCGGGAAGACATCCTTGATGTTGGCGGCGAGCCCTTTCCCGGTGACGCGACCCATGTTTGCGCACATGGATTGAATCGCGGCCATCAAGGGGAATGCGAGCGGCATCGTCCAGAGCATGTCCAGCCCGAACTGTGCGCCAGCCTGCGAATAGGTCGCAATCCCGCTCGGATCGTCATCGGCCACTCCAGTGATGAGGCCAGGGCCAACGTGGGACAAGGGATGATTTCTCAAGCGCGCCCGCAAGGCGCGATACAGATTGACTCGGGGGCGTCCGCTGGCATCCATTTTTTTTGCGTCCTCTCGCCCGGGCTTGGCTGGAGATGATCATAGCGCCTTACCACGAACCAAAAGCATAGTTGGGTGCGCAAATCTGCCCTGCAAATCGGTGCGCATTGATTTACGTATATGCCGTCGCATACGAAGGCAACGCGTCCAACGCGCCTGAAACCAGACTTCGCTGCGATATCGGAATAAATCAGTGCATCGCTGCAACGCCCAGCTTTGTTGAAGAGCGGTAGGCGACGCGTGTCGGAGGCACCATAGGAAATATTGGCGTCCTACCGACAGTAGGCCTCGATCGAGGGGAGGAGACTGTACACGGTGGAAGAAAGCAGTTCAGACCGCCTGAAGGTCTGACAGGAGGCAGGAGCCTACTGGGCGCGCCGAACTGCAATATCCACTCTAGTTCGCAGCATCAGATCTGCACGGGCGTTGCAATAACGGCCATCGTTCCCGGTTTGATGCACTACGCTTGCAGAGGCGGCTGCAAAGAATGGAGGAGCAGTATGACCCGCATAACTGAGTACCGTGGCTTCGAAATTCATCTGCAGTTGGTCGGGGCTCAAAAGGACATGTTCGATCTGTGGTTCAGTATTGACGGCCCCATGAAGCCGCCTGGTGTCGCAGCGATAGGCAAGCGCATCAAAGTCCACGGTGGCCCTTTCTCTCGACGCTGGGCTCACCTGATTGGCGAATTGGCAGGCCGCGCCGCAGTAGACGTGATTCTCGGCCCTGAAAAAGAGCCTCCTGCGACGGACGAAAGATAAGTCGTAATTTCAGCACCTCACCATGTGCTGATTCCCTGGGCGGTGTCGATTGGCATGCTGGTTTTCAGATCCGCGTTTGACAGGGCCTGAACTTCCACGACCGGCCGCGACAGTTTGACGTTACCAAACACCAGGGCAATGGGCACGTCTGCCGCATCGCGACCGGTGCCGATTCGTAGAAGCCCCATGGGCACCGCCGCTTGCGAGGGGTCTACCAGATACCATTGGTTTCCTAGAAAGACCTCCACGAAGGCGTGGAAGTCTGGCGACCCCAGCAATGGATCGGCACCATAGTCGAGACTAGTTGCGAAGCGCGCCGGTATGCTCAGAGCACGGCACAATGCAATCATTAAGTGTGCATAGTCGCGGCAAACGCCCCTTCGCTCCACGAGTGTGCCGACCGCAGACGTTCGCTCGCTCGTCGATTGCGGTACAAATCGTACGTAGCCACAGACCCAGTCCCGAATCCTGATAACTAGCGGATAGCCGCGTTGGCAGCCGCCGAATTCCTGCTGCGCAAACTCCATGAGCCGGTCCGATTCGCAATAGCGACTAGGGGTCAAGAATGGGACGACGTACAGCGGCAAATCCGCAATAGGGACTTCGTGCAGAAATTCGGCGGGCGTCAATAGGTGTTCTATGTCCACCGTCGCCTCATAGGTCAACGTGAAGTCGCCCCGAGGCGCCCGTACACGCAAACGGCGATTGAGTAAGGTCGGTTCGGTATGAGGCACGACCGACATCGCCGGCGCCAGATGCAGTGACTCGGCGACGATCGTCTGGCGAGACGTCCTCGCGGCGTGAACATTAAAAATGAAATCCGCAGTGGGATCACGTATCTCATAGGCCAGGCGGACTGAGTAGCGCATGCGAACCATACGACCCTCCTGTAGCCCCCCCGGAGCCACATGGTTGTTGGCAAACCAAGTTACGGGTGAAAGCAGCGTCGGGGAGCCCGACCGTTGCCCAAAAACTGATGGGCGATCACGCGAAGGCCACGGACTGACCGGGAACGAAGCCGTCGATGATGTCTTCGGCGCCCTCCATGGCGGCACGCTTGGCCGTACCGATGCTCTCCCATGGTTCACCGCTCAGGCGAAAAATACGGGAGTGCCCCGCATCCGGAGATGAGCCTTCGAGGCAGATCATCACAGAGGCGCTGTATGACCGGTCTGGACGGCGCTCATGCCATTCCCGAGGCGGGTCAAACAGGTAGATCAGGGGATAGACATCGTACCCCTTGTAACGGCAAGTCGGATAGGCATCCATGGCGATCTCCGTTGAAAGGAGGCCCCGTGCGGTCATCGGTATGTTTCGCACGAATGCCCCAAGAACCAAATTCCTCGTTCGCGGGGACGGTGTCGGTACGGTGGCAGACGCAGTGATCGGGTGGTCTGGTGCTCCAATGCATGCGCGCATGCCGGTGGCGGCGCAACAGCTTCGATCTAAGGCGCCAACAACATACCGACTTCTGTACGGTACCGAGCCGACAGGTTCTCACTGGCAGACTACGCTGGGATCACAAACAACAATGAACCGGCACGTTCCGTGCGTACTGGGGTAATCACAACGAGGATCGCCATGGCGGCAGCGCCCATGATCGACGTGGCAGCCCAGCCCCGGACAATCATGGGCCGGCTTGCGGTTTAGGCTCCCATCTTAGCGAGGCAAGAATATGGGTTCTTATGACAGACTTGACGCGGCAATGGATGCATTCGACAAGCGCAAGGCCGAAGAGAGGGAAGAAGCTACCGACAAACAGATCGCAATGGAAAGATTTCGAACCGATTTCGCAGCGTTCCGAATGAAGACAACGCATCCCGTCTTTGAAGACATCGGCGCCCACCTGCAGAAACGCGGCCATGGCTTCAAAGTCGAAATGACGGCCCTGAGCACGACGCTCCTTGTTTTCCCCGCCGGCAGGGAGGCGCAGGAATATGACTCAGGGCACGCCAACCAATATCCGAAAATCACCTTGATAGGCGACGCGCTCGACCAAAAAATTCACGTGCACATGGTGGTTTCCAACCGTGGCGGAACATCGTCAACCTCCGAGGTCGTTTTTGATCTGAGCGAGCTGACGGCGGATTCTTTGCGCGATCTGATCGTGGAATGCCTCGCGAAATCCTTTGCGTGTTGATTTGCACGGAATCCTGGCCGGTGGCGGCCATGGTCAACCTCCCCCTCACGACGGTACATTTGCGGTGCATTGGTCAGCTTCAGAGGACTTCGCTCCCTTACGCTAAGTTACTGAATATAAAGTACTTTGGTTTTTTGGCGTTTACGGTCATTTTCCCTTGATTATCAATAACTTATTGATTTACAAGGAAATTTGTAATCATCAGGTGGCGGGTTCGAGTCCTGCAGCCGGCACCAAATGCAAAAGCGGCTTCCGAAAGGAAGCCGCTTTTTCTTTGCGCCTACAAAACGTCGAGTTTTCTACAAATTCTTCGGAGGGAGCATGGCGAGTCGATCGCGCAAGGCTGTAGAGCCGTATGCCCCTGCCGCGTGCGTAGATCGTGCTCAGTCATGTCGCGGCTTTGATGCCCCTGCAGTGGCCTGGGCATGACCCAGGTTGCCCGTTTCGGTTGTCCAACGCGGCTATCGCTCTCACCATCGCCCCATAAACTGACAGAACCCGGTGCCTCCAACTTGCATGGCGAATCCAGGAGGGGTAGAGGTCGAGAGTCAACTGTGTTTCGGATGGTCTCTCCGGTTTCTCATAATCAAGGTAGAGCCTTGCGTTTGTCGAAGCTCAGGGCGATTGAGTGGCGACAGGCGTTTTTGCCCGTAGCCGGCCGCTCAAGCGCAGCCCGTCGCGGACGTTGAGGCCGATCAGCGTGAGATTCGTTGCGCCGGCCAGCAGCTCGATCGTCTGGACCAGGTAGAAGGTGGGGTCGAAGGCTCCCGCCGAAGCCCAGCGGTTCAACGCGATGGCGCAGGGCACGAGCACCAGCAGACCCACAGCCGCGATGATCGGCATGCGCTTCTTTTTGGCGTCGACAAGCCGTCCGCGTCGCGACTTTGCAAGGAACATTCCGCTCGCTCCTGTCGCTGCAAGCGCAGGAATCAGGATCCACAATCCTGGCGTGACGATCAGAGACTTCAACTGGGCCACCACCGTGCGGGTGGCAAACAACTCACACAGCAGGGTCGAGAGGAAGAAGGTCGCAATGCATAGCGGCGCGATCGTGCTGCCGATGCGATGAATGAGTTTGGGCATGGTTGTCTTTTCGACTTTGCAGGCTCAAGCCGTGCAGAGGTTGGGGACCGACACCTTCGAGAAGAGGTGCGGCTGCGCAATGGCGCTGGAGGGGTATGCAGCCAGTGCGTTGGCGAACTCGGGATGGGTGAACGCAGCACGGAAATGGTCGACCGACTCCCAGACTGCATAGTTCATGAACATAGCGCTTGCGCCGACAGCCCTGTGCAGTTGGGTCGAGATGTACCCGGGCTGGAGTTTCATCCAGTTGGCGTCGTGCTCCCAGGCAACTATCAGGGCAGGGATATCTGCTTCGGCCACAGTGAAGAGATTCACCAGGACGACTGGGGTTGATGCGCAGTGGAGCTGTTGCTCAATAGGAGCGACGGGATCAAGGGGGCGCAACGAAAGCATGGCAAGGTCCTTCGGTGGTTGCACGACACCGAATTGACATCATGCATCCTTAATGTAGCAATTTGGCATTATGGTGTCAAGATGGTATGATTACGTCATGATCCTGGAAAAGCACACACTTGCCGGTGAGGCATTGACGAATCTTGTTCTGGAGCTGTTCAGGCTGAACAACCGCATGCTGACGGCCGGCGATCGCTTGGTGGCCGACATTGGCCTGACCAGCGCCAGGTGGCAGGTGTTGGGAACGATCGCGGCGGCTGAGCGTCCTCAGCCTGTGGCCTGGTTGGCCCGCGACATGGGAGCCAACCGCCAGAATATCCAACGCATCGTCAATGACTTGGTAAGAGACGGGTTGCTCGAATTCCAACCCAATCCCCACCATCGGCGCGCTCAACTTGTCGTCTTGACGAGCGCAGGGCGTGAGGCGTTTGCCAACGCCATGCGCGTTGAAGTGCCGTGGGCCAATGCGCTCGCGGACGGGCTCGAACCGTCGGATCTTCAGACCACGCATCAAGTGCTAACCGCCCTACGCAGGCGGCTTGAGGGTGCCACCGAGTCTGAGTCGCTGGAATAGCATTGTTCCCGGTGCGAGGCATCCAGGGGGCGCGGGGACGCGTTCTTTGCATCGAATAGCCTGTCGAGTCGAGTGATGGCAGAGGTAGCCAATGCTTGTGGTGATGCGCTGCACGGCCTCGCGGATTTCGAGTGTGCTGTGGACTAGCAAGAGTGCCGCTTGATCGCGGATGCCTCGGCCCCGCCAGCACCGTATAGCTCGCCCACTGTGGCCGTGAGGTGGGCGAGTTGCAGCGGTTTCGACGCCGGGAAAGCAGCGCACTCGGTCGCACGGCTGCCAACTCGCATGGACTCGTTAAGGCCGACATTGCTCCAGCGAGTTTCCCGCGCGAAGGGCGTTTGGGTTTGCGGTCGTAGTCGCCATTTCGTTAAGCGCTAGAGCATTGGCAACGCCGGCAGCTCCAGGTGCGAAGACGCTTGCGGCTTCTGCCATGACGCTCCGGCGGCCATGCCGGTTGATTCCCCCTCACCGATCTCCCTGTTCGCGCTCAAACCAAGGCAAGTGGTCTGCGAGCCTGTTCGTATTCCCGGTTTGTGGGGGTATCCAAATGAATGGGCAGACCGATGGCCACTCCAGGGTAAACGGCTGACGCCCGAGCAGGGGCGTATTCGTGAGCCGCTCGGGCTGCCACGCGCGTCAACATGCCAAGCCAAGCCAAGCAAAGCTCGGAAGGCACGTGTTGGCATCCCACCAGTTGGGTCAATTCCGCTCGCGCGTCAACAACCTCCAATTTCCACCAGAAAAAGTTCCGGTTCCGGCTCGCCGCAGCGAATAGGGGATACGGACCTGCTGTGGCGTGGCGATCAGCCATCCAGCAGGCGCCGGTCAACTTGGAGAAACCCATGAGCAATCGCGCCCCTTCTCGCCCCGAGATGCGTCCAGACCAAACCAGATAAGCCAAATCGGTCCGCCGGCGTGTCTGTCGTGCCTTCCCGCCGGGTGGAAATGCTTCCCCTCCAGAGGAGGGTGCTCGCAACTGTTTGGTTGCCGTATCAATCACCTATCTCCGTGCGCACCACGGAACCCATTTACGATGAAAAAAAACACGAATAAGTTGCGCTTCACGTGTCTGGCTTTCTGCACGGCCCTTTCCGCATGCGGCGGGGGCAACGACGGTTCCAACAACCTCAATCCGAGTACGCCCCAAACCGCGCAGGGGGTGTTTGTGGATGCGCCCGTTGCGGGGCTCCACTACGTTTCGGGCAGCGTGAGCGGCACAACGGACGCCGCCGGCCACTTTAACTACGTGCCCGGCCAAAGCGTGACCTTCTCTGTGGGCGGCGTCAGCATCGGCTCGGCCACCGGGCAAGCCGTGGTGACTCCTCTGGCACTCGTGCCCAACGCCGCCGGTGTGACGGACGACACCGTGACCAACATCGGGGCGTTCCTGCAATCGCTCGACTCAGGCGGCAACCCGGTCAGCCGTATCCAGATCTCCGCGGCGTCTGTTGCTGCACTGTCCAGCACGCAGTTGAACTTCGCGCAGACGCCTGCCGCGTTTGCTGCGGACCCGGCCGTCATCGCCGCCATTCAGGCGGCTTCACCCCAGAAGGCGCTGGTGTCGCCTGCCGCTGCGCAGGCGCATATGCAAAGCCAAAACATGTGCCTGTTTGCCGGTCAGTGGCAGTTCAACCATGCCGACCGCTCCGACGACACCTTTGTGGCGACCATCAATGAGGTGGACGGCAGCTTCAGCTCCACCGTCACGCACGCTGACGGCACCCAGGCTCACCTGGACGGTTCGGTGCTCTACGTTCCGGCCATGCAGAAATGGGTGTTCACGGCATCGTCCGCGCAGCAAGTCCTGAATTCGACGATCGGCAATATTGACTTCCTCACGGGATCGTTCTCTGGGCCGGACTGGAGCGCTGCGGTGGGGACGTACACCAAAGACGATCCCACGTCGGTCTTCGGGGCCCCCTGGACGGCCACGCGACTGAGCCCCGCGCCGGCATGCGACCCCACCGCCAGCACGCCGGTCGTTCCGCAAGGCGCGGTGGGTTACGCGGACTATCACTACAACGCCCTGGGCATGGCTCCGAGCATTGCCACCATCGTGGATCGTGGCGTGGGCGCGGCCGGAACACTGAACCTCGGCTCGCAGGCCATCACGGTGACACCGCAACCGGATGGCGGCTTCCTGTGGGGGAGCCCCGTTCAGTACGGCATGAACTTTTCCAGCCTGGCCAGCGATCCGAACCTGCCCGCAGCCTCGATGGTCTGCATGGCGGCGAATGTGGGCGACGGTACCGACGGGCTCAAGTCGACCGATGTGCTGGTGGCGCAGACCGCATCCAAGGTGACGTCGGCGACCGATCTGGCGGGCATCACGTTCTCGCAGTACTGGGAAGACTGCCGCCGCGATGGCCTGCCTGCTGCAACGCCCGCTTCGGTGCATTCGAGCATTGCGGTGGACACTTCGGGCAACGCCACCCTCACCATTGAGGGCCAAACGCCGGTGACACTGACGGCAGGCAAGCTTACGGCGCTGCTGTCCGGAGTGCCGGCGTCTGCAGTGGGCTTGCCGGGCAACGCTTGGTTCCAGGCGGTTCGCTTCGTGTCGGCGGGCCGCACGCGGTTTGCGATCGTCGAGCACGGCGCCAACCCCGGCAACACAAACCGCGGTTATGTTGGCGTCTGGGTGCAATAAGCCAGTGCACGCCAAGGCGGTACAACGCCGCCTTGGCGTGGTTTGCAGAAGCATCTGTACCGGGTGTGTACCGATGGCCGGTGCCAGGACCGACGGTTTAAGAAGGACGTTTGATGTACGAAGACAACGGGCAGATGTATCAATGGCAGGCACTCGTGGCCGCGCCGCAGGTTGATCAGGAAGACTTGCGCTTTAACCCGGATGCGGAAGAAGTCCACAGCGACACGCCGGGGCTCACGCTGCTCGCACCACAATCCGATGGCGAGGTGACGCGCTGGATCCGCCAGGGTCCAGACGGAAGTCGCGAGGTGGTCGATGACGTTCACGCGCGTTTCTCGGTGCCGGTTTTTCGCAATCAACGCACCATCCGTGTGTTTATGTCGTCGACGTTTCGCGACATGCAGGTCGAGCGCAACTACTTGGTGACGGTCGTGTTTCCGCGCTTGAAGCGGCTGGCGCAGTCCCGCGGGGTGCTGCTGCAGGAGATCGATCTGCGTTGGGGCATTACGGCGGAGGAGGCATATCGCGGCGAAACCGTAGCGATTTGCCTGGATGAGATCGACCGGTGCCGCGCCTGCCCGCCGTTCTTCATCGGCCTGCTCGGAGAACGCTACGGCTGGATTCCCGACACAGCGGCACTCGATGCGCTCGACCACGCCATGGGCAGCCGTGCCAACGGCGACGCGAGCCTGGAAATGCGTGGCCGCGCCCGTCGGGATGCCTACAGCGTCACGGAAATGGAGATCCGCTACGGCGTGCTTGATACGCCAGAGATGACGGGCCATGCTTTCTTCTACAACCGTGCGCCCGAGCTGACACGCATGTTCGCGCAGCACACGGGCGAACTCGACGCAGCACCGATTTACTACGAGGCCGATGCTGCAGGCGCCGCTCGCCAGGAGGCACTCAAGCATGCGCTGCGTGAGCGGGGCCTCGTACGCATGGATGGCTATCGCTCCGTGCAGGAACTGGGGGATGACATCGAGCACGCCATCACTGCGGCGATCATGCGTGTTGCGCGAAGCGTTGCAGCAGTTCAGCAGCAAACGGCAGCACCATTGCCGCTCGGCTGGCAGGCCAACCAGACGCTGAACGACGTCATGGATGCCGAGCGCGTCATCTTTGAGCAACGTGACCCGCAGGCCGATGCCGTGACGCGCGCTTGGGCCGACAAGGACCACCCGGGCAACATCCGGCTGATGTTGGTCGGCCCGCCCGGCATCGGCAAGGCCCACGAAGCCATGGGCCTCGCGACGCTTACGCGGTTCTGGGAACTTGGCGCGCCGGTGATCGCTCTGCACTGCCGCACGGGTATCGTCACCAACGTGGACGGCGCGTTCGGTTTCATTCGCAGTGCGATGGCAGCGTTCAGCGCGATTCCGGCATCGCAGCCGTCCGGGCGCACCGGCCTGCGCGAAGTGCTCCAGGCGATCGAACGCCCCGTCATCCTGCAGATCACCGATATTGACCTGCTGGGCGGTGCCACTGACTTGGTGGATCTGCTGGGACTGGTGCAAAACCCCCGCCTTGCGATCATCCTGACGACAACGGACGCCGCCCTTGGTCAACGCGCGACGGGGGCGTTCAATGTCCGCCCCGTGGAGGATCTGAGGCCCGAAGAGCGCGAGACCTTTGCGCGTGAATACCTGGCCCGGTATCGCAAATCGCTCGACACGCAGGCCATGCACAAGCTCGTCAGCATGCCGCTCGCGGGGTCGCCGTTCTTTCTGACGCTGGTGCTCGACGAGCTTCGCCACAGCGCTCTGTTCGAGACGTTGGATGCCACGCTGGACGTCTATGCCGGCATGTCGACCATCGAGCAGGCATTCCTGCATTCGCTGCAAGCGTGGCTGGGATATGTTGGCGCCGGGCACCGGGACAGCGACCGGTGGCGCGGCATGCTGGAGGTCTTGTGCCTGGCACGTCAGGGCGTGCCGGACGATTTTTTCACGGCGAGCGCGGGGTTGGGGCTGAGCACGCTGCAATGGATGACGTGGCAGGGCCTGGCGGAACCTGCTCTGGTCGACGTTGGCGGCAGTTGGCGGCTGCGTAACCCGCACCTGCGCGACATCGTTTTCAAGCATTGCTTTGGTGACGACCCGGATGCGCCTGCGCAGGCGGACACGCGCCGTCGTTTGGCCGCTTACATCGGTGCGGTGCCCGAGCCCTGGGATGTCACCGGGCTGATCGAACGCACGCAGCAAATGATCTGGCTCGCCACACATGCGGGTGGCCCGGACGACGTGCAAGGCCTGTATGAAACGTTAAGCGTCCGGAACAACATCGGCGCGCTGTATGTCTCCAACAGCGGACTCCTGTTCGAGGGCTGGCGCGTGCTGGTCAGTAAGGGCTTCTCGCTGACGCCACTGATTGACATGACCGTCGAGAGTACGGATTCAACGTGGCCTTATCTGCTCGGACGTTTGCTGACGCAATTTGAATGCTGGGCCGACCTGGAGCGACTTGCACGAGGCGTGATTGCCGGACAGCGTATTTCCCACGCTGGGGATTTTGACTACCAACTTGCTGCCGCCCTGGTCAACCAGGGTCGCGTACCGGAAGCACTCGACGTGATCGCTCCTCGCATCCGCGCGTGGGCGGACGCGCCGCAGGCCGCCTTGCCACCAACAAGCCTTGGCATCCTGATGGGCTTGATCGTCGATGGCGAGATCGACGGCACCCCGTGGAGCGCAACGCTCGACGCGGCGCTGCAGGCGTTGATCGAGATGACACCGTCAACCGACCCGGAACTGCAACTGGTGCTCATCAGTTGCGCCATGCCACTACTGCTGGGAACGCCTCACTTCACGCTCACGGAAGCACTGGCGCGTCGCGCGATGCTGATGAGCTACGACTTCCCGGGGGGCGAGGGTGGCCGCGTGCGGCTGTTGATGGGCTTCCCGCTCATCAACGCCCTGCGTTCGCAATCGCGGTTCGAAGAGGCAGTCACTGCCGGCTTTGCCATGCTCGCAACACAGACGTCGTCTTTCCCACAAGAGGCTGTGCTGCGTGCGCGCTGTGCCCGGGCGACCGGGCAGTCGCTGCTTGGTCTCGCACGTTGGGATGAGGCGGCTGAACTACTCGAATATGCACTGGCCCACGAACCGGTGGACAACACCGATTTCATTCCGTTGCTCCTCAACACGGCGTTTCTGGCAATCTGCGTGATCGAATTGAAGCAGTGGCCGCGTGTGCGCCCATTGCTGGAGGCGTTCGTTGCCTACGGCGCAAGCCTGCCTGACATGCGCGACGAACTGAAGGGGTGGCTCCTGCAGCATTTGCGTAATGCGGACCAGTTGGACGAAGCGCGGTGGCTGGAATCCGCGTGCCGTCCTTCGGCTTGAATAGGTGGCGCTCAGCGCACTGTGTTTTCTTTGCTTTTGCTCTTCAACTCATGACTGCACTGTCGACCCTGCCCGATCGCATCTTCGCGTGGATCTTTCTAACCTTCCGCAACAGGATGGGTGGCAAAGCGCATGCCGGCCCAAGCGTCACGCCCTTGTACGTGCCGTCGCTGCTCCAACCGGACACAGATTACGAAGCGGAATCGACGCGTTATGGCAATCGCTACCGCGCGGCGTTCCTGATCAATTTCTCGCTGGGTTTTGTTGCCGTGGTGCTGGCCTTGATCCCTTTGAGCGGGTTGATCCCCGAGCACGAGCTGCACGCCTATGCGGGGCTGCTGACGCTATCCGAACTGGTGTGCATTTCGATCATCCTGCTGATCCACTGGTACGGGCGCGAGTCCGAGCGCGATGCGTCCTTCGCCAGCCGCTTGCTCAAGCGAATCGGCCTGCGCAGGATCAACCAAGGGTGGCGCGGCCAGTGGGCAACCATGCGGCTTGCTGCCGAACAAGTCCGATATGCGGATCTCATGTTGGGCTTTCCTGGTGGCAAGCTGACTGTCAACGCCCCTCTGGGTGAAGCCGGGCAGGAAAACCTCAAGATTGCCAAGCACCTGGCTGAACTTTCTGCCAAGTGCCCGGATGCACCGAAAGACGCGAGCTACAACACACGCTACCGCCGGTATTTCGCAGAACTGATTGCCAGCCAGCGCGCCTATCACAAGGGCAATGCACAGCGCTACCACCACATCCACCATCGCCTGCACCGTATTGCGGACACCTGCTTCTATCTGACGCTGCTCGCTTGCTTGGGGCATTTCGTCTGGCATCACCCATTTCTGTCGGTGCTGGCGGCGGGCTTGCCGGCGCTTGCAGCGGCGTGTCACGGTATCCTGGCCTCGGGCGAATTCGCCAAGCTCGCGGAGCAGTCCGAAGAGATGAGCGAATCGCTCAAGGCGTTGGAGCGGCAAGTTGATTCGCGTGCGCCAGATGCCGGTGATGGACTGCGACAGCAGGTCACCACGTTCTACGATCTCGTCATTCGCGAGGCGCTCGGCTGGCACATCACCCTGAGTGACAAGGACGTACAGGTGGCCTAGCATGCAATGGCTGTCCACGTACGCTTTCGTATGAAACAACACGCATGACTATGCCTTCGCTGATCAACGTGGATTTGCGCAACGACCCTGCGGCGGCATTGTTTCGCACCCGCCAGGTTGTGCTTACCGTGCGCTTTGCCAAAAGCGACGGCGTTGTCCAGACGCTGGAGGGGCCCGTGCGCTACCAGGCTGGCGACGCGCTGATGACGGGCCCCAAGGGGGAACACTGGCCGATTGCCCGTGCGCGCTTCGATGCCACCTACGTATCCACCATTGAGGGGCACACCGCTGGCACCGATGGTCCTTTTGCCAAGCGCGTGCGTGAAGTCCTGGCACGGCGCTGGGATGCTGCTTTCCAGGTCACCATCGCGAGCGGGCAAAGGCTGTCAGGCCGCCCCGGTGACTGGCTGGTCCAATACTGCCCGGGTGATCAGGCTGTCGTGGCGGCAGATGTGTTCGATGTTTTGTACGAACCGGTTCTGAACCGCTGATTCGCTCAAAAAATTTCCGGTTTTTGCTTTCCTCACCGAATAAGGGGACACCACCTGCCACGCCGTGCACACGTGCATCGTTTGCCGGCCTGGGTAACGTCAGCCTGACCTAGAGGAAGCCATGAACCATCACGTCCAGCACCTGCTTGATTACCTGCGCACAGAAGGCTATCCGGCCGAACTCGATGAAGACGGCGATATCCGCTTCAAAAGTGAAGGGATGAACTACGCGCTGTGCTTTGACAACGATGACCCGGACTTTGCCAAGCTGATCCTGCCCAGCGTCTGGAGCATCGACTCCGAGCTGGAGATGCAACAGGCGCTGGTGGCGCTCGACGAGGTCAATCGCCGCATGAAGCTCGTCAAAGCGCATACACAGGCTGGTTCGGTGTGGTTCACCATCGAGCTGTTGTTTGACGACCAGATTGCGTGGGAGCGCCGCTTGTCTCGCGCCGTACGGACCATCATGCGTTCAGTCGCGATGTTCGCAGACACCATGCAGTGCCCACGCGCCTCCGGTGAGGCCCGTATTACCTTGAACTGAACAAGAGCCCATGTACCTCCGTGCAGAACCGGATGCGCATGCATGGCCTGAGCCTTCATCGGCGAGTTGAGTTTGGATGGACACCACGCGAGAAACCTAGGGAATGATTCGCGACGACCTCGAAAACCAGCAGTTGGCGTATCTGCTGCGCAAATTTGCCGAACCCGGCGCCAATGGCCGGGCGGTGGAACAGGCGCAGCGGGAGTTCTATCACCGGGTCTTCAAGACCATCGATCTGTGCGCCCTGCAAACGGCAAAGTTCAACCAGGAAATCGCTGTCGTGGCGGTGCAGGAGACGTGGCTACAGATCTTGAACACCGCGCACAAGTACGACCCGGAGCGCGGCTCGGTCAAGACCTGGGTGCAAGGCATTACCCGGTATTGCACGCTCACCGAACTGCGCAAGCACTACAAGGAAGTCCGCGTGAGCAATGCGCTGCGCAACGGCGGCGCCACCGTTGATACCAGCGATGCCTCGGCCGATGAAGACAGCCCTGGCGACATACTCGGCAGCCTGTTGTGCCCAGTGCTCTGGCATGACGAGGTGCTCGACGCTGTATATCAGCAGCAGGTCGTTGCAGCCGCCCGGGCATGCCTGGAAACGCTGCCGGCCGGCAACGACCCGAACTACCGGTTGGCGATGGAGCTGGCGCTTGATGAAGACCTGACCTACGAGGGCATGACGACAGTGCTGCAGGCTCATATGCCCGACGGTAAGCTGCTCAACGGTGAGCGGGTGCGCAAATGGGTGAGCAAGGCAGCTGAGCGTATGCGTGGATGCCTGGGCCGCAAACTGGGCATGCGCAAGGAGACCCCCCAATGAACAGCGAAGACCTGGCGCGCTTTGAGGCGCAATCGTTTCTGTTCGCTTGCGGCAAGCTTGACGCCGCAGAGCAGGCCTGGATGATCAGCATGATCGCCGCACACCCAGAGTTGGCCGAAGCCGCTCATGCCGATCGTGTGCTCGTCGAGCACACGCGTGCAGCTATCGATGAACGTGCGGCCGCACATACGCAACCGCTGGTGCCGTTTGAGGCACTGCCCAAGGCGGGGGCAGCGAAACAGGGGCCGCGCCCGTCCATGCAGTCATGGCGGCAACGCTTGATGGCGTGGTGGCAACGACCGGCGGCCGGCGCCTGGGCGTTTGCGTCGATTGCGGCGCTGGCTTTGCTGGCCGGTGTGCAAACCTTGCGCCTCGAGCAGTTGGACGCCGGCGCCAATGCGCCGGTCTTCCGGGGCTCGGAAGGAAGCTCGGCCACGACCGGCCCACTCATCCAAGCGGTGTTTGCCGATGGTGTAACGCTGGGTGAGCTGCGCAAGACGCTGACGGCGCTCAAACTTGAAATCGTGCGTGGCCCCGATGACCAAGGCATGGTTTGGATCACCGTGCGCGAGGGTGATACGCAACAGGCGCTCGATAGACTCAGGGCAACGAGCATCGTGCTCGACGCGCGCATCATCAGGCCGCGACCATGAGTGGACCGCACGCACGTCTGGGCAACGGCATACGGCTTGCGGTCATGACCATCGCGGTGTGGCTGCTGTGTTCCGGCGCCGCACCAGCGGCGGCCGGCACACCTGTGCCGGCCGTATCTGCATCCACGCGGGCTGAATCGATCGACTATCGCACCGCACCCAAATTTGCGGTGGTGATCGGCAACACGCGCTATTCCGGTCGGTACGCACTGCACAACGCCGAGAACGACGCGCGGCTGATTGCAGCAAGCCTGAAGCAGGCCGGCTACGCTACCGAACTGATTGTCGATGCCGACCGAAACGCGCTGTACCAGGCACTCGGCCGTTTGGCGGAGCAGATGAGTGCCGGTGGCGCTGCCGCGTTTTACTACGCCGGTCATGGCATGCAGATCCGCGGGCGCAACTATCTGATACCGGTTGGTGCACCACTGGATCGCCCCGATGCGCTGTCGCAAACAGCCATGCCGGTCGATTACCTGATCACGCGGCTCAAAGACAGCGGCGCGCATCTTTCGCTGGTGATGCTGGATGCCTGCCGCAACGACCCGGACGAGGGGGGCTTCAGTGGTGCCTATCGCGGTGCCGGTGCGCCGGCCGGCTTTGTCGCGCAGAAGCCCGCCAACGGCATGCTGGTGGCCTACGCCACGCAACCTGGCGAACGTGCACTGGACGGGCGCGGCACCAATGGGCCGTTCGCGCAGGCACTGTCGAACTGGCTCCCGCGCCCCGGCATGCCGATCGAAGATGTCATGAAGCACGTCATGACCGACGTGCGTGCCAGCACGCGCGACGAGCAGCGGCCATGGATCGCCACCTCGCTGGTGGGCGACTTCGCGCTCGTGCCGGCCCCGAAGGCCCAGGCCCGCTTGATGCTGGCGCGGCCCGGGCGCAATGTGGATGGCACACCTGCGCGTGGCGCGGCGTCAGTATCCAGCGATGCAACGGCTATCAGTACTGCCGACGGCAAGCCACTGCTGCAATGGTTCCAGACTGCGGGACAGGATGAGCAGATGATGATCGCGCAACAGATCGAGCGCGAGGCCAAGGGCGTCAACCGCGACGACCTGCCCCGGCTGGAGCGCCAGGCACGCGGCGGCAATGTGGTAGCGGCCTCGGTATTGGGCACGGCCTACCGCCGTGGCTTTGGCGCTGGCACGCAGGTCACCCGGAGCAACACGGTCGCAATGCGCTGGTTCCTCCTTGCTGCTGCACAGGACATGCCCTATGCGCTCAATGAACTGGGCGAAATGTTCTACCTCGGGCACGGCACCACGCGCGACGTGGCAAAAGCGCGCCGCTATTACGAAGCCGCCGCCGCGCAGGGTTACATGCCAGCGCGACTCAACCTCTTCCAGGTGCAGGCGGAGACCGGGCAAGTCACGGCCGAATCGCTGATGGACATGTTCAGCAGCGCCACCCGCAAGGGCCAATAGCCGCCTCTCAGCCATGTTTTATCCGGCCCGTAACCCCGGGGTCGGTGCCTGCTTGCGCCGAAGGTTTTCATATGCGCTTGCATGCTCGGTTGCCCAAAAAAATTCTTCCGGCTTCGCTTCGTCGCTGCGAATAGAGGGTATCCACAGCACGCCGTCTGTGGAAACACCACTCCACGGCGACCTTCAACAGGAAGAACACACCATGCAGCAACGCGGAAGGATCTTGCGCGACACGCGCACCGGGCCTGGCCTGATCATCGTGAACGGCCGTCAGTATCCATTCACGCTTGAGGGCGTCTGGCGATCAAATGAGGCGCCTGCCGTAAACATGACGGTCGATGCGCTGTTTGACGACACCGGTGAACTCACTGCGCTCGTTGCAGTGCCCGATACCCAACTTGCGCGAGAGAAAGCCGACGATGCTGTGGCAGTGCTCAAAGCGCGTGGCGGCCAGCTGGCGGCACGGGTGGGCACGGGCACATTGGTGGGGACCGGTCTGCTGGCGATGGCCTGGTTCGCACTGAACACCGTATCGGTGCAACTGACGCCGGGCATGAAGATGGGCATGAGCCTGTGGAAACTGCTGGGCGTGCTCAATGCTTCCGGCGATGCCATGGCAGCGCTCAGCGGCAACGGTGGCAGCTCCGGCATGTACGGCGTGCTGGCCATCGTGGCATTGGCGGGCCCCGTTGCTTCGTACTTCGTGCGCGACGCACGCGCGCAGCTTGCCAACTGTCTGCCATTGCTGTTTCTGCTCGGCATTGCCCTGGCCTTCTACTTGAGCATCAGCAACAGCTTGTCGCAAGCGCAGGGTGCGGCCATGGCGTTTGGCGGCAGCGGCGCAGCCGACGTCGTCGGCGCCATGACGCGCCAGGTCATGCGTGCGATCTCGATTGGCGCGGGCGGCTATCTCAGTTGCTTGGTCAGCCTGTATTTCGCGACCACCGGCGTGTTGAAATTTTTCGCCAAGCGCACCTGACCCCGGTCTGGTGCTTGAGTCATCCCTGCTACCGATTGCGAGAAATCACCATGCTGACCATCCGTTCTACACGCCACGCTGCCCGCGCCTGTGTACTGTTGTTTGTACTCTCTGGCACCGTAACCATGACCGCCTGTGGCGACAAGGCAACCAATTCAACCAAGCCCCAGACTGCCGCACCGACCCCACCCAATCTGGCGCAAGCCACCGCGCCGCAGGCCGTGCATGATGCGCAAATTGCCGCTGCACTCGAAGCGCTGCCGAAGGCCGACAAGGCCACACCCGACAGCGCTTACATTCCCCTCGATAGCGGCAATCAGCTCATGTACGCATACCTTGCGCTCACAGGCATGCCACCCGACTATGCACAAGTCGCCAGCAGTATCTCCAAGGACTATGCCCGCGCGACCGACGAATTTCGCAAGCACGACCTGCTTGTGGCACTCACGCCCAAGATCGATGCCGACATCGCTGCCGCCAAGTCGCGCCGCTATTTCAAGATGACGATCCCGAACTCCATCGGGAAGTACAGCTTTGAACAGAAGGGCTTCCCGCTGGATAACTCGCTGTGGGAGGCCGGTGCCTATCGCTACTTCTTCGATAACGGTGAGTACAAGCTCGGCTTCAGCAACGGCGATGCCTTTCGTTATCTGGGCGTTGACAGCGAAGCCGCTGCGCGGTCGATCGAGGCCCAGCGCGCCCGCTACGATGCAGTCAAGCTGACGGTGTACGGCTATTACCAGAAAGCCGATACCGCACAGAAGATCGTCACCGCGCAGATCGTCAAGGTCACTCTGGTTGACAAGCAGGGCAGTGTGCTGGCCGAGCAGTAATGCCCCGTGCCAACGAATATCGAGATTCGGCTGCTAACCGCTTCCCTGTACGCGGGCTGATGCTTTGTGGAGCACGGCCCGAAGTGAACGAAGTTCAGGCGCGGCGCGATACGCCATCGTTGGCCGCGATATTTGGGAGTGACGACTTTATCGGCTGGTATGGCGTACTCGAATAGCCGTTTGAACATGCTGCGCGTAGACGGTGCGGGTATGCGCGCAGTTGACGGTGTCCACAGGGATTGAGGCAAACTACAGACATCAAATTTCCTCACAAGCCCGGCCGATACAGCCCCGTTTATTTTTTTGGGTTCATTCCAATGCAGCCAATCAAGCAGGATAGGTTCGACCGTTTGCGATGGTGGTATCGGCGCAATGCCTGGCTGTTGTTTGCCGGGGGAATGCTGATCGGCGTGCTGATGGCCGTATGGGGCTTCAACGTCGGCAAGGGCTTCTATTTTGGAGCGGACACCAGGCTTCAGTGGGCGGATGCGGCGTATTACATCCTGCAAATGATCTCGCTCAATGGGTTTGGCCCGCTCAACCCGGAGATTCCTTGGCAGCTCAATGTCGCGCGCTTTTGGCTGCCGACGGTGTTTTTCTTCACCGCATTGAGCGGGGTATTGCGCGTTGTCGGTCGTAACGGTGTCGGCTTGTCCAGGTACTTTCTGGATCGGCACATCATTGTCTGCGGCCATGGAGCCCAAGCGATCGAACTGGTGAGGCAGTACCGCAGCCGAGCCACTCCGGCCGAGGTGTTGCTGGTCAGCAGTGTCAACGAGTTCAGTGGAGCGGCCGATCTGCGCAGCTTGGGCGCCATGCTGCATATGGACGACATTGGCACGGTGAGCAGCTGGCGCACGATGCGTGCCGAACGCGCCAAGGCGATCTACTTTCTGGAGGAGGGGGAGCACCGCAACCTCAATGGCTTTGAGGCGTTGTGCCGCAGTGAGGCTGGTCGCAGCCGTTCTGACGGCAAGCGCATCTGCAAGTGTTTCATCCACGTGGGCGATTCCGCACTGCGCCGCTGGGTGGTGGAAAGCCTCGAAAACATGCAGCAGGCGCGCATTCCTCACCGCCTGCAATGGTTTGTATTCAGCGCCTGGGAACAGTGTGCACGTGATCTGTTCCTGCTCCACGGCCCCCATCTCACCCAATCCGCATTGGGGCCGCATGCGCCGCCTTCCATGTTGATTCTGGGCGCCAGCCCGTTGGCGGAGCAGCTCTTGATGCAAGCTGCGAAGCTTGGGCATTACCCAGGAGCAGGCAAGTTGCAGGTGACCTTGGTGGCGCCGGATGCCGCAGCCTTTGAGCAGTCACTCAAGGCGCGCTTCCCCGCACTGGACGGCCGCATTCCCGAGCGCTGGGACCCTGAAGAGCGCGCGTTGATTCCCTTGCTGGATTTGACATGCGTGAGCGCTGCGGCCGAAGCTCCGCCGCTCGATTTATTGGGGGTGGGGCAAAGAGAAGGTGCCCCCTTTCAGGTTTGCTTTGTCTGCGTGGACGATGCACATACGGCGGTCCGCGCGGTGGATATGCTGCGCGCGCAGTACCGCGACGCGGGCGGGCGACAGCCTGGGTTGCGAACTGTGGTGTGCCTGCCGCAGGGCAGTGGCGTGCTGGAGCGCTTGGCGCATGCACCGTCGAACGCGCTGTCTGCCGGACTGACGTTGTTTGATCCGCTGGCATACAGCTGCCGTATGGAAACCCATGAGTCTGTGCTGGTGGAGCAGTCCGAGCGGGATGCTCAGGACATTTACCGTTTTTTCGTCAATGGCCAGGCCTTCGATTGGTGGGGGTTGTCAGAGTTGGAGCGGGATTCCAATCGTCAGGCGGCCGATCACCTGAAGGTAAAGCGCCATTTCCTGGCGCATGGCGATGAAGCGCAGATGCAAGCCGAGCATACCCGCTGGTGTGCGGAGCGACTCCTGGCAGGCTGGCGGTTTGGGCCGGTCAAGGATCTAAAGAAGCGCATCAGCCCTAACCTCAGGCCGTATGAGGCGTTGCCGAGCGTGGAGCAAGAGAAGAACCGCCCGATCATCCAATACGCCAGAAGGCCCGTGCCAGCGCGCGTGCCCTAGCGCCCATAACGCTTGGACACGTAACGCTGCGGGGCTTGCCTTTGCGGCCAGTCCTTTCCAGGCGAGCAACGGCCTGGCCGTTGCCATCTTGAGCTTCCTCGTGCGCCACCCAGCGCAAAAGGCGACACACCATGTCAGACGCCAACCCATTTCACAAACAGAAAATTTTCCTGTCTTACGCTCACAAAGTGGACGACAACCCGGACCACACGGCGGATCTGGTGGAGGCCATTCAACAGCGCCTGGAAGCAGCTGGACACGAGGCCTGGATTGATAGGCAGCAACTGCATCCCGGCAAGGACTGGCGGGAGGGCATTACGCGTGGCATTGATGAGTCGGACCGGGTGCTCTCATTCTTGAGCCCGCGTTCGGTTCGCGATCCGGGCGTCTGCCTTGACGAGATCGGTATTGCGATGAGCCACAAGCATGGCGCCATCGCAACGCTGCTGGCAGACAAACGGGTAGAAAACAAGATACCGGCCAGCGTTGCGCATATCCAGTATCTGGACGTGAGCGACTGGTCCTCCCAGCGTGAGAGGGGGCCGGTAGCCTGGGGTGCCTGGCTTGACACGACGGTAAAGAAGATTCTTGCCATCATCGCCGCAAATGAGGGGTTTGCCGGCGAGATTCAGGCATTGCAGCAGATACTCAGTCCGATGCCGGAGAGTGCCAAGCTCGGCAAGCTCATTGAAGATGGCCTGGTCGGGCGTCAGTGGGTGAAGGCGGCAATCGCCCAGTGGCGCACGGGCAAACTCGAACAGCGCATGTTCTGGCTGGTGGGTGAGCCGGGCATGGGCAAAAGCGCTTTGGCGGCCGAACTGGTGCACAAGGCCAAGCTAGAGGTCGTGGCCTATCACTTCTGTGACTACCAGGTGCCGGAATCCCGCACGGCGCACACCTTTGTCTGCAACCTGGCATTTTTGCTGGCCACGCGGTTGCCGGACTACCGGCGCTTGCTGCGCGGCAATCTCTCGTCTCTGCCCCGACCCGTGCCTGAGATGGCGGCCACTGAGTTGATGGAGCGGCTTCTCATCCATCCTCTGCGCAACAGGATCGACGGCGGCGTGAGCAGCGACCGGCTGGTGGTGCTCATCGATGCGCTGGATGAGGCCGAGCCTGAGCTGGTGAACCTGCTGGCCAGGTATCTCGATGCCATGCCGCGCTGGCTGGGCCTGGTGGTCACCAGCCGCCCGGATGTGAAGATGGCGCTGGCCCGCTACCCAGCATTTGAGATGACGATGCGAGATCCGCGCAACGAGGCGGATCTGCAAGCGTATCTGAACGACTGGCAGCAAAGCGACCCCGACGCACCACTGGATGCGCAGACAAGGTCGACGTTGATCGCGGCGTCACAGGGCAACATGCTATATCTGGCACTGGCACGGGAGGGCTACGCAAACGGCTTGTTCTCACTGTGCAATCCGGCTCAGTTGCCCCAGGGGCTGGGGGCCGTGTATCTGGAATGGATGCGAAGGCAGTTTGGCGCCGACCCCCACGGTGATCCTGCGTGGTCAGCGCATTGCTACCCCTTGCTTGCGCTGCTGTGTGCCACCCCGGAGCCTCTGCCCCTGAGCCTGGCGGGCACCCTGCTGCAATGGAAGGGACAGGACCGTGTACTGGCCGTGCGCCCGCTGGGCAGCTTGGTGAAACAGGAGGGCGATGCATGGCGTTTGTGCCACCGCAGTCTTGGGGAGTGGCTGAGCGATGCGGATCAGTTCCATGAGTGCTGGGTGAACCTCTCGGAGGCTCGTCTGGCGTTGGTGCAAGGTCTGCTACCGATGATTCCCGATGCGCTCAAAGCAGACACCCCACAGTATCTCCACCGGGCGTTTCCCATCTTGCTGCAGGGTCTGGAGCCGGACCAATCCGCGTCTTTGCTGGGGGCGTCGGCGCAGATAACTTTGGGGCTGCTGGAGCAACTCAGCGATTTCTGGGAGCGTTATCCGCACACCCAGGCTTGGCGTCTGCAGGTCCAGCTGCTGTCGTGGGTCATCGAGCAGCGCGATCGCCTGGACGGACATGGCGGCCTGGAACGCAGCATCAGCCGCTACAAGCTTGGTAACGTGTTGTTCAGCCAGGGCGCCTATGCGCAGTCAGTTGAACAGCTACGGCAGGCCTATTCGCTTTGCGTGGAAGCGCTGGGTACCCACCACGCCCAAACATTGGCTGCGCAACGCAGCTTGGCTCGCGCCCTGTACGGGCAGGGGCGCTATGCCGATGCTGCTGCGTTGCAGGAGCAGGAGCTCAGGCTGAGGGCGTCGGAGCCGGTCGTCGACGCACTTGAAGTGCTCTCTACCAAATCCAATTTGGCGCGCAGTCTCTATGCGTCGGGTCGCTATGCACAGGCCAAAGCGCTACATCAGCAGGTGTTTGACGAGCAATGCCGGGCGCTCGGACCGCAGGATCCTCGAACGGTTTCCAGCATGAGCGCATTGGCCAGTGCGCTGTTTGCGCTGGGCGATAACGAAGAAGCCGAGACCCTCAATACGCAGGTGCTGGACTTCTTCACCCGTTTCTGTGGCGCCGAACATCCCAGGACATTGACCAGTGCCAGCTATCTCGCGAGCACGCTTTTCACCCAAGGCCAATTCGAAAGGGCCGAGGCGTTGCAAGAGACGGTGCTTGCGAGCCGACAACGCATTCTGGGCGAGGCGCACCCCGACACGCTATTGGCCACAGGCCAACTGGCGCTGACCCGCCGCGCGCTGGGACATCTGCTGCCGGCACAACAGATGCAGCAAGACCTCGTGCAAGTCATGAGCGAGGTGCTGGGTGCGAACCACCCGTCGACGCTTTTTCAGCAATGCTTTCTGGCCGATACCTGCTTCGATCTCGGCGAAGACGAACTCGCAATGGAGATTCAGAAGCGGGTTGTGGCCCAGCGTATGCAGGTGTTGGGGGCCGTGCATCCGGACACCCTGGTGGCAGAGGCGGGTTTGGCCCTGACTTTGGCTAGGACAGGTTTGCTTGAGCCTGCCCAGTCCATGCTGGCTCGCGTGGCGGACACGATGCGCCAGAGTTTGGGCGGCGCTCACCCTGATACGGTGTTCAGCTTGAGGCTCCTACTAAAAGTTCTCACCCTTCGCGAAGATGAGGCTGGAGGCCGTGCCATCCTCCAGCAACTGGACGCGCTGGAGCCGGCGCAGAAGGTAAAAAGGCCAGTCCACTTCACCAATACCTGGCTGATGGCGGGATGGCTAGGATAGCTACCGCCGGCGACATCCTCGAAAAGATCGCTGGGTTATGCACTACATATTTCTCCGGAAGCAAAACCGGCCAAGCTGGCCGACAAGATTTGCAACTTGAGGGGCATCTGGGTATCGCCGCCGGCTGACTGGTCTGCTGATCGCAGGAGAGCGCACTTCGACTGGGCTGCCCAGCTGGTGGCTGGCCAAATGCAAAAGCGGCTTCCAAAAGGAAGCCGCTTTTTCTTTGTCCGTTCGCAACACGTGACGGCGCAGGGGAAACCTCAGCCCCGCCGCACCCAAATCACCTTGCCGTTCTGGATACCGAGATTACGGCGTTCTTCCCGATAGTCCATCGTGCCCGGCAACGCCTTGCCGTCGCGTTCACTGACGCGCCACAGGCAGCCGTTCAGCAGTGTCGTTGCATCTTGCTCGGATTTGCCGATGAGTGTGTCGTCCGGAACCGAGGCGGCCTGGCATGCGCCTGCCGGTTGCGTGTGTTCAGCCATGGGCGCCTCGCCTGCGTTCTTGGTTTGCTCTGTGCCGGCCGTGGAGCATCCGGCCATGCTTGCTATGGCGGCAACTGCCATGAGCATTGTTGCTAAGCGCGTCATACAACCTCTCGTTTGATGTCGAATGGGATCTGCGACCGAGTGCGATGCGTGGGTGGCGCAGTGCGCTCGGGTTCGTGGCGGTAGTGTATCCACAGGGTCAGTTAAGCAGGCGCGGCAGCGGGATGCGAATGCTCGCGGCGCGTGGTCGGTGCGTCGCAAATAGGCGCGTGATTTGTGTGGTTACGCATGTACTTGGGGGGAGTATTTTCTATTGTGACTCAGTTGCCCGCAAATGGCGCAGGCAAGCCAATTCCGCACCAGTCATGGGTTTGCGGGGGATGCCCATGTTGTCGGCGTGCAAAGCGCCTTCCACCCCCTCCAAAAAACGCTTGCCGAGCCCAAGAACACTTTGTTACTCTGCGCCCCGTCATCACTACGGAGATGTTCTCCATGGACAGTTGTTCTAGTCGATCTTCGATCGCACTCTGAACGGCTAGACAGTCTCGGCGCATCGCTTTCGCTTTGCGCCCATCCACTGCCTAGCCGTATGCACGGCGGGTAGTGGCACTTGTGCGGGTTCTCCGTACAAGCCCATTCCCACAATTCGATTGTTTTACCGACACGGCCATGTGGCTGCGTGCGCGCTCGCGTTCGTAGTCTCCTGGGAGGACCGTGGTCGGCTCATGCCTACGTTCGTCATAGAAACGAACGGGGGAGGTCTCATGCTGTTTCTCTCGATGCTGCAATACGTTTGGGTCGCGGTGCGTCCGCTCGTTCTGGTGCGTGCTGCTGCCGCATTCCGCCCGTTTGGTCCCTTCCGTCGTCCGGCCTTGCTGGCCGCGATGGCTTCGTTCTCTGTTTTCACCCACGCGGCTCAAGCCCAAGAAGCCCAGGCTTCCGCACCGGCTGCGGATGCACTGCCGATCGCTGGCGGTGAACTCGATGACCGCTTCGGTTTCCACGGTCAATCGACCTGGGTTTGGCAAGCCAAGCCTGCGTTCAAGTCACCGTACAGCGGTGATAACAGCCTGACCGGCGGCCGCGCCATCAGCTACTCGTTCAGCACCACGCTGGACCTGGGCATGCGGTTGTGGAAGGGCGCCGAGTTCCACTTCAACCCGGAAGTCATCATGGGCAAGGCGTTCTCGGATCTGCATGGTCTGGGTGGCCCGACCAACGGCGAGCTGGCGAAGGTGACGGGCACCGACCCGACGCTGTACCGCGCCCGCGCTTTCCTGCGCCAGACCTGGGGCCTGGGCGGCGATACAGAAAAGATCGACGCCGACTTCAACCAGTTTGCAGACGTGGTCGACAAGCGCCGCGTGGTGCTGACCGTGGGCAACATGCCGGTGTTGGATGTGTTTGACGGCGTGGAGTACTCGCACGATCCGCGCACGCAATTCTTGAACTGGTCGTTCATGGCGAGCCCATCGTTCGACTACCCCGCCGATGCGCGCGGCTACAACTGGGGCATCGCGCTGGAGTACATCGACAGCGAACTCGGCTGGGCCGCGCGCGCTGGCCGCTTCCTGCAGCCGATCGAGTCGAACGGGTTGGCACTGGATTCCGCCTTCATGCAGCACTACGGTGACATGGTGGAACTGGAAAAGAGCTACACGCTGTTCGGCCAGGACGGCAAGGTACGGTTGATGGGCTGGCGCAACAAGACGCGCATGGGCCGCTTTGATGACGCCATCGCACTCGGCCAGGCCACGGGCAGCGCGCCGGATCTGAGCCAGGTGCGTAAGGAGCACGCCAAGGTGGGCGTGGGCCTGTCGTTCGAGCAGAAGGCTGGCGAGAACCTGGGTCTGTTTGCGCGGGTGAACTGGTCGGATGACAAGACCGAGACGTACGCCTTTACTGAAGTGGGCCGCAATGTGTCGTTCGGCGGTCTGCTCAAGGGCACGTCGTGGGGTCGCCCCAATGATGTGGTGGGTGCGGCATTTTCGCTGAACATGTTGGGCCCGGATCACAAGGCCTACCTGGCGGCCGGCGGTAGCGGCGCGTTCCTGGGCGATGGCGCGTTGAACTATGGCCACGAACGCGTACTCGAATTGTTTTACAGCTTTCAACCGGTGAAGGGCCTCATGCTCAGCCCCGATTTTCAATTGATCCAGAACCCTGGCTACAACCGGGACCGCGGCCCTGCCAAGTTTTACGGCATGCGCGTCCACGCCGAGTTCTAAGACCTACGGAGGACCCATATGGACAGTCCGAGTCGACCTTACCCGACATTTCTTTCCTACTAGGCGAGTCCGCCGCACGGTTGTTCCCTGCTGCTGACTTGCCGCCCCGGCAAGGCAGCGGTGTCTGCATCGCTCCTTGATTGTTTGAATCTGCCGCCTTGGGTACGACAACCCGAGCGCGGCGATTGCCGCATGCCGTGCACGCGTCGTGCCCATGCGGCCAGGAGTTGTTATGCGCAAATTCAACATTCCCGCCCGTCGTTTCTCGGCCATCGCTCTGCCGTTCAGCTCGCCGTTCGTGCAGGCCCGTGCTGGTGCGCCCGAGCGCGCCAACGCCGTGTCGACCACGTCCAACCGCCGCGCTGACGACGGGGGCCAATCGCTCTCCAACCACGGCTACGCCGCCGCCGCCATCCGGCTGTCGCGCACCTATTGGTAACCGGCGGGTAATCCAACGACGGGTACATCCCTCACCCAATAACAAATCGGAGGTCGATATGACCCAAATTGCTTCTGGCATCGACGCACCACCACGTCATGCCGCGCTTGATGAGGCCCATGTGGGCGACATTCGTGGCGCGCTCGGCACCATTGCGCACCACGATACTGGCGCGCGTGACGGCTGGCGTGCACGCTTGCGCACGCTACTGGCCATCCTCGGCCCCGGCCTGATCGTGATGGTCGGCGACAACGATGCCGGCGCCTTCGGCACGTACACGCAAGCCGGGCAGAACTACGGCACCACGCTGTTGTGGACGCTGATGCTGCTCATCCCCGTGCTGTATGTGAACCAGGAGATGGTGCTGCGCCTGGGCGCCGTCACGCGGGTTGGTCACGCGCGGCTGATCTTTGCGCGCTTCGGCAAGTTCTGGGGCAGCTTCTCTGTCATCGACCTATTCCTCGTCAATGCGTTGACGCTGGTGACGGAGTTCATCGGTATCAGCCTTGCGCTGGAATATCTCGGCATTCCGCGCCACTGGGGTGTGTGCGCTGCAGCGGCGCTGGTGATGTTGGCCGCGTCCACGGGTGACTTCCGACGGTTCGAGCGCTTTGCACTTGCGCTGGTGGCGGGCAGTCTCACGCTCATTCCGATCTTTCTGGTGGTGCATCCGCCGATGGGGCAGGTGGCACGCGATTTCTTCGTGCCTGCTCTACCGGCCGGTGCACCGCTGGCGGAAGTGATGCTGCTGATCATCGCCATTGTCGGGACGACCGTGGCGCCGTGGCAGTTGTTCTTCCAGCAAAGCTACGTGATCGACAAGCGCATCACTGCGCGCTTCATCCGCTATGAGCGTGCAGACCTGTGGCTGGGCATCGTGCTCGTGATTGCCGGCGCGGTGGCGATGATCGCCTTCAGCGCGCAGGCCTTCCACGGTACGCCTGAGTTCGGCAACTACACCGATGCGCTGGGTACGGCGAAGGGGCTGGAGGCCTACTCGGGTCGCTGGGCGGGCATTCTGTTTGCCATTGCGCTGCTCGACGCCAGCATCATCGGCGCGTGCGCGGTGTCGCTGTCGACCGCCTATGCGATTGGCGATGTGTTTGCCGTGCGGCATTCGCTGCATCGCAAGCCGACCGAGGCCAAGGGCTTCTACGCCGTCTACTTCGGCTTGACGCTGCTGGCCGCAGGCCTGGTGCTGACGCCGGGTGTGCCGCTGGGCCTGCTGACCAATGCCGTGCAATCGCTGGCGGGCGTGCTGCTGCCGAGCGCCACGGTGTTCCTGCTGCTGTTGTGCAACGACAAGGCCGTGCTCGGCCCGTGGACGAACGGCCGCGCGATGAACATCTTCACCGGCGGCGTGGTGGCAGTGCTGGTGATGCTGTCGGTCATCCTCACGGCTGCGGTGCTGTTCCCGGGCATCGGCGAGTTCGAGATCGGCGCGATCCTGATCGGCGGTTCGGTCATCGCCGTGGTGATGTCGCTGGTGCTGTGGCGCATCGAGCAACGCAACCATCGGACGCATCATCCGCAACGTGTGAGCGTGCTGGACCGCAATCACTGGACCATGCCACCGCTGGAGCAGCTCACGCCGGCACGCTGGACGCCGCTCAAGCGGACATGGATGTTCGTGCTGCGCGGCTACCTAGTCGTGGCCGCAGGGTTGGTGCTGGTGCGCATTGCCGGATTGGTCGTGCAGTAAAGAGAACGGGCCACGATGTGGCCCGTTTTTCTTTGGCGATGTCGCAGCGTGTTACCAGGCGTATTTGGCTGTTGCCAGCACAGTCCGCCCGTTGTTGTAGATGCAGCGCGTGGCGTCGTAGCAGCCGGAGATGACTTCGCGGTTGCCCAGGTTCGTGCCGTTGAGCGCAAAGCGCCAGTGGCCGACGGTGTAGAAGATGGACGCATCAAACAGCGTGTAGCCCGGCACCTTGAGCGAGTTATCCGGCGCACCGGCCGTCGGGCTGGTGTAACGCACACCGGCACCGATGCCCACACCTTGCAGCACACCCGAGCGGATGCGGTAGTCCGTCCACAGCGATGCCATCTGACGCGGAATCGGAATCGCGATCGGCCACTTGTTGAGTGTGACGTCGTTGGCCTTGGTGTTGCGCACGTCCTGATACGTGTAGCTGGCAATCACGTTCCAGCCCGGCAGCAGCTGCGTCGTGCCTTCCAGCTCGATGCCCTGCGAGCGGATCTCGCCCGACTGCGCGTTGTGCATGCCGGTCGGGTCGTTCAGGTCCGGCGTGAGCACATTGGTCTGGTGGATCTGGAACACCGCCGCCGTGATCGACGTCTTGCTGCTCGGCGCAAACTTGATGCCGGCCTCGATCTGCTTGCCCTTGGTCGGCTTGAACGGCTGATTGTTGCGGTCGGTGCCGATGGTCGGGTTGAACGACGTCGAATAGCTCACGTACGGCGACAGCCCGTACGGCCCGAGGTACACCACGCCCACGCGGCCCGTGAAGGCGGAATCGCGCTGGCTGCTGTTGGTGCCGGCGAGCAGGTCGTCGGTGCGCAGGTCGCTCCAGTCGTGGCGGCCGCCGAGCGTAAAGACCCAGCGTTCGCCCAGCTTGATCTGGTCCTGCAGGTACACACCCAGCTGCGTCTGCTTCTGATGGATGTCCTGCGGCGATGCGCCTGAGCCATTGAAGATCGACCAGTCGAACGGGGCATACACCGGGTTGTACAGATCCAGCGACGAGGTGAGGGCGTAGTTCTCAGGGTCCTTGGTGGTCTGGCGCTGATAGTCCACGCCCGCCAGGAAGGTGTGCCGCGCGATGCCGGTGGCGAACTTCGCCTGCACCTGCGTATCGACGTCGAATCGCCCGTAGCTCGGCTTGGCGATGCCGGCGTAGCGCCACATCATGCGCTGCGTCGGGTCGCTCGGGTCCAGGCCCACGCCGTAGGTCATGCGGTCGTCCAGCTTCAGGTGCATGTAGCGCGTGTTTTGCCGCACCGTCCACGTGTCGTTGAGCTCGTGCTCGAACTGGTAGCCCAGCGAGTACTGCGTCTTCTCGTACGCATCAAAGTCCGGCGAGCCCGTGAACAGCGTGGCGGGAATCTTGCCGTTCGGGTTCGGCAGGATGGTGCCGCTCGCGGGCAGGAAGTTGTCGGACGAGTTGGTCTTGTCGCGCAGGTAGGTTGCCAGCAGCGTGAGCGTGGTATCGGCCGATGGCTTCCACGTGAGCGAGGGCGCCACCATCAGGCGTTGGTCCTTGAACGGGCCGAAGGGCAGGTTGCCGTCGCGGGCAACGGCCGTCAGGCGATACGACAGCTTGCCGTCGGCGTCGAGCGCGCCGGCAAAGTCGCCGGCCACCTGCTTGCGCGCGTGGCTACCGTATTGCACTTCAATTTCGCGGATCGGCTCGGTGGTCGGCTGCTTGGTGACGATGTTCACCGTGCCGCCCGGGTCGCCCTGGCCATACAGCACGGACGACGGCCCGCGCAGCAATTCGACGCGCTCGATCTGCCACGGGTCCACACGCCAGCTCGCCAGGTTGATGGTGTTGGGCAACTGCAGCCCGTCGAGGTACGTGGCCGGCACGAAGCCGCGCACGGCGGTGTACCAATCCGAGCGCGTGCCCGCGCCGTACGACGAGACGGACGCCGAGTAGCGCAGCGCCTCGTTCACGCTCTGCGCACCCTGCGCCTCGAAGCGGTCGCGCGAGACCACGCTGATCGATTGCGGAATCTCCGAGAGTGGTACATCGGTTTTGGTGCCAGTGGCGCTGCGCTGGGCGATGTAGCCACGCACAGGCCCAGTCGCCGATTCCTGTTGCGCACTGGCGGTCGCCACCGTGGCCGGCAGCGTGACTTGCGCGCTACCGCCCGTCGGTTCGATGGTGAACGTGTTGCCGCCTTGCTTGCGTGCCACCAGCCCGGATTGGGCGAGCAGCCGGTCGAGTGCATCTTCCACGCGCATCTGCCCCTGAACGCGCGGCGCCGTCTTGCCCGCCGTCAGCGCGCTGGCAAAGATGAGCTGCGCACCCGCCTGCCGTGCCAGCGCATTGAGCGCAGCGTCGAGCGGCTCGGCAGGAATGTCGATGGTCATGTGGGCCTGTGCGAAGGCAGCGCTGGCCAGCAGCGTAGCCGCGGCCAGCGCGATCATGCGCGGCACGCGTCGTTGTGTGCGAATCACTGTGAAGCTCCCCGTGTTGAATCTGTGGATCTGCGGATCCGTTGGTCTAGGTCACAGGGGAGTAGACGAACCGCGCACCGGGCATCCCTACCTTGGCGTGCGATTTTTTTTTATCGCGTGATGCTGCGGGCGAGAATGCGCACGGTGTCGTTGGCCTCACGGCGGACGGCCACCGGCAGGATGGACGGCAGCAGATCGAGCAGCGCATCGGTGCGCGCGCTGTCGAACACGCCCGAGATCTGCAGGCGGCCCAGTGCCGGATCGGTCAGCACAGCGGGCGTTGCGCGATAGCGGTTGATGTCGGCCACAGCCTGGGCCAGCGGTGTGCGGTCGAACATCAGCTTGCCGTCTTTCCAGGCGATGGCAGCGCTGAGGTCGGGCGCGGCGCGCGCGGTAAGCGTGCCGTTGAACGACTCGGCTGCCTGGCGGGCCGTCAGCAGCACGGCATCGCCCGAAGCCTCTTCCACAACATGTACGCGGCCGCGTAGCACGGTCACCGTGACATACGGATCGGCGCGTCGCACGTTGAAGGCGGTGCCAACCACGCGCACGGTCGTTTCGCCTGCATGCACGACGAAAGGTCGCCACGCCGAATGCGTCACGTCGAACAGCGCCTCACCGTCGATGAGACGAACTTGCCGCGATCGCAGGTGCCATTCCACCTCAGCGACGGTGCGCGTGTTGAGGGTGAGATCGCTGCCGTCCGGCAGGGTGAGGTGCTGGTGTTCGCCTGCGGCCGTGACATAGCGCTGCGTATGCCAGGCCGGATCCGCCCACAGCACCGCACCGAGCAACGCAACGATCCCGGCCGCCACCATCGGTGCTCGCCGACGCGGCGCCTGTGCCGGCAATTCCGGCATGGCAAAGCGCGCCTGCAGCGTGCTGCGGTGGCGCGCCAGGCTGTCGTCCTCGCGGGAGAAGTCGTCGGGTGGGTGGGGCATCAAGAGCCTGTGCGTGTTCAACGCGGCGGTGCGGCTGCCGGGCGGTCCAGCGCCGTACGGCAGGCCATCATGCCTAGCCGGATGTGCTTTTCGACCGCCTTGCGTGAAATCCCCAATCTTATCGCCACCTCGGCCTGCGGCATCTCGTGGATCTTATGCAGCACAAACACCTGCTGGCAGCGCGGCGGCAACAGGGCAATGGCTTCCGATAGGCGATCCAGTTCACGGCCGGCGTCGACGTGGCGGTCGTGGCCTGGGGAGTCGTCGGCGGGTTCGGGCAGTTCGGTGGCCGACTCGACCCACGCGCCGCGGGCCGTTTCCACGCGATGCCGGTCGATCGCCAGGTTGACCGTCGCGCGCCGCAGATAGGCCACGGGGGCCGTGACCGGCTGGCGCGGCGGCTCCGAGAGCAGGCTCACGCACACGTCATGGACGACATCTCGCGCAAAACCGCGGTCCGCGCCAAAGCGCCGGCGCAGCAGATCGACCAGTTCGTCGTAATGACGGACCAGTGCGGCAAGCAAGGGCGGGGCGGAGGAATCGCAGGACACCGGGCGGTGATGCGGAGCAAGAAAGTGCTGAATTGTAAATGAGAAGTATTCTTATTTTCAATTCAACATTTGGGCGCAGATTTGGGGGCTGCGTCGGGTGCGCACCACTGTGGCTGATTGTCGCAGTGCAACAACAGGCACTTTCGATTTGCTTACCCGCAAAACCGCGTAAACCCTAGCCGGGCGGGGAGGGCGCCACTTGTCAATCGGCCCCGATTTCTATTTGCCTGAGCATCTATCGCAATCCGAAGCGCTGTCTGGCGGTAAGATCGCGCCCGCATTCCACTCCAAACCGCGCTCCCCAATGAGCGCTTGACGTAGTGCCTGCATCGAATCCTGCCGCCCCCGATCTGTCGTCCGCTGCCTTGTGCAGTGCGGCGGCGCTCAGCTTCGTCCATGCCCATCATGGCCGAAGTCCGCCTCTGTGGCGGGGTGCGCTGGGTTCAGCTTCTCCCTGACCGGCGCCTGATGTGATCGAAGCCCCGCTATTGCACCCAGTGTTTTCGGGGTGTCGGTAGCACGGTCTTTTCTCATTTCCCGCGTTTTTCTGCCTGTGGCCGCTGTCTGGGCTGCTTGGCTCCCGTGATGTTGGTAAGCATTGCCGGCGCAACTGTGCAAGACATGAAGAACACACTCGTTCCACATATGAAGCGGTTTTTGACCGCAACTCTGGCCGCAAGCCTCCCGCTCTTGCTGGCGGGCTGCAACCTGACGGTCCTGGACCCGAAGGGGATGATTGCGGCGGAAGAAAAGACGCTGATCCTGGTGGCGACCGGCCTGATGTTGCTGGTGGTCATTCCCGTGATCATCATGACGCTGGTATTTGCGTGGAAGTACCGCTCCACCAATACCAAGGCGCGTTATGAGCCGGACTGGTCGCACTCCAACGCCATTGAGGCGGTGGTGTGGCTGATCCCCTGCCTGATCATCGTTGTGCTGGGCTGGATCACCTACAAGTCCACGCACGCGCTCGATCCGTACAAGCCCATCGAATCGGATGTGAAGCCGATCACCGTCGAGGCCGTCTCGCTCGACTGGAAGTGGCTGTTCATCTACCCGGAACTGAAGATCGCGACGGTCAACCAGCTCGCGATCCCGGCCAACACCCCGATCAACTTCAAGATCACGTCCGACACGGTGATGAACGCGTTCTTCATCCCGCAACTGGGCAGCCAGGTGTACGCCATGGCGGGCATGCAGACCAAGCTGCACCTGATCGCCAACGAGACCGGCGTGTTTGACGGTATGTCGTCGAACTACAGCGGCTCGGGCTTCACGGGCATGAAGTTCAAGGCCACGGCCATGACCAGCGAAGAGTTCGACGCCTGGGTCAAGCAGGTCCGCAGCGCCCCGCAAGTGCTGACCAAGGAAGGCTACGCCGAGCTGGCCAAGCCGAGCGAGAAGGTGCCGCCGGCGGTGTACGCCAACGTGGACCCGGCGCTGTATCACAGCATCCTGCACAAATACATGGGCGACGGCGACAAGGTCCTGACGCTCGACGAGGCGCTCCAAGGCGCCAACTGCACGGTGGAAACGGCGGACGCGGCAACGCGCCCGCTGCCGGTGCAGTCCGCCCTGCCGGCGCCCAAGAGCGCGGCCAAGAATTCCTAGGAGTTGACGATGTTTGGCAAGTTGAGTCTGGAGGCCATTCCGCTGCACGAGCCCATCGTGGTCGTGACGGTCTCGGCCATTCTGCTGGGTGGTGCGGGCGTATTTGGCCTGATCACCTATCTGAAGAAGTGGTCGTACCTGTGGAATGAGTGGATCACCTCGGTCGATCACAAGAAGATCGGCGTGATGTACTGCATTCTGGCCATCGTGATGCTGCTGCGCGGCTTTGCCGACGCCATCATGATGCGCTCGCAACTGGCGGTTGCCTCGGGCGGCGGTGCCGGCTATCTGCCGCCTGAGCACTACGACCAGATCTTTACCGCGCACGGCGTGATCATGATCTTCTTCATGGCCATGCCGCTGATGACGGGCCTGATCAACCTGATCGTGCCGCTGCAGATTGGCGCGCGCGACGTGGCCTTCCCGTTCCTGAACACGCTGTCGTTCTGGCTGGCCGCTGCCGGCGTGGTGCTGATCAACGTGTCGCTGGGCGTGGGTGAATTCGCGCGTACCGGCTGGCTGGCGTACCCGCCGCTGTCGGAGCTGGCGTACAGCCCGGGCGTGGGGGTCGACTACTACATCTGGGCCTTGCAGATATCCGGGTTGGGCACGTTGCTGACCGGGGTGAACTTCGTCGCGACCATCTTCAAGATGCGCGCGCCGGGCATGACCCTGATGCGCATGCCGATCTTCACCTGGACGTCGCTGTGCTCGATGATCCTGGTCGTGGCTGCCTTCCCGGTGCTGACCGTGGCGCTGGCACTGCTGGGTGCTGACCGCTATCTGGACATGCACTTCTTCACGAACGAGCTGGGCGGCAACGCCATGCTGTACGTGAACCTGATCTGGATCTGGGGCCACCCCGAGGTGTACATCCTGATCCTGCCGGCCTTCGGCATGTTCTCGGAAATCGTCGCCACGTTCTCGCGCAAGAAGCTGTTCGGCTACACGTCAATGGTGTACGCAACGGCCGGTATTACCGTGCTGTCGTTCCTGGTGTGGCTGCACCACTTCTTCACCATGGGCTCGGGTGCGAACGTCAACGCGTTCTTCGGCATCGCCACGATGATCATCTCGATCCCGACCGGCGTGAAGATCTTCAACTGGCTGTTCACGATGTACCGCGGCCGCGTTGAGATCAACTCGATGATGCTGTGGACGATCGGCTTCATGATCACGTTCACCATCGGTGGCATGACCGGCGTGCTGCTGGCCGTGCCGGGCGCTGACTTCCTGCTGCACAACAGCCTGTTCCTGATCGCTCACTTCCACAACACCATCATCGGTGGCGTGGTGTTCGGTTACCTGGCCGGTATCACGTACTGGTTCCCGAAGGCCTTCGGCTTCAAGCTGGACGAGAAGTGGGGCAAGCGCGCCTTCTGGTGCTGGTTCGTGGGCTTCTACACCGCGTTCATGCCGCTGTACGTGCTGGGCTTCATGGGCATGACGCGTCGTCTGAACCACACCGACAATCCGGCATGGCAGCCGTGGCTGTACGTTGCCGTGGTTGGCGCTGCGATCATCGCCTGCGGTATCGCTTCGCAGCTGATCCAGATTTTCGTCTCCATCCGCAATCGTCATGCGCTGGCTGACCTGACGGGTGACCCGTGGGGCGGCCGTACGCTGGAATGGGCGACCTCGTCGCCGCCGGCGCACTACAACTTCCCGGTCCTGCCGGTGGTGCGCGACATCGACGCCTTTGCCGACATGAAGGCGCGCGGTGAAGTGCCGACGCAAGTGGCGGCCAGCTACGAGAAGATCCACATGCCGAAGAACACCGGCGCCGGCTTCTTCATCGGCATGTTCTCGATCGTGATGGGCTTCGCTTTGATCTGGCACATCTGGTGGATGGCCGTGCTGGGTCTGGTCGGCATGATCGGCAGCTTCATCCTCCGCAGTAACGACGATGACGTCGATTACTACGTGCCCGCTCACGAGGTCCACGAGACCGAGTCGGCCTACTTCCAACGTATCGGTTCGCAGGCTTAAACCATGGCTTCCAATGTTCTAGACGGTCACGCTGCGCACGGTCACGCGCACGGCCACGACCACGCGCATGACCATGCGCACCACCACGACGTCGCAGACACCAAGGTCTTCGGCTTCTGGGTGTACCTGATGAGCGACTTGATCATCTTCGCGTCGCTGTTCGCTACGTTCTGCGTGCTGCGCGGCGCGACGGCGGGCGGCCCGACGGGCAAGGAGCTCTTCGACCTGTCGTACGTGGCCATCGAAACCGGCATCCTGCTGGTGTCGTCCATCACGTACGGCATGGTGATGATCAGCGTGCAGAATGGCCGCAAGGATCACGTGATGCTGTGGTTGGGCATTACCTTGCTGCTGGGCGCCGCGTTCGTCGGGATGGAAATCAACGAGTTCCATCACCTGATTGCTGAAGGTGCCGGCCCCAACCGCAGCGCGTTCCTGTCGTCGTTCTTCCTGCTGGTCGGCACGCACGGCCTGCACGTGGCCAGCGGCATGCTGTGGATCATCGTCATGATGTGGCAGATCGGTGCCAAGGGCCTGACCCCGACCCAAACGACCCGCCTGTCGTGCCTGAGCCTGTTCTGGCACTTCTTGGACGTGGTGTGGATCGGCGTGTTTACCGTCGTGTATCTGCTGGGAGCGATGTAAATGGAACAGACCAATGTTTCGACGGGTATCGCCCACGGCGACGCCCACGGTCATGCAGCCGGCGGCGCCGGTCATGCCACCATCAAGGGCTACCTGATCGGCTTCGTGCTGGCGGTGATCCTGACGGCCATCCCGTTCAAGATGGTGATGGACGGCGGTTACTCGCACCAGACGGTGCTGGTGACGGTGATGGCGCTGGCGGTTGTGCAGATCGTTGTGCACCTGATCTACTTCCTGCACTTGGACGGTTCGTCCGCCCAGCGCTGGAACGTGATGGCTTTCCTGTTCACGCTGCTGATCCTGGCGATCGTCGTTGTCGGCTCGCTGTGGGTCATGCACAACATGAACGCCAACATGATGACGATGTAACGAGGGTTGCTTCTCGCTGCATCGGAAGGGCGCCCCTGGTGGGCGCCTTTTTTATTGTGCGAAGCGGATGACGTGTGCGGAGCAATCAGCCGCGGCAAAGGCCAGCAGTTGCGTGCCTTCTGCCTCCAATGCCTTCGTGTCGGGCTTGGCCAGCTTTGCAAAAGGCCGCAGCGTGAGCGTAGCCTGCTCGCGGGCCATGTCCAGCTTCCAGGTGCCGGCAACAAAACCGTCGATCAGCAGCGTCGGCGGCAGGATGCCGTTCTTCGTGTAGATCGCCTTGCGATGACCATCGTCGAGAATGCGCGCGCGGTCGGCATGTGCCAGCAGCGCGCAGTCCAGCTCGGGTAGAAAGCGTACCGGAGCCGGCGTGTCGGCATCGGGCCGTGGGGCGCGCGGCAGGTCAAACAGCTCGACGCCGTGCTCGTCGGTGAAGGTCTTCAGCCGGGGGCGTAACGCCTCGAACGCCGCCGACAACCGCGTGAGTCCTGACCATGCCTGCGCATCCGCCACCGAGGCGGGGCCGTAGCCGGCGAGGTAGCGCAACACCAAAGCCTCGGTCGTGGCAGCCGGTTCGACGGCTTCGCCGAGCCAGTCGGCGACGGTGGCCAGCGTGGCTTGCCCGGCGCCGCGCCATAGGCCGCGCGGCGGTACTTGCACGAGCGGCTCCAGAAACGGAATGGCGCGCGCGAGCGCGGTTGCATCGTGCTTCGGCCATAGCGGCTGCAGGTGTTCGCCAAGCTGGACGGCGGTGAGCGGACCACCGGCCAACGCCGCTCGGGCCGCCGCACGCAGCGCTGCGGGATCGATGTCGGCGATGCTCTTGCCGGCGTTGCTGAAGGCCAGGCGCAACATCTGCGCATCCAGCAGCGGGCGCAGCGCAAGACAGTCGTGTGCGCTGGTCAGGTGTAACGTGCCGCGCATCATCGCGCCGCGTATGACACGGCGGGTGGTCAACAGCTTGTCGAGCGCCTCGGTGCGAAACCCTTCCAGCCGCGACCACAGCCCGTAGTGCGGCGCCTGCGGAATCTGCGATTGCATCGCCACCAGACGCTCGATCGCCGCCAGCGGCGTCATGCGAGTGCGGCGCAGAAGCAGCTGGCGATCGAGCAGCGCGCGGTTGAGTGCGCGGCGGGTCAACAGCGGGGCGGGGAGCGATGAGCGAGGCATGGCGTTGTTCTGAGCCAGATTGTGCCGACTGCGCCGATTGTGCCGCAAACGCCGCGCGTTCGCGTCCGCTGCGGGTCGTGCCTTTGCTACACTCCGCGGGTTCCCAATTTCACGCGCTTTCCCCCGCTTTTACGCCATGTCACAGTACGTTTTCACCATGAACCGCGTGGGCAAGATCGTCCCGCCCAAGCGCCAGATTCTCAAGGACATCTCGCTGTCCTTCTTCCCCGGCGCCAAGATCGGTGTGCTGGGCCTGAACGGCTCGGGCAAGTCGACCGTGCTCAAGATCATGGCCGGCCTCGACAAGGACATCGAGGGCGAAGCCACGCCGATGCCCAACCTGAACATCGGCTACCTGCCGCAGGAGCCGCAACTCGATCCCACCAAGACCGTGCGTGAGGAAGTCGAGAGCGGCCTGGGTGAGGTGGTGGACGCACAGAAGCAACTTGAAGCCGTCTACGTCGCCTACGCCGAGCCCGATGCCGACTTCGACAAGCTGGCCGAAGAACAGGCGCGCCTGGAAGCCATCATCGCCGCCGGCTCCGGGGACAACGTCGAGCTGCAACTCGAAATCGCCGCCGACGCGCTGCGTCTGCCGCCGTGGGACGCCAAGATCGAGCACCTCTCGGGCGGTGAAAAGCGCCGCGTGGCGCTGTGCAAGCTGCTGCTCTCGCGCCCCGACATGCTGCTGCTCGACGAGCCGACCAACCACCTGGATGCGGAATCGGTGGATTGGCTGGAGCAGTTCCTCACGCGCTTCCCGGGCACCGTGGTGGCCGTCACCCACGACCGCTACTTCCTCGACAACGCCGCCGAGTGGATTCTCGAACTCGACCGCGGCCACGGCATCCCCTGGAAGGGCAATTACAGCTCGTGGCTCGATCAGAAAGAGACGCGCCTGAAGCAGGAAGAGTCGAGCGAATCGGCGCGCCAGAAGGCACTGAAGAAGGAACTGGAGTGGGTGCGCCAGAACCCGAAGGGCCGCCAGGCCAAATCGAAGGCGCGTCTGGCCCGTTTTGACGAGCTGAACAGCCAGGAATATCAAAAGCGCAACGAGACGCAGGAAATCTTCATCCCGGCCGGTGAGCGTCTGGGCAATGAAGTCATCGAATTCGAGAACGTCAGCAAGAGCTACGGCGACCGTCTGCTGATCGACAATCTCAGCTTCACGATTCCGCCGGGCGCGATCGTCGGCATCATCGGCCCGAACGGTGCGGGTAAGTCGACGCTGTTCCGCATGCTGACGGGCAAGGAACAGCCGGACTCGGGCACCATCAAGATCGGCCCGACGGTCAAGCTGGCCTACGTGGACCAGAGCCGCGATGCGCTGTCCGCCGACAAGACCGTGTTCGAAGAAATTTCCGGCGGCTCCGACATCCTGACGGTGGGCCGTTACGAGACGCCGTCGCGCGCCTACATTGGCCGCTTCAACTTCAAGGGCGGTGATCAGCAGAAGCATGTTGGCACGCTGTCGGGCGGTGAGCGCGGGCGTCTGCACCTGGCCAAGACGCTGATCTCGGGCGGCAACGTGCTGCTGCTGGACGAACCGTCAAACGACCTCGACGTGGAAACGCTGCGTGCGCTGGAAGACGCGCTGCTGGAGTTTGCCGGCAGCGTGATGGTGATCTCGCACGATCGCTGGTTCCTCGACCGGATCGCCACGCACATCATCGCCTTCGAAGGCGACTCGCACGTCGAGTTCTTCCCGGGCAACTACCAGGAATACGAGGCCGACAAGAAGAAGCGTCTGGGCGAAGAGGGTGCCAAGCCCAAGCGCATCCGCTACAAGCCGGTCGTGCGTTAAGCGGGACGCGGGTGGCTTTGTTCCCGCATGCCCGCACCCAGGCCTACGGCGAGCGATCCGCCTCGACCGTGGGCGGCGCGTCGAGATCGCTATCGAACTCGGCGCGCTTGTGCGAGCCGTCGCAGAACGGCTTGTTCAACGAGTGCCCACAGCGGCACAGCCATACCTGATCGCCCTCGATCGCCAACTCGCGCCCACCCTGGGTGACGATGCGAAAGCTTCCCTTGATGTGATACGGCCCGTTGTTGCGGGCCGTGATGACAACATCGTCGGCCATGGCGGCCTCCTTCGCAGACAAAGGCAGTGCGCTCAGAAGAGGATGCCCTGCATGCGGTAAGCGAAGTGCGCGGTCTTCGCGTCGCGCATCAGCGCCATGAACTGATCCATGTCCATGTGCACGACATTCTCGTGGTCGCCGGCTTCAAAGTAGACGTCGCGATGGGTCATCAGGCTGCTGTCGAGATACGTCGGCATGCCGTAAGCCATGCCCACTGGCGGCACGGCGCCGGCGTCGCAGTCCTTGAAGACTTCGCGCAGTTCGGACTCATCAGCCAGCGTCAGGTCATCGCGGCCCGATGCCTTCTGTAATTCCGATAGATGCAGGTGATAGGTGGATGGCAGCACAGCCGCCACGTAGCCGAGCTTGTCCTCAAGCAACAGCGTCTTGGCCAGACGGTCCCCCGGGACATGCGCGGACTGCGCGGTTTCGGTGCTGGTGTGAGTATGCGGATGGCGAATCACCTCGTACAGGCAGCCCTTGCTGCGCAGGCAGCCGTCGAGGGTGGTGGAGATCGACATGGCGTCCTCCCGTGTGCTGTGCGGCCAGCGGCGGGATTGCAGTGGTCGCTACGTCAGCATAGGTCGGTTTGCAGTTTGCGCAGGCGTTGGCAAGTACAAAAGCAACGGGCCGCTCGTGTGAGCGGCCCGTTTGCCAAGTTCCGTTGATCAGCGGGTCTTAGCGATCCCAGCCGCGGTGCCAGCCGTGGTCGTGACGCCATTCACGTTCGCGCCACTCGTGGCGGCGCCATTCGCGCTCACGCCAATCGTCGCGGTCACGCCAGTAGTCACCGCCGTAGACCACCGGAGCCGGTGCATAGTAGACCGGCGCCGGGCGATAGACCGGGGGCGGTGCATAGACCGGTGCCGGGGCCACATAGACCGGCGCAGGTACGCCGATCGCCACGCCGACATCCACATGCGCCAGCGCCGCCGTCGAGGCGCACAGCGCGGCGCCACCCAGAACGAATGCGAGCAGTGTGCGTTTCATGATGCTTCTCCTTGGCGAGTTGCGAGGCCGGGGGGCAGGGTTGCCGTCGACTTCGTGTATCAGGTTGTTGAGGTCATTCTATGAACCGCAAGCCGTATCAGGTGATACGCAATTCCTACGGATGTAACGGAAAGTAAAACGCCCCACCGGCAAAAGCCTTGTGGGGCGTGGGTTTCAGGCGGCGCCTGTTTGGGGTGCTCAGGCTTGCCAGGCGGCGCGGTGTTCCGGTGATGACCACACCGCCAAGTGCAGGGCCGACAGCGAGAACGGGTCCGACAGCAACACCAGCTTCTGTTTGCCCGTGAGCTTGTCAGGGCCGACCTCCAGCGCGTGACGCACGGTGGCTTCACGCACGGCGAGCAGACGGCGGTCGTGAGGGAACCGCGTGGTGCCGATCGCGCACATCAACGCATTGGTGACCGGGTCGACCACGGCCTGACGGAAATCGGGCGTGGGAGGCGCATTGCGCAGATGCTTGCGCGTGGCGCGCAGTTCGCGCGGTGGGCGCACTTCCTCGGGGATCATGAACAAGTGCAGACGACGCATGCGTCGGCCCAGACTCACGCGGCTCGAGAACACCGACAGCGGAATCGACACGATCAGCGCGCCCACCACCGGCGACAGCCACCACAGGAAGCTCGGGTTCAGCCAATACACGATCGCGGCCCAGACGATGCCGATCACGGTGTGCAAGCCGTGGCGGCGCACGGCGTCGCCCCAATGCGTCTGCGCGTCTTCACGCGGGGGCGATTTCCAGTGCACCTTCCAGCCGAGGAAAGCGGCCGTCACGAAGCGCGTGTGGAACAGCATGCGCACCGGCGCGGCCAGCACCGAAAACGCCGCCTCGATCGCCATCGACAGCGCTAGATGGAGGGCACCGCCGAAGCGCTTCGGCCCTTGCGCCCACAGCACCAGCACGCTCAGGATCTTCGGCAGGAACAGCACGGTGGCGGTGGCCGAGAACAGCGCGGCGGCCTTTTCCGGGTGCCATTCCGGCCAGATTGGGAAGAGCTGGCGCGGCTGCGTGAAGTACTCCGGCGCGATCAGCGTGTGCTTGGCCAGCAACGCCGTCGACAGGATCAGGAACAGGAACCACAGCGGCGCCGACAGATACGCCATCACACCCGTGATGAACACCGCGCGGTGCACACGGTGGAAGCCTGGCGCACCGAACAGGCGGAAGTTCATCAGGTTGCCGTGGCACCAGCGGCGGTCGCGGCCCAGCTCGTCGAGCAGGTTGGGCGGCATCTCTTCGTAGCTGCCATCCAGGTCATAGGCGATCCACACGGCCCAGCCGGCGCGACGCATCAGCGCGGCTTCGACAAAGTCGTGCGACATGATCTCGCCCGAGAGCGAGCCCTTGCCCGGAATCGGCGCCAGCGCACAGTGCTTGATGAACGGGTCGAGCCGGATGATGGCGTTGTGGCCCCAGTAGTGCGATTCCCCAAGCTGCCAGTAGTGCAGGCCCGCCGTGAACAGCGGCCCGTACACGCGCGTGGCGAACTGCTGGATGCGCGCGTACAGCGTGTCACGGCCGGCGGCGCGCGGCGCGGTCTGGATGATGCCGGCGGACGGTGCGCCTTCCATCAACTGCACCAGACGCGTCAGGCAATCGCCGCTCATCACGCTGTCGGCGTCGAGCACGATCATGTAACGGTACTTGCCGCCCCAGCGCCGGCAGAAATCGTCGATGTTGCCGCTCTTGCGCTTCACGCGATGACGGCGCCAGCGGTAGAAGATGCGGCCAAAGCCATCGAGCGCGCGGCACAAGTGGAGCCACGCATCGGCTTCTGCGGTGCGCAGGTCCGGATCGCCGGAGTCCGACAGCACGAAGAAGTCGAAGTGCTCCAGATGTCCGGTGCGCTCCAGGGATTCATACGTCGCGCGCAGCCCTGCGAACACGCGCTGCACATCTTCGTTGCAGATCGGCATGACGATGGCGGTGCGCGCATCGTCGGGAATCACGGCATCCGGCGCGGCGCGGCGCGAGATGACGAAGCGGTCGCCATGGAAGGCCAGCAGCAGGAAGCCAGTGATGGCCGTCCAGAAGCCTGCCGACACCCAGCAGAACAGCACCGCAAACAGCACGATGATGATGGCTTCGAGCCAGTCGGCGCCGTGGTACGGCAGCACCGTGCTCATCGCCCACGTGGCGGCGACGGTCTGCGCAATCATCAGCGTGAGCAGCGTCAGGCGGCGGCGTGCGCCGACAAAGCGCCAGATGCCTTTGGGATCGGGCGAGTCGGGCTTTTCGTAGGGCGTGGGCGCCTTGCCGCCGTGCTGCCAGCGGTGGATGGCATTGCGCATGCGCCAGATCGGCCCGAGCACCCACGGCCACGGCACCATCGAACGACGGGCAGGTGTGGGGCCGGTGTCCAGGTGGATGCGGCCTGCGCTGTCGTGCGCAAGCGGCGGCGCAGGCTCGGCTGCGGGTTCCGTGGATGCGGCATCAGCGCGCGTGGCGCCGTAGGCTGCATCCAGGCGCGACCCCACTGATGCGTAAGCCGGGGCTGTTGCTTCGAGCGAGGTCGTCTGCGCCGGGTCGAGCTTGGCCAGCGCGCGGTGCAGTTTGGCCAGCGCCGTCGCATCGTCGTCACCCGCCGCAATGGCTGCATTGCGTACGAGCGCAGCGCGTGCCTCGGCAGCCAGCGGAAGCGCTTCAAGATAGCGCTCGGCCACCGACTCGGGAGAGGGCATCGTGGTTGGGCTGGCGGAGGCGGCAGCGCCGCCATTCTGGGCCGTCGTCACGTTCAGCCCGGAGGTAGCAGGTAGCTCCACGTCTCAGAAATTCCGGTACCGCCGCTGCGCAGGTAACCACGCAGCTCGATGGGTTTGTCGTCGTCGACCCGCTTGAGGCGCACAGTCACGCGCCAGCCGCCGGTCGCGGTGTTGGGTTGGCCGAAGATCGATTCGATCTTGCCATTCGCGTCTGCCGAGAACACCGGCTCGACTGGTGCGTTGGGCGCCAGCTTGGCCAGCGCCGGGCCTTCAAAGTCGACCACGAAGGCGATCGTGTCATCGGGTTTGCGCTCATCCGGGCGCTTGGTGGTCCAGCCGTGCGAGCGGCGCGTCTGCGTGACCCACGACAGGGCCGGCTTCTTGTCGCCTTCCTTCTGCCACAGCAGACGGTATTCCAGGTTGAACGGCTGCTGCGGCTTGGGCGGGTTGTCCGGCACCCAGTAGGCGACCACGTTGTCATTGGTCTCATCCGGCGTCGGAATCTGCACCAGTTCCACGCGGCCGGCGCCCCACTTGCCCACGGGCTCGACCCAGGTGCTCGGACGCAGCTCGTAGCGATCGCCGATCTCTTCGTAGCTGGAGAACGCGCGGTCACGCTGCATCAGGCCGAAGCCGCCCGGGTTGGTGGTCGAGAATGAGCTGACCAGCAGGCGCTTTGGGTTGGTCAGCGGGCGCCAGATCCATTCGCCCGTGCCGGAGAGCACCGACAGGCCGTCGGAGTCATGCACCTCGGGGCGGAAGTCCAGATTGGCGGCCGGTTGGTTCTCGCCAAAGAAGAACATGCTGGTGAGCGGGGCGATGGCCAGCTTGCTGACGTTCTCGCGCATGTAGACCTGCGCCTTCACGTCGACCACCGTATCGGTGCCCGGCTTGATGACGAAGCGGTACGCACCCGTGGCGCGGCGCGAGTTCAGCAGCGCGTAGACCGTCAGCTCCTTGGCGTTGGCCGCCGGGCGTTCGATCCAGAAATCGGTGAAGCGGGGGAATTCCTCGCCCGAGTTGAGTGCGGTGTCGATGGCCAGGCCACGTGCAGAGAGGCCGTAGACCTGGTTTTTGCCGATCGCGCGGAAGTACGACGCGCCCAGGAAGACGATCACTTCGTCCTTGTACTTGGGCGTGTTCATTGCGTAGTGCACGCGGAAGCCGGCAAAGCCCAGGTGCTGCAATTGCTTGGCGTCGAGCTTGACGGGGCCGTAGTCGAACAGGCGCGGGTCGAAGCGGATCTCCCGCACGCCGGCCGGCGAGACCTCGTTGATCTTCACCGGCTGGTCGTAATACGAGCCCTCATGAAAGAAGCCGAGTTCGAACGGCAGCTTATCTTTGCGCCAATAGGCTTGATCCGACTTGAAGCGGATTTCGCGGTACTGGTCGTAGCGGAGTTCGCGCAACTGGCGCGGCAGCGTCTCGGCGGGCGCCTGGTACGGCTTGGCTGCCAGTTGCTTGGCGCGCACGGCCACGTCATTGAGGCCGAAGGCCAGTGCCGCATGTGCCGAAGCCAGTGCCAGCAGGCCCACAGCCAGCCGTGCATGGCCGGCAAGCGAGCGGGCCGGGCGGGATGGGCTGGAATGGAAGGGAACAGCGTCGGGAGTGTTCAAAATGAGATCGCGTACTGTGCGGCAGGTTGGAGGAAAGTGACGCTTGGGCCTGCCGATCATTCGTCTGTGCCCCCGGGATTTTACCCGCCGGACCTTTATGAGATCAAAACCGGCAACATTTTGATAACGTTTCCGCCGGTATTCCGCCCATAACCGCGTCAAGTTGCGTGTAAACCTCGTCTTTTCGTTGGGCCAGCCTTTCGGGCGGGGGAACGCGACCCCGCTCGTTGGGTCAGATCCGCGTTCGCCATTGTGCATCCTGCGCGCGTGGCACACTCTCGGCTCTTTCCTTCATGGAGTTCGCATGACTTGCTGGACGCACGGCGCGGTAGCGCTCGTTTTCTCGACCTCGCTGCTGGCGCCGGTGGCGTTTGCTGCACCTGCAGCCAAGGCGGCTCCGAAGGCGGAGGCACAGGCCAAGGCGGTGCGCGACCCGGGCGATGTGGCCGTGCTGCTTGATGCCTTCCCGCTCGGCAAGCCGCTGCGCAAGCTGCCTTCGTGTGAGGACGTGCGTAGTGCAGGCGGCAAGGACGTCTCCGAATACTGTTCCGACACGCTGGAATCGCATGGCCGCACGCGTTCGCTGGGCGTGCCGTCGGGCAAGCGGCCTGAGTTGATGGATGGCCCGCAGGCGGTGCTGCTGATTGACCAGGATGGCAACATCGCCGGCATGTTCGTGCCCACGCGCGGCGTGGATACCGAGCGGCGCGTGTTCCAGGCGCTGTCCGATCGCTACGGCAAGCCTGCGCAGGAAGGCAAGGCGCCGCTCAAGCTGAAGTCGGGCAAGACGGTCGATTCGCTGCGCGCGCGCTGGGCAGGGCATCAGACTGTCGTGACGATGTATGCGATTCCCGAAGAGCCGCAGAACGGCACGGTGGAATTCCTCTGGTCACCGCGCGCGGGTGCGGTGATGGACCAGATGCGTGCGGACGTGGACCCGGATGCCGCCAAGCCGGCTTCCGGCGTGGCGGCTTCTGCGCCTGCCGCGGCAGCTAAGCCCGCCGCAGGGAAGCCGACGCCACAGAAGTGACCTCGCGGTGATGACGAACACACGTTCGTAGTCTCCGGTTACAACCCTTACACCCGCATGACCCCGGCGTCGCGTGGCGGCGCTTATAACGTCCGCATGGCCTCATTGGAGGGGCCAAAGGACGCTAATCATGAAAATCGTGGCTCTGGCCTCGCTTCTTGCACTGTCGGCCGCGACGCTTGGGGGGTGTGCGGTGTATCCGGCACCGGTGGCAGTTGCGCCTGCACCGGTCTATGCGGCGCCGGCCTATCCGGCCTACTACGGCGGGTACGGCTATTGGGGACCGTCGGTGTACTTCAACTATCACCACCGCTGATCGGCGGCGCGCAGGTGAGCTAGCCCGCTGAATGCAGCCCGGGCCAGCCCGGCGCCAGCGTCTGCGGCAGGCCCAGCAAATCGAGCACGCGCCCGACCGTGTGGTCGACCAGGTCGTCGATGGTCTTGGGGCGCTGGTAGAAGCCCGGCACGGGCGGGAAGACGATGCCGCCCATCTCGGTGACGGCCGTCATGTTGCGCAGGTGCGCTAGGTTCAGCGGCGTTTCGCGCACCATCAGGATCAGGCGGCGGCGCTCCTTGAGCGTGACATCTGCCGCGCGGGCGATGAGGTTGTCCGACAGGCCGTGCGCGACAGCCGCCAGCGTCCGCATCGAACACGGCGCCACCACCATTGCCTCGGCAGAAAACGAACCGCTCGCGATGGTCGCGCCGATGTCGCGCACGTTGTGCACCACGTGCGCAAGTGCTTCCACTTCTTCGCGCGCCATGTGCAGCTCGTGCTGCACGTTCATCAGCCCTGCGGGCGACATCAGCAGGTGCGATTCCACCCCCGCCGATTCACGCATGCCCTGCAGGACCTGCAGTAGTCGCACGCCATAAATTGCCCCCGACGCGCCCGTGATCGCCACGATGATGCGGCACGTACGTGGCGTTTCGGTCGAGGCGGTTGCCGGCAAGGTCACGCTGAAATGAGGACGCGGATGGCGATCGGCGATCAGGCCGCCAGCAGCGGCTGAAGTTCACCGCTCTGGTACATCTCCATCATGATGTCCGAACCGCCGATGAATTCGCCCTTGACGTAGAGCTGCGGAATGGTCGGCCAGTTGGCGTAGTCCTTGATGCCCTGGCGGATTTCGTCGTCTTCCAGCACGTTGACGGTGTGCGGCTTGTCCACGCCGCAGGCCTTCAGGATCTGGATGGCGCGGCCCGAGAAGCCGCACATCGGAAATTGCGCCGTGCCCTTCATGAAGAGGACGACGGGGTGACCTTTGACGATCTGGTCGATTTTTTCGTGCGTGGTGCTCATGGGGAGACTCGATTCGATTTGGGGTGCGATTGGGGAGCAGCAGGACGCCGCGTCCGCATTGGAAAACTTTTCTATTTTAGCGAGATTCGGTCTGCGCCGTTTTAAGCCGCTGGGCGGCGCCCGCCGCTGCAGCGGTCGTGACCGGCCAAGTCCTGCGCGGTGAAGACGTCGGCAAAGCCCGCCTCCGTCAGCAATGTGCGCACGGCCTCGCCCTGATCGTAGCCGTGTTCGAGCAGCAGCCAGCCGTCGGCCGCCAAGCGCGCCGGGGCACCGGTGACGATGGCGCGCAGGTGGCGCAGGCCGTCGTCGTGATCGGTGAGGGCGCTGGCGGGTTCGAAGCGCAGATCGCCCTGGCCGAGGTGTTCATTGGTCGCGGCGATGTACGGCGGGTTGCTGACGATCAGATCGAACACGTGTGGCGCGTCGGCTTCAGCCAGCGCGCCGTACCAGTCGCCCAGCGCGGCATGCAGGTTCGTGGCGCCGAGCGCTTGCGCGTTGCCCATCGCCACGGCCAGTGCATCGGCGGATGCATCGGTGGCCCATACGCGTGCATCGCGCCGCGCGAGGGCAATGGTGATGGCGATGATGCCGCTACCGGTGCCCATGTCCAGCACATCGGGGGCGTCGCGTTCTTCAATGCGATCGAGTGCCTGTTCGACCAGCAGTTCCGTATCGGGACGCGGGATCAGCACGGCCGGCGTCACCTTGAACGTGCGGCCGAAGAATTCGCGCTCGCCCAGCAGATAGGCCATCGGCTCACCGGCCAGGCGGCGTGTGGCGAGGTCGCTGATCTGTTGGCGCACGGCTTCGTCGATGCCATAGGTGTCTTGCGTGATGAGCTGCACGCGCGATAGTCCCGTCGCGTGCGAGACCAGCATGCGTGCTTCCAGCGCAGGCAGGCCGGCGCGCGTGAGGGCGGCGAGCGCATCGGCCACGCGGGCCAGGGTTTCGGGCGGAATCACGGAGACGGGCGACACGATGAGAGGCTGCGGCAAAGATCGGGCGCACAAAATAACACGGGCCCGAGAATCCGGGCCCGTCAGACAAGCACAGCAAAGCGTGCGGCTTACTGCTTGGTGGCGTCCTTGACCTTGTCGGCGCCTTCCTTGGCGGCGTCCGCAGCCTTGTTGGCCGCGTCCTTGGCAGCATCCTTGGCTTGGTTCATGGCGCCCTTGGCCTGATCCATCGCGCCGGAGGCCGCATCCTTGGCTTGTGCGACGGCACCCGAGGCAGCATCCACGGCGGCTTGTGCGCCGGAAGCAGCTTGGCCGGCGGCATTGCTTGCGCTGTCGACGGCGCTCTTGGCGGCATCGGCCGATTGTTGGATCGCATTCTTGGCGGCGTCAGCCGGGGCTTCGTCCTTCTTGCCGCAGGCGGCCAGGCCGAGGGCGAGGGTGGTGGCAACGGTGATGGCCAGCAGTTGGGTACGCATGGAGATTCTCCTAATCGTCGTGGTGGTTGCCGCGCCTGTCAGGGGAAGATGACCGCCGGGTGCGACCGGCGGCGCACTCGGCGCGATCGAAGTCGATTATAGGAACGGGCGGTCGACACGCCACCGCGCAAAGCTGTATCAAACGCAAGCGAATGTTACGAGGCGGCCGCTTTTTAACAATCGGGCGCCTTAGATATCCTCGCCCAGGGCAGCAAGCTGCTCGGCTTGGTGCTCGGCGGCCAGTGCGCCTACCAGTTCATCCAAGTCGCCGTCCATGATCGCGTCGATCTTGTACAGCGTCAGGTTGATGCGGTGGTCGGTCACACGGCCCTGCGGGAAGTTGTACGTGCGGATGCGGTCGGAGCGGTCACCCGAGCCGATCAGGCTCTTGCGTGCGCTGGCCTCCTTGGCCTGCGCCTCGCGCTCCTGGCGGTCTTTCAGGCGGGCGGCCAGGACTTGCATGGCGCGGTCCTTGTTGCGGTGCTGGCTGCGGTCGTCCTGGCACTCCACCACCAAGCCCGTCGGCAAGTGGGTGATGCGCACGGCAGAGTCCGTCTTGTTGATGTGCTGACCGCCCGCGCCGGATGCGCGGAACGTGTCGATGCGCAGGTCCGCCGGGTTGATCTGGATGTCAGCCAGCGCATCGGCCTCGGGCATCACGGCCACGGTGCAGGCGGAGGTATGGATGCGCCCCTGCGCCTCGGTGGCGGGCACGCGCTGCACGCGGTGGCCGCCCGATTCGAACTTCAGCCGCGAATACGCGCCTTCGCCTACCAGCCGCGCGATCACTTCCTTGTAGCCGCCCAGGTCCGACGGCGATTCGCTGACAATCTCCACCTGCCAGCGCTGGCGCTCGGCAAAGCGCGTGTACATGCGCAGCAGGTCGCCCGCGAAGAGCGCGGATTCATCGCCGCCCGTGCCCGCGCGGATTTCCACGAAGATGTTGCGGTGGTCGTTCGGGTCTTTGGGCAGCAGCAGGCGCTGCAGTTCGCCTTCGAGTGCCTCAAGCCGTTCGCGCGCGGCACGGAGTTCGTCTTCGGCAAACGCCTTCATGTCCGGATCGGCCAGCAGCTCCTGCGCGGTGGCGATGTCGTCCTCAGCCTGCTTCCACGCCGCGAACTGTGCGACCACGGGTTCCAGCTCGGCGTGTTCACGCGTGAGCTTGCGGTATTGGTCGAGGTTGGCGGTGGCGTCTTCGCGTGCGAGCAGCGCGTTGATTTCGATGATGCGCTCGGCCAGTTGGTCGAGCTTGGACAGCATGCTGGGCTTCATTCGGGCAGTCGCTGGTGGAAACGCTAAGGCGAGGGCGGCGCAGGATACCGCGCCGGAACATGCGCCTCGGATGGGCGCGTGCGGACGAGGCGCCGCTAGCGCTCGGAGTGGCTGGACTGGCGGAACAGTGCCGGCAGCAGGTCGATGAGCTGTTCGCGGCCCTCGCCCTGCGCGTGGTTGAGCGCATGCGTTGGGCCGTGGAGGAATTTCTTGGTGAGCGCCTGCGACAGCGCTTCGAGCACGAGCGCCGGATCATCGCCGCGCGCGAGCATGCGCTGCGCGCGTTCCAGCTCGCCCTGACGCAGCGTTTCGGCCTGCGCGTGCAAGTCGCGGATGACAGGCACTACGCTGCGCGCATCGAGCCAGTGCATGAAATTCTGCACACGCGTCTCGATGATGGCCTCGGCCTGCGCGACGGCGGCCTGCCGCAGTGCGTTGCCCTCGCGCACGATGGCGCCGAGGTCGTCCACGGTGTAGAGGAAGATGTCCGACAGGCGCGCGACTTCGGGTTCGATGTCGCGCGGCACGGCCAGGTCGACCATGAACATCGGGCGGTGGCGGCGCTGCTTGATGGCGCGCTCCACCGCACCCAGGCCGATGATGGGCAGCGTGCTGGCCGTGCATGAGACGACGATGTCGAACTCGGCCAGCTTGGTCGGCAGTTCGGCCAGCCGCACGGCGCGGGCGTTCAGGCCCTGATTCGACAGCGCTTCGGCCAGCTTCTCGCCGCGCTCCAGCGTCCGGTTGGCGATCACCAGCTCGCGCGGTTTTTGCGCGGCGAAGTGGGTGGCGCACAGCTCGATCATCTCGCCGGCGCCGATGAACAGCACGCGCTGCTCGGCAATCGATTCGAAGATGCGCTGCGCCAGGCGCACGGCGGCAGCGGCCATCGACACGGAATGCGCGCCGATCTCCGTCGTGCCGCGCACTTCCTTGGCCACCGCGAAGGTGCGCTGGAATAGCTGATTCAGGTACGTGCCCAGCGCGCCAGCCTCAGTCGCGGTGCGCACGGCATCTTTCATCTGACCGAGGATCTGCGTCTCGCCCAACACCATCGAGTCGAGCCCGCTGGCCACGCGAAATGCGTGGCGCACAGCCAACGATTGGCCCAGCGAATACACGTGGGGCGCGAGTTCGCTGGCGTCGACGTTGTGGTGCTGCGCCAGCCAACGAATGGCGTGCTCATGCGCGGTCTCTTCAGGCAGGTTGCCGTCGGTCGCGAAGTAGAGCTCGGTGCGGTTGCAGGTGGAGAGGATGGCGGCTTCGGCCGTGCTCTTGAGGTGCGGCAGGTGCTGACGCAGCGTGCCCAGCGCGGGCTTGAGCTGTTCGAGCGGAAACGCCACCTTCTCGCGCAGGGAAAGCGGCGCAGTGTGGTGGTTGATTCCGAGCGTCAGCAACTGCATGTGGGGCGGCCGGTTAAGAAGGAACGGCACGATTTTTGAGCACTCATGATTATAACGCCGGCCCCGACGCTCGACAGGACACAGGGCAATCTGACCAATGATCGGTGTTGAAATGTTGGTTATGCATCACCTGATGGCGGGTACGCTGGGGTTGCCTTCTGTGTGGTTTTCCGCCCGGCCTTGCGCTAAGGTACGCGTCCAATTGAATCGCGACGCATCGCGAAATCGCGCACGGCAACACGGAGAACAGGCAAATGGGGTGGATCGCGCCGCTATGGATCGGGCTGGCAGTGGGCGCTGCGGCGCGTTGGCTGTATCCGGGCGGCAAACGCCTCGGCTGGCTGGCTGCGTTGTTGGCTGGCGTGATCGGCGCGTTGGTTGGCTACTACGGCGGCCAGTTCGCGCACCTGTATGCCGACGGGCAGATCATGGCGTGGACGGCGGCGGTGATCGGCGCGATGGTGGTGCCGGCCGCGTGGGGTTTGCTGCGGGGCGGCCGCTGATGCGGCGTGCATGGCGGGCCGGTCTGCTCGCCATCGGCGCGATGTTGCTGGGGCTGCCGGTGGCCGGACTGGCCTATACGGTGCGCAGTTGTACCGAGTATTGGTATCCGCCCGCCAAGCCTGGGCAATCCATCTCCGATCTGCGGCCAGAGCGCACCAACGCTTGCCGCAAGCATGCGATCGAGATGCGCAGCGACCGTTTTGGCGTGATCGATGGCCAGGGCTACTTCATTACCACCGATGTGAACACGTCACGTGCGTGCGCCGGCGGCGGGCCGGCGTTCAACCCGTCATGCCTGATTCCCGGGCCGCTCCAGCGCAACGCGGTGTCGGAGGCCCGCAACTACTACCGGCTGACACCGAACGGCACGAGCCTGCGCCCGCTCGGTCAGGGCTATGCGACCGATGGTCGCACGGTGTTCTCCTACACCTCGCCGATTGCCGGTGCGGATGCAGCCAGCTTCCAGGTCTTCACGCCGGAGGGCGCGGCTGCTGATGCCGCCTGGGCCCGGGACCACACGCGCATCTACCACGACGAGACGCCCGTGCCGGGCATGGTGCCGGGGCCGGTGACGGTGTTTGACGAGACCTTCGCCGTCAACGGTGGCCGGGTCTATGAGATCGATGCACTGGACGGCATCAAGCCGCGTCCCGACGTGCGCCCCAACCTGATCGTCCTGGCTTTTGCGCAGCCGCTGTACTCCAACGTGATCAGCGACGGCCAGCACATCTTTGTGAAGGGCAAGCCGCTGGACGGGGTGCGTGCGGCTTCGTTCCAGATGCTGCCGTCGACCTGCCCGGTGCCGGGGCTGCCCGAGCTGAAATGTCGCAATGAACTCGTGCGCAACACCACGGCATCGAACTTCCGCATCGCGCGCAGCGGCAATGACATCGTGTATTTCGGCGAGATCTACAAGGTCATGCACATCCGCAACGCGCCGGACTTCGCCTACTTCCAGCTCGCCGACAGTGACGAACTGCTGGGCATCGGCGGCCATCGCGTGTTCCAGCTCGAGAAAATGGGTTCGGCCGTGGGCGATGCCGTGGTCGACCTCCGCTACACGGGCCGCCTGAGCGGGCCCGTCGCCGGTTACCTCGTCGACGAGACCGGCTTTATCTCGCTGCATGATCTGGAGCGCGGCAGTGGCCCGCTGTGCGGTCAGGTGTCCGATCTCGCCACGCCTGAGCGCGATGGTGTGTCACGTTTCGGTCCGATGAAACGCCTGCCAGATGCCCAGGTGCCTGCTGGCTTCAAGATCGCATTCGAGAACACGCGCTACCGCTACCTATTTGCCAACCCGCGGCAGTCGACCGAGTTCGACACGGTGATCGACCTGCGCGATGGCCGCCGCATGCGGGCCAACTGGTGCGGAGAGGGCATTCAGCCACAGGTGGTGCGACGTTAGAGGGCCGAGCGTGGTTAACCGCCGTTAACATGGCTTTGCTATCGTGGCGCGCTTTGCACAAGGCGCGCCAACCATGCTCCGCTCCCGTTTCTCCAACAAGACGTTGCGCCGCGTCGGGCTCGTCATCCTGCTGGCTGCGCCGGCTTGGTACATGGGCAAGATCACCATGGCCAAGTTCGAGATCGGCGGCGCCAGCCCCAACCAGCGTACGCTGGGCGCCGTCGCCTTTGTCGAGCAGCGCGGCATGGAGCAGATGTGCACCGGCGTGACCGTCACGCCGCAGTCGACCTGGCTGCTCGGCAGCTATGAGGGCTCGCGCGATGTGGTGCCCGGCGATACCCACCCTGTCAGCATCGATGCACTGCTGCACGACAAGGCCACCACCGACGCCAACGGCGATGAGCCGATGGGCACGCGCGGCACGCGCGAGCGGACAACCTCCTTTCTCTCGCACCTGAACGCGCAGGGCCAGTTCGAACTGGTGGCCACCGTCAGCGGCACCACCTGCCTGCAGACCACTCCCGACGGGCGCACGCTCTATCTGCTCACGAGCCAGGACCGCCCGGCCTCTGCCAGCGGCGACGGCATCCAGCAGACCGCCGTGTTCCGCAGCGACGACCAGGGCAAGACCTGGACCTGGCAACGCGCGGGGTTCATGGACACCACCAATGTTTCTGCCTGGGCGCTCAAGCTGAGCGGGTTCGGCGCGCAGGAGCTGTGGAGCGTGGGTTCGGGTGATGGTCTGGCCTTCGATGCAGAGGCCCCGGCAGCGGCTGGCGCAGACAATCCCGCGCCGGACGCAGGCCGCGCTGTGGCGCTGTTCTACTCCAGCGACAGCGGCAAGACCGCGCAGCGCGTGCCGGTTCCCCAGTCGATGCTGGTCAGCGTGGATCACGTGCGCGGCAAGGCGCCGTCGGGCGTGGAGTGGGGCTCCGGCGCCGAGGCGGTCGAGGGTGAGGTGCATGCACAGGTCGTGCAGCTCGATGCCCAGCGTGCCGTGCTCTGGGTCTCGCAGCGCTTCCGCTATAGCCGGCCCGACAGCGCGTACTACGCCGGCGCCATGCTGGTGACCAGCCGCGCTGAACTGCGTCGTGTCGACGGCCACTGGCAGGTGGGTGCGCCTCAACGCCTGGAAGACACCTGGGTTGATACGGTCTACCGCAACCCCGCAGGCCGTGTGATCGGCCTGATCGACCATGCCGGCGACAAGCGCACGCAGGTGGCGCTGCTCGATACCGCCACCCTGGCCTGGAACGAGCAGGGCAGCCTGCCCACATCGTTCGATCCGCTATCGGCCAGCGTGTACACGCGCGGCTTCTGGGCGGGGCAGGAGACGCTGGTGGCCAATGTGAGCGGCACCCACCATGTGCCGAAGTGGATCTACCCCTGGTCTGCAGACGGCGCCCAGATCTCGGGCGATGCGGTGTTTTACTCGCGCGACTGGGGGCGCTCCTGGCATCGTCTGGCGATCCCGGGCTACCTGGGCGTGGCCGGCTTCGACGCGGCACGCGACGAGGTGTTCTGGTCCAAGGGCAACTGGTACGAGAGTTCGGACAAGCGCGTCTACGGCTACGGCCTGCGCTAGTCGCCGTCGCCCCGATCGCCGGACATGAAAACAGCCCCGCCGCAACGCGGGGCTGTTTTCGTTGCGCCTGCCGGATCAGACCTTGAAAAAGACGTGCAGCATGTCGCCGAAGCTGCCGTATCGGCCCGCATTGCCTGTAAAAAAGTGATGCTTAATCACCTCAATGTCGCCATGCCCGCTGGATGCCGTTTGACTTGCGCCAGCACGTGGCGGTAACGCAGACGCCGGCTCCCGCCCCATCTGCGGCACCTTCCCGGCGCGCCAACTATGGCCGACCCGCATGTTTGCGCGGCAGACGGAGGAGTATCATCAGCGCCCTGTTCACCACACCCGCCGGGAAGATTCAACATGTTGATCAAGCGCTTCGTCATGGCCGCCGCTGTTCTGACCACCCTCGCCATGGCACCGCACGGCGCATCGGCGGAGCCCACCTACATCGTTGGCGCAGGCGGCACCTACCGCCCGTTCGAGTTCGAAACCCCGCAGAAGGAATTGACCGGTTTCGACATCGACCTTATCAAGGCGATTGGCAAGGCTGGCGGCTTCAACGTCAAGCTGGTCAACTCACCGTTTGAGGGTATTTTTGCCGCGCTCAACCAGGGCGACCGCGACATCATCATTTCGGGCCTCACCATTACCGACCAGCGCAAGCAGATGGTCGATTTTTCCGCGCCGTACTTTCCGGCCAGCCAGGTGATCATCACCGCGCCGAACGCCAAGATCGCCGGTCTGGCAGACCTGAAGAAGCGCCAGGTTGGCGTGGTGGCATCGAGCGCCGGTGACACGGCCGTCTCCGAAGAACTGGGCCGCACCAGCTCGGCCATCAAGCGCTTCGACAACACGCCGCTGATGCTCGAAGAGCTGTACCGTGGCGGTGTCGATGCGGCGGTGGGCGATGTGGGCGTGATCAAGTTCTACATCAAGAGCCACCCGGAAAAGCCATTCAGCCTGGTTTCCGACGCGAAGTTCAAGCCGCAGTATTTCGGCATCGCGGTCAAGAAGGGCAACAAGGTGGTGCTCGACCAGATCAACACCGGCCTGAAGAAGGTCGTTGCCGACGGCACCTACGCCAAAATCTACAAGCACTGGTTTGACGACAACGTGCCGATGCTGCCGCAGCAATAAGCGCGATTGCGCACCACGCGTTTTTTCCCGGAGCCGGCATTGCCGGCTCGTTTCATTCTGTTGCTCCAATAAAAAAGGTGGTCTCCATGGGTGGGTTCCAGTGGAACATCATCGGCGAATATCTGCCGCTCTTCGTCGAGGGCACGCTGATGACGCTCAAGTGCACGGTGATCTGCGTGATCGCCGGCACGTTGCTCGGGCTGGTGCTCGGCGTTGGCCGGCTGGCCGAGGCGCGCCATGGCTTCTACAAGTATTTCCTGCGCTACGCGGTGCAATATCCGGTGCGCTTCTATGTCAGCTTCTTTCGCGGCACGCCGCTGTTCGTGCAGATCCTGCTGATCCACTTTGCGCTGATGCCGTTGCTCATCAACCCGGCAGATGGCTGGCTCATCAGCGGTGAGCTGGCGCGCGATGTGCGGCAGCAATACGGCGCGTTCACGTCGGCGGTGCTCGCCATCTCGCTCAACGCGGGCGCGTATGTGTCGGAAATCTTCCGCGCCGGCATCCAGTCGATCGATCGCGGCCAGGCCGAGGCGGCGCGCTCGCTGGGCATGACGTACATGGAGACGCTGCGCCGCGTGGTGCTGCCGCAGGCGTTTCGCCGCATGCTGCCGCCGCTGGGCAACAACGCCATCGCCATCGTCAAGGATTCGTCGCTGGCCTCGGCGATCGGCCTGGCGGAACTGGCCTATGCCGCACGCACCGTGTCGGGCGCGTATGCGCGCTACTGGGAGCCGTATCTGACGATCTCGCTCATCTACTGGGCAATCACGCTGGTCTTGTCGGCCGGGGTTCAACATCTGGAAGCGAGGTACGGCAAGAATGATCGTCGTTAACAACCTGCAGAAGCAGTACGGCAATACGCACGTGCTGCGCGGCATCACCTGCCGCATCGAAGAGCGCGAAGTGGTGTGCGTGATCGGCCCGTCGGGCTCGGGCAAGAGCACCTTCCTGCGCTGCCTGAACGGGCTGGAAACCGTCTCGGGCGGCGAGGTGCTGGTCAACGGTTTCCACGTGGAAGACCCGAAGACCGACCTGAACAAGATGCGCGCCAGCGTGGGCATGGTGTTCCAGCGCTTCAACCTGTTTGCGCACATGTCGGTGCTCGACAACCTCGTGCTCGCACCCATGCAGGTGCGCCGCATGAAGCGCGACGAGGCCGTCATCGTGGCCGAGCAACTGCTGCGCAAGGTCGGCCTGCTCGACAAGATCGATGCGCACCCGAGCCAGCTCTCGGGCGGCCAGCAGCAGCGCGTGGCCATCGCCCGCGCGCTGGCGATGTCGCCCACCGTGATGCTGTTCGACGAACCCACGTCTGCGCTGGACCCGGAACTCGTCGGCGAGGTGCTGGAGGTGATGAAGTCGCTGGCCGAGGAGGGCATGACGATGGTGGTCGTCACGCACGAAATGGCCTTCGCGCGGGAAGTATCGGACCGCGTGTTCTTCATCGACCAGGGCGTGATCATGGAAGAGGGGGCGCCGGAGCAGATTTTCACGGCGCCCAAGCACGAGCGCACGCGCGAATTCCTGCGCAAGGTGTTGTAGGAGCGACCTGATGGACGCGAACGCAAGCGCATCGCCCGCTGGCGCCGGTACCGCGGCGTCGCATCCCACGCAGACCTCGGCCTACGCCTGGAAAGCGTTGGCCGGTTCGACCATCGGTTATGCGATGGACGGTTTTGATCTGCTGATTCTGGGCTTCATGCTGCCCGCCATCAGCGCGGCGCTGGCCCTGACGCCGAGCCAGTCCGGCGCTCTGGTGACCTGGACGCTGATCGGCGCGGTGGCCGGCGGCATCGTGTTCGGCGCGTTGAGCGACGTCTACGGCCGCGTGCGCGTGCTCACCTGGACCATCGTGCTGTTTGCCGTGTTCACGGGCCTGTGTGCCTTTGCCCAAGGCTTCAGCGATCTGCTGGTCTATCGCACCATCGCCGGGATCGGCCTGGGCGGCGAATTCGGGATCGGCATGGCACTGGCGGCCGAAGCGTGGCCCGCGCACAAGCGGGCGCGGGTGTCTTCGTATGTGGCGCTGGGCTGGCAGTCGGGCGTGCTATTGGCGGCGTTGCTCACGCCGATGCTGCTGCCGGTTATCGGCTGGCGTGGCATGTTCGTGCTGGGGATGGCGCCTGCGCTGGTGGCCTGGCTGGTCCGCAAGACGCTGCATGAGCCGGTCGTCTTCGTCCGCCACGTGGATGCCGCGCGCCCGAAGCCCAATGCCTTCCGGCTGCTGGTGGTCGATGCCCGCACCACACGCACCAGCCTGGGCATCGTCATCCTCTGCGCCGTCCAGAACTTCGGCTACTACGGCATCATGATCTGGCTGCCCACCTACCTGGGCAAGACGCTGGGTTTCTCGCTCACCAAGTCTGCGGTGTGGACCTCCGTCACGATCCTCGGAATGATGGCCGGCATCGTGGTGTTCGGTCATCTGGCCGACCGCATCGGGCGCAAGCCGACGTTCCTGATCTTCCAGGCGGGTGCCGTGGCGATGGTGCTGACCTATGCGCAGCTGACCGATCCGGTGACGATGCTCTGGGCCGGCGCGCTCATGGGCATGTTCGTCAACGGCATGATCGGCGGCTACGGCGCGCTCATCTCCGAGGCGTATCCGACGGCGGCCCGAGCCACTGCGCAGAACGTGCTGTTCAACATTGGCCGTGCCATCGGTGGGTTTGGCCCGGTGGCGATCGGCAGCCTGGCGGCGGCGTATTCGTTTCAGGTGGCGATTGCGCTGCTGGCCGGCATCTATGTGCTGGACATGCTGGCGACGTTCTTCCTCATCCCTGAGCTGAAGGGTGCGGAGTTGGGCTGACAGCAAACCATGAGTGCGTGCGTTGCCCATGAAAAAAGCCCCGCATTGCGGGGCTTTTTCGTTGCGTTTGCCTGGTCAGACGTTGAACAGGAAGTGCAACACATCGCCATCCTTGACGATGTATTCCTTGCCTTCGGCGCGCATCTTGCCGGCTTCCTTGGCGCCTTGTTCACCCTTGAACTGGATGAAGTCGTCGTAGGAAATCGTCTGGGCGCGGATGAAGCCGCGTTCGAAGTCCGTGTGGATGGCGGCAGCGGCGCGCGGGGCGGTGTCGCCAATGTGGATCGTCCAGGCGCGCACTTCCTTCACACCAGCCGTGAAGTACGTCTGCAGGCCCAGCAGCTTGAACGCCGCGCGGATCACGCGGTTCAGGCCCGGCTCGTCCATGCCGATGTCGGCCAGGAATTCGGCCTTGTCAGCGTCGTCCAGGTCGGCGATTTCGGCTTCGATGGCGGCGCACACGGCCACCACCGGTGAATTCGTCTGCGCGGCGTAGTTGCGCACGGCATCCAGGTGCGGGTTGTTTTCGAAGCCGTCTTCGCGCACGTTGGCCACGTACATGGTCGGCTTGGCCGTGATCAGGCACAGCGGCTTAATCGTCGCCCATTCCTCATCGGTCAGGCTCAGGCCGCGCACCGGCTTGGCTTCGTCCAGCACCTTTTGCGCTTTTTCCAGCACGGCGACCAGCTTGGCTGCTTCCTTGTCGTTGCCCGATTTGGCGGCCTTGGTGTAGCGCTGCAGCGCCTTTTCCACCGTAGCCAGGTCAGCGAGGGCCAGTTCGGTGTTGATGACTTCGATGTCGGCGATCGGGTCAACCTTGCCGGCCACGTGGATCACGTTGTCATCTTCGAAGCAGCGCACCACGTGGGTGATGGCGTCGGTTTCGCGGATGTTGGCGAGGAACTGGTTGCCCAGGCCTTCCCCCTTGGATGCGCCCGCCACCAGGCCTGCAATGTCGACGAACTCGACCACCGCCGGCAGCACGCGCTCGGGCTTGACGATCTCGGCCAGCGCGGCCAAACGCGCGTCCGGCACTTCCACCACGCCCACGTTGGGTTCGATCGTGCAGAACGGGTAGTTCTCGGCGGCGATGCCGGCTTTGGTCAGGGCATTGAACAGGGTCGACTTGCCGACGTTCGGCAGACCGACGATGCCGCATTGGAGGCTCATGGTGAAAAAGGCTCTAAATCAAGGGGTTACGTGACGCGGGGGAAGGCGGCAGCACAGCGGAAACAGAGCTGGGCGCGTCGTTCACGGAAAGGCGTGATTGTAACCGCTCCGGATGGGGTCTAGCCCTGCGACGCCGCCTCGTTCCGCTTGCGCTGTGTACGGCTCGCCAGCACCAGGGCGATCCCGCCCAGGATGGCGGCGGAGGCCGTTGCCAGCCTTGGCGTGAGCGGCTCGGCCAGGAACAGCACCGCGCCGAATGCTGCAATGGGCGGCACCGACAGTTGCACCGCCGCCGCGCGGATCGCCGACAGCCCCTTCAGAGCGGCATACCAGATCACATAGCCGATGCCCGACGTGAGTGCGCCGGAGGCCAGCGCCAGCGCGATCCCAGCCGGGCTGGCATGCGCGCGGGCGACCAGCACGACACTCAAGGCGACGGCCATGGGTGCGGCCCGCAGAAAGTTGCCGGCGGTGGCGCCCAGCGGATTGTCGAGCCCGCGCCCACGCAGCGAATACACGCCCCAGGCCACACCGGCCACGGTCATCAGTGCGGCGCCCAGCGGCGTCGGTGCCGTCACACCGGGCGATACCAGATAGACGAGGCCGCCCAGCGCCAGCGCAAAACCCAGCCAGCCGAGCGGCTCGAACCGCTCGCCCGCAGTCAGGCCTGCGCCCAGCATGGTGAGCTGCACCGCGCCGAACAGGATCAGCGCGCCCGTGCCCGCGCTGAGGGTGAGATACGCGAACGAGAAGAGGGCGACGTAAGCGAACAGCATGGCCGCGGCGGTCCAATCCGTGCGGGCTTCTGGTGCCCGGCCGGCGTTGAACCGCGCGAGGATGGCCAGCGTGATCGCCCCCGACACCAGCCGGATGCAGGAGAAGCTCGCCGCATCAATGGCCGCATGCTGCAACGCCAGCCGGCACAGCAGCGAGTTGGCGGCAAACGCCACCATGGCGATGCTGGTGAGCACCACCGTGCGCAGGGCGAACTGGCCGTCGTTGGTGGTATCCATGGCATCCATGGTGGCCATCACGCGATGGGCGCTGCGCCCCAGAGGTGCGTTGCCGCAAGCACGGCGGCGCCCGCCAGCAGCGCCACGCCCAACGGCGCAGACAACCGCCGCCCCCACGCAACGTTCTTCTCGATGGCCATGGCGGCGGCCAGCACCAGCATCCAGCCGAGGCTGCCCGCGCCCACCACGAACATCAGCAGCATCAGCGCCCAGCAGCACCCCACGCAGAACAGCCCGTGGCGCAGGCCCAGCAGGAACGCCTGCCGTTGCGGCGCGGGGCCGTGCCAACGGCTGATGACGAAGCTCAGCGGCGAGCGGCACTGGTCGAGGCATCGAGTCTTCAGCGTGCTGAACTGGAAGGCACCGGCACCCGCCAGCGTGGCCGCGCCGATCAGCCAGCCATACCAGCCCAGCAGCGGTACCCGCGCCACCCCGGCGAGCAATACCGCATGCAGCCCATGCGCCAGCAGGCCGAACGCGCTCCAGGCAGCCAGATAGCCCACGCCCAGCAGCACCAGCAGGCCGAACGCGCTCCAGGCAGCCAGATAGCCCACGCCCAGCAGCACCAGCAGGCGCTGGCGATCCACCCGCCCCGCAACGACGCGGTCAAACGCCTGGAACAGCGGCAACGTGGTCGGCAGCATCATCGCCAGGATCATCAGCGTCCAGGCCAATGCGTAGAGCGCTGCCGGCACGACGAGCGAACCGGCCGGCACCACCCGGCACAGCCACGCCGCCGGGCCGGAGGCCGTCCAGTCGCCGTGATCCAGATAGCGGCCATACGGGCTGCGCGCCCACAGCCACAGCGTGAGCCACGCAAGCGTCACCAGGCCGGCCAGCACCGGCAGGAAGACGCGTTGGTGGCGCGATGCGGCAACGCGCATGGTCGCCACCGCTCAAGCGTCAAACAGGAACGTACTCTGCAGCGCGTTGTGGTTCTGGAGGTCGACGTTGATGCCGATGTCCGGGTTTTTCGAGCGGTAGACCGGCGCCTTGCCCACGAATACCGGCGCGCCGGGCACGGTCGAGAACACCGTGTCCGACAGTGTGGTCTGCCTGCCGGTCGGGCTCACGTACGGTTCGAGTTCGGCGTAGTAGTCGGCGCCGATCTTGAGCGTGCCCTTGGCGCCCATGATGTCGAACGTGATCGGTGCGCGCTCGACCGAGACGACCTTGCCGATCAGCTTGGCGAGTTCGGCAATCGGCCCGCCGGCCTGGCCGGTGTAGACCTTGAGCAGCGCCTTCTCCTGCGCATCCGAGGCGGAGTCGTTGAGGAAGATCGCCGCCGTCCAGTTGCCTTCCAGGATGTTGCCCGGGACATGAGCGACGGCGGCGACGGTGCAGCCGGACACGTCGACACCGTCGATCGCGCCCTTGTCCATGTGCCACGCGATGATGGTGTCGCAGGTGCCGAAATCGGGGTCTTCGCCGATCCAGCACGGGCATAGAACGCGGCAATTGCAGACTTCGAGCAGCCTGCCTTCCAGGTGATAGGACATGGTTTCCTCCATCCGACGTGGTTGACGAATGCGCGCACGGCCACGGCAATCGGTCGGGGCAGACGTTGTCAGGGCTTGGCCCGGATGGAGGGTCGGAAACGGGCAGGCAGGCAGCCGGCCGTATCGAAGACAAGCGGACGAAAGCGGCCCCGCAATCCGTCTGCGGCGCGCCACTGTCAAATTCTAGGAAGCCACATCGGGTACGCAAGACGATTCCCGGCGGGCCTGGGGCGTGGGCTGAAAACGCGTTACGGGGCCGTTACGCGTGACGTTCCAGAAACGTAACAACTTTGCGCAAAACCCCATCCAGGGTGGGGGACGGCAAGGGGGTAGGGAAGTCCCCAGCCGGCCCGTCAACCCAGGCTGGATAAGGCTTTTGGCCAATTTTCGCCCAGCAAAAACCGGTGCCACCCGGACCGGGCATGCCTATTGCAATGTCGTGCCCCAAACAACAAATCTGAATGGGGAGCACAGCATGTCCTGGACCGTTACCACCGCCGCCCGCCCGACCCACGTGGTCGCCAGCAACGACAGCCTGTTCGCCAGCTATGAGGCGATCGCCACCCTGTCCGCGGAGATGGTCGTGGCGGCCGAGATGGGCGATTGGGACGGCGTGAGCGCGCTGGAGCGCGAATGCGCGGTCTACATGGAACGCCTGGGCCACGCCCAGCGCCCGGCCTTGTCGCGCGAAGAGCTGCAACGCAAGCGCGACCTGATGATGCGCATTCTGGCCAACGACGCCCGCGTGCGTGCGCTGGTCTGCCCGCGCCAGGATGAACTGATGCGCCTGGTCAGCGGTGAACGCCGCTCGATCGGCGCACGTCAGGCGTACGCCACCGTCTCTTACTACTGAGAAGAAAGACGATCGGCAGCTAGCCGATCAGCGGGGCTGCAACTCCCCCCACGACACCAGCACACGCTGGATGCTGCGCGCGTAGGAATCGCGTTGCGCCGGTGTTTCGGAGTGGTACGCCCCGATCGCGCGCCACGTGTTTCCGTGGCGAACCATCTTTTGCTTGAGCAGCCAGGCCGCCACAAACACGTTGACGCAGGCATCGGTCAGCGCGTGGCGCGGCACCCCGTAGCGCGCCAACGTACTGAAATGAATCGAGTTGATCTGCGCCTGGCCGATGTCGACCGAGCCGTCGGCGTTGCGGTGCACGGCATTCGCATCGCCCTTCGATTCAAACCACACGATCGCGCGCAGCACCGTCGGGTTGACGCCCTGGTAGGCGCCGGCCTGCTCGAAGCAATCGCTCGCGGCATGTGCGGCAAAGCTGCACAGCGCCAGCAGCAGCGCCGCGCCAAGTTGTCCCCAGATCAAGCGAAGGGTGTGGGTGGCATGCATGGCGGCTCCGGCGTGCGATCGTTGGGTGGTTACTTCTGCAGGGCCGCTTCGAGCTGGTGCTCGATGCCGGCCAGATACGTGTGCGTCGCCTCCGACACCACCATGCGCGGCACCGGCTCGGCTGCCTTGCGCACCTGGACCAAGGTGGCCTTGCGCTTGCTGCCACGCGTGCGCGCAGCGGGCGCTGGCTCGATTTCGCTACCACCACCGCCTGGCGGCAGCATCGCCAGCGAGGGCAGGGGCGGATAGACCTTGTCAGCCGCCGCGGCCGCCGCCGTTGCCGGCATCAGAGAATCGGGCGGTGCGGCGAATGCAGATGCCGGCACGGCCAGCAGGCCGACGGTCAGTGGAAAGAGTAGATGGGTCATACGCATGACATTCCTCTTAATCCTGCGTGCGGATCGTTACGCCATACGGCTGGCTGGCGTTGACGGTCAGGTTTTCCAGGTGGACGTAACTGGCACGCTGCGCAGGCACACCATTCCACAGCGCCTGGTTCAGGTAGCGGAAATCCTGCGCCAGCGCAGCAACCTGGATCGTCGCCGGGCGCTTCTGCGCGGCAGCCAGCGCGCCGGCCTTGGTCAGCACGGCGGTCAGTTGCGGGTCATGCGCACCCAGTGCATCGGGCGGGATGGTGAAGCTCATGACCTCGCCTGCCGGTGCGGTGCGGGCGTTGGGCGTGGCCGTTGTGTGCGTCTGCGTCTGCAACTGTGCGCAGCCAACCAGCGCCAGTAATGCGGCACCGGCAATCAGCCTGGGCAACGGTGTCATATGGGAGAGAGTCCACATGGCGATCAGGAATCCATGGATCGGACCCGCACTCTATCGGCGGGTCGCGCACGTCAAAACGTCGAACTGCCCGGCTTTTATCGTCCATCCCGGGCGATGACTTGAGCGCTGTTTTTCAGGTGGAAATGGCGTCACATTGCGGATTGGCGGACATGCCAAGACGTGACCACTTTTGGGGTGCTGGGGGCACTTCGTGTGGCAGAAAAAATGCACCCCGCGTCGCAATCCTCATAAGTGATTCAGACGCACCTCGGCACGTGCTTAGGCGTAAACACCGACCGACCCCATTTCAGCGTTGCGTGCCTGCCGTGACACATTTGCGCGGCGGCAAAGTCGCGTCGGCCCCCGCCGCTATAATCGGCGCACCATGAATACACCCGCGTTTTCCTCTCCCAAGGCGGCTTCCAAGGAGGCACCGGCCTACCATCTGGCGGTGGTTGGCGGCGGTATCGTCGGGCGCGCGTGCGCGCTGCGGCTTGCGCAGATCGGCTTGCGTGTGGCGCTCGTTGCGCCGCCCGCGCCGTCGCCCGCTTCCACCGGCCCCGATGCCTGGGACGCCCGCGTCTACGCGTTCTCGTCCAGTTCGCAGGCGTTGCTGGAACAGTTGCGCATCTGGCCCGCGCTCGACATGACGCGCGTGCAGCCGGTGCACGACATGCGTATCTTCGGCGACGCCGCCGCCGCGCGTGGCGAGCACAGCCATTCCGATCTGCATTTCTCTGCCTATGCGGCCGGCGCGCCACAACTGGCGTGGATTGCCGAATCGTCGCTGGTCGAGCGCGCACTGGAAACCGCGCTGCGCTTCGCCCACACCGTGCAGACCTTCCCGCATGCCGCCACCGGCTTTGAAATGGAAGCCGACGCTGTGCGCCTCACGCTGGCCGATGGGCAGGTGATCCGCGCGGAATGCGTGATCGGTGCCGACGGCAAGCATTCGTGGGTGCGCGAGCAGGCCGGCATCCAGGCCGAAGCGAAGCCGTATCGCCAGCTGGGAGTGGTCGCCAACTTCCAGGCCGAGCACTGGCATCAGGACACCGCGTGGCAGTGGTTTCTCGGCACCTCCGCCGAGCAGGCTGCCGCAGCCGACGACGCCACCCCCGCACGCGGCGAGATCCTCGCGATGCTGCCGTTGCCTGATCGCCGCGTCTCGATGGTGTGGTCCGCCGATGAAGCGCACGCGCGTGAACTGCTCGCCCTGTCGCCCGACTCGCTCTGCCGCGCTGTGGAGGCCGCCGCAGGTGGCGCCATCGCCGCTCGCTTCGGGCGTTTGTCGAACATCACCCCCGCGCAGGGCTTTCCGCTGATCCTGCAGCACGCTAGCCGGGTGGTTGCGCCGCGCGTGGCGCTGGTGGGCGATGCGGCCCATGTGATCCATCCGCTGGCCGGGCAGGGCATGAACCTGGGTCTGCGCGATGTCGCAGAAATTGGCAAGGTGATGGCGGAACGTGAAACCATGCGCGATCATGGCGATCTGAGGTTGTTGCGCCGTTACGAGCGTGCCCGCCGCGAAGACCTGCTTTCGCTCACGGCCGCCACGGATGGTCTGCACAAGCTGTTCGCCCTGCCGGGCGCGCTGCCCCGCACGGTACGCAATGCGGGCTTGGCGCTGGTGGGGATGACGCCATTTATCAAACGCTTATTGATCAAGCACGCGCTGGGCTGAGGCAGTATCAGCGCGAGTTTGCGTTTTTCTCGGGGTTTCTGGAGCTTTTATGTCGTTTCGTATTCGGGTGGCGGCCATCGCCTCGGCGGTCACTGTGGCTGCCATTGGCGCGGGTTACCTGCTGACGACAGGGGCTGCGGGCGCCGCCGAGCCCGCACTGGACAAGGTCAAGGCCACCGTGCAGAAGGCCCTGGGCTCCAATGTGGAGATCAAGAGCGTTGCGAAGTCGCCGCTGGCCGGCCTGTACGAGATCAACCTCGGCAGCCAGGTCGTCTATACCGATGCCACCGGCCGCTACGTCCTGAATGGCGACCTGCTCGACACGCAGACCGCCACCAACCTCACGCAAGAGCGCCTGGCCGAGCTGAACCGCATCAAGTGGTCCGACCTGCCGCTGGACCGCGCCGTGAAGTGGGTCAAGGGCAACGGCGCACGCAAGATCGCCGTGTTCTCCGACCCGAACTGCCCGTACTGCCACAAGCTGGAGCAGATGCTCACGCAGGTCGACAACATCACCGTCTACACCTTCCTGTTCCCGATCCTGTCGGAAGACTCGAACACCAAGTCCAAGCAGATCTGGTGCTCGGCTGACCGGGCCAAGGCCTGGCGCGACTGGATGACCGCCAAGACCGCCCCGTCCGGCGCCGGCACCTGCGATACGCCGCTGGAAGCCAACCTGAAGCTCGGCCAGTCGCTCAACGTGACCGGCACGCCGGCCATCATCTTCCCGGACGGCTCGCGGGCCCCGGGCCTGATCGATGCGGCCACGCTGGAGCGCAAGTTCGCCGCGCTCAAGAAGTCGTAAGCCACCCCATGAAAGCGCCGGTTCTTCCGGCGCTTTTTCTTTGGGCACTCACATCACAACAATCACAACCCGATCGGAGACCTTCATGTCGTTTCGCGCGCTGATGCTGGAAAAGCAGGATGGCGGGCCGCTGGCCCATATCGTTGACCTGGAGGACGCGGCATTGTCTACGCCCGAAGCGCTGGCCAGCGACGTGACCGCGGGTGACGTGCTGATCCGCGTGGACTGGTCGACGATCAATTACAAGGACGGCCTGGCCATCACCGGTCGTGGCCCCGTCGTGCGCAAGTGGCCGATGGTGGCTGGCATTGACGGCGCGGGCGTGGTGCTCGATTCCTCGCACCCGGATTGGAAGGCGGGCGATGCCGTCATCCTCAACGGCTGGGGTGTCGGCGAGGCGCACTGGGGCTGCCTCGCGCAGCGCGCACGCCTGTCGGGTGACTGGCTGGTCGCACTGCCCGCGGGGCTCGATGCGCGGCAGGCCATGGCGATCGGCACGGCGGGTTACACGGCGATGCTGTCGGTGCTGGCGCTGGAGCGCGCCGGCGTGAAACCGGGCGACGGCGAGGTGCTGGTGACGGGCGCGTCGGGCGGGGTGGGCTCGATCGCCATCGCGCTGCTGGGCAAGCTGGGCTACCGCGTGGTGGCCTCCACCGGTAAGACGAGCGAGGCCGATTTCCTGCAGGCGCTGGGCGCGACGGATGTGATCGACCGCGCCGAGCTGTCCGCGCCCGGCAAGCCGCTGCAGAAGGAGCGCTGGGCTGCGGTGGTCGATTCGGTGGGGTCGCACACGCTGGTCAATGCCTGCGCGCAGGTGCGTTACGGTGGCGTGGTTACCGCCTGCGGGCTGGCGCAGGGGATGGATTTCCCGGCCACCGTCGCCCCATTCATCCTGCGCGGTGTGACGCTGTGCGGCATCGACAGCGTGATGGCGCCGCGTGCGCTGCGCCAGACGGCATGGCAGCGCCTGGCCACTGACCTGCTGCCCGATCGCCTGGCCGCCATCACGCGCGAGGTGACGCTCTCGGAGGCCATTGATGCGGCGCACGACATCATGGCCGGCAAGATGCGCGGGCGCGTGGTTGTGGACGTCAACCGTTAGGCTGACAGACTGGTTTCCGGACGATTTCGGCATCGGCAGCAAGGGACGGCAACGCTACAATGTCCGCCATGAAGCCGATCCGCTACACCATCGCCCCCGCCGCGCCCGAGGCGCATGTTTTCACCGTCACCGTCACGGTCGATTCGCCGGATCCACAGGGGCAGCGTTTCTCGCTGCCGGCGTGGATTCCGGGCAGCTACATGATCCGGGAGTTTGCGCGCAACATCGTGCGCATTGAGGCGTCGTCGGGCGATCGCCCTGTACGCCTGACCAAGGTCGACAAGGACACCTGGTGGGCCACGCCGTGCAGCGGGCCGCTGACGGTGTCGTACGACGTCTACGCGTGGGACCTGTCGGTGCGCGCCGCGCATCTGGACACCACGCACGGCTTCTTCAACGGCACGTCGGTGTTCCTGAGGGTGGAAGGTGCAGACGATCAGCGTTGCCAGGTCGACATCCAGCCGCCCGCCGGCGACGCCTACCGTAGCTGGCGCGTCGCCACCGCGCTGCGTGAAGCCACCGGCCGCATCCAGGGCAAGGCTGGCGCCAAGCGCTACGGGTTCGGCTGGTACGAAGCCGCCAACTACGACGAGCTGATCGACCACCCCGTCGAGATGGGCACGTTCGAGCTGGTCTCGTTCGAGGCCTGCGGCGCGCAGCATGACGCCGTCTTCACCGGCCGCGTGCCGAACCTCGATCTGGAACGCATCGCCCGCGACTTCAAGCGCATCTGCGAAGCGCAGATCCGCCTGTTCGAGCCGCAGACGGCCACCGCGCCATTCCTGGATAGCAACCGCCGCTACGTCTTCATGACGATGGTGACGACCGACGGCTACGGCGGCCTAGAGCACCGCGCCAGTACCGCGCTGATGTGCGCGCGCGGCGATCTGCCCGTGACCGGCCGCGACGAGACCACCGAGGGCTACCGCACCTTCCTCGGCCTCGTCAGCCACGAGTATTTCCACACCTGGAACGTCAAGCGCATCAAGCCGGCCACCTTCGTGCCGTACGCGCTCGACCGCGAGGTGCACACGCCGCTGCTGTGGCTGTTCGAAGGCTTCACCAGCTACTACGACGACCTGATGCTGGTGCGCTCGGGTTTGATCTCCGAAGCGCAGTATCTGGAGATGCTCGCCAAGACGTGGAATGGCGTGCTGCGCGGCAGCGGGCGCCTGAAGCAGAGCGTGGCCGAAAGCTCGTTCGACGCCTGGACCAAGTACTACCGCCAGGACGAGAACGCCCCCAACGCCATCGTCAGCTACTACACCAAGGGCTCGCTCGTGGCGCTGGCGCTGGACCTGACGATTCGCACGCAGACCGACGGCGCCACGTCACTCGACGATGTGATGCGTGCCCTGTGGGTCACCTACGGCCGCGACTTCTACGCCGCCGACCACACGCAGCGCGGCGTGACCGAAGCGGGGCTGATCGCTCTGATGGAAGAAGTCACTGGCCTGCGCCTGCGCACGCTGGTGCGCCAGCTGACCGAAGGCCGCGATGATCCGCCGCTGCCCGCGTTGTTCAAGGCGATGGGCGTGAGCGCGACGCGCAAGGCGACCGAGACGGCGCTCGCCCTGGGCGTCAAGTCGGGCGCCGAGAACGGCTTCGTCAAGTTGCAGCAGGTGTTCGACGGCAGCCCTGCGCAGCGTGCCGGCTTGTCCGCTGGTGACCTGATCGTTGCCGTGGACGGCCTGCGCGTGCCGGCCGGCCAGCTCGACAAGACCCTGGCGCGTCATCGCGCTGGCGATACGGTGTCCGTGCACGTGTTCCGCCGTGACGAGCTGATGGCGCTGGACGTGACGCTCGCCACCGACACCACACCGCAGTTCACGCTGGCGCTGGCGTCCGACCCGTCGCCGCTGCGCTCGGCATGGCTGGGCAAGCGCGCCGCCGGCCGCAAGGTTGTGCGTGATACGCGCGCCGTACGCGGCAAGTCGGCCGCCTGATCCGCGCAGCCGATGGACTACGCCCACGATCCACGCACCTTCCTCTACAGCCACTACGTATCGCGCGGCATCCGTACCGCCACCGGCGTGATCGGCCTGACGCTGCTCGCGCTGCTGGTGATGGACCTGCAGGGCGCGATGGTGGTGTCGATCGGCGCGCTGTGTACCAGCCTCATGGACTTGCCCAGCCCGCTGCGGCACAAGTTCAACGAGATGATGGCGTGCGTGCTGCTCACCACGGCCATCACCTTCATCGTGGCGGTGGCCACGCCGTATTCGATCTTGCCGGTGGTGATCGTGCTGGTCACCTTCCTGGCCGGCATGATGGTGGCGTACGGCAACAAGACGATGCCGCTGCAGTTTGCGGCGCTGTTCGTCATGACGCTCACCTTTACCGAGGAGTTCGCCTTTCGCGAGGCGGTGGAGCACACCGCGCAGTTCTTCCTTGGCGCCATGGGCTACATGGCCTTTGCGATGGCGGTGGCGTGGGGGCAGCGGCGCCGCATCAAGGAACAGGTGCTGGCCGAGTGCCTGTATGAGCTGGCCGTGTACGTCGAACGCAAGGCCGGCTTCTACGATGCCTCCAAGGATTTCGACGAGCAGTTCAACTTGCTCGTGCGCCAGCAGATTTCGGTGGCCGACAAGCAGCAGGTGGCGCGCGACTTCGTCTTCCGCGACAACCGCACGGCCAGCGACGGGCGCCTCGTGCAGATCCACATGCGGATGCTCGACATCTACGAGTACCTGCTGTCGTCCAACACCGATTACCCGTTGCTGCGCCAGTATCTGGCCGACGCCGAGATCCTGCGCCTGCTGCACGGGATCATCGAGCGCCTGCGCCAGGACATCGAAGGTGTTGCCTACGCCGTGGGCCGCGACCGGCCATCGCCCACGCCGATGTCGTACGAGCAGGAGATGGCTGCCATCGATGCCGCGTTCGACGACGTGCAGCACGGTCACCACGGCATCCCAATCGAGGCGATCGCCGCGCTGGAAGAGTCGATTGCCACCGTGCGCGGCGCGATCCGCCTGATGGCGCAGTTGCACGCCGCCACGGCCACGCCGGTGGAGTTGTCCAAGGTGCTGCTGCGCCCGGACATGACCCCGTTCCTGACGCGCCAGAAGTACGAGCTGCGGCTGGTGCAGGAAGAGCTGACGTGGCGCTCGCCGGTGCTGCGCTTTGCGCTGCGCATTTCGATGGCGGTGGCCGCCGGGTTGTGGATTGCCGACCACCTGCCGTATTCGTCGCACGGCTACTGGGTCTTGCTGACCATCGTCGTGATCCTCAAGCCGACCTTCAGCATGACGCGCCAGCGCAATTTCGACCGGGTGCTGGGCACACTCATCGGCTGTGTGATTGCAGCGGTGATTCTGCGGTTCACGCATTCGACGTGGATCCTGATGGGCGTGCTGTACCTGTCCACCGCCGCCAGCGCCGCGTTCGTCACCATCAAATACCGCTACACGGCCATTGCCGCGTGCGTGCAGGTGCTCATCCAGATCAACCTGCTGCTGCCCGGCAGCAAGGGCGCCATCGGTGAGCGGCTGGTCGACACGCTGATCGGCGCGGCCATCGCCACCGCCTTCAGCTACGTGCTGCCCGCCTGGGAATACCGCAACCTGCCCAAGCTGGTGGACGACGTGCTGCGTACCAACCGGCGCTTTATCGAAGCCGCGCGCGACCTGCTGCTCGGCACACTCAAAGACGATTTCGCCTATCGCGTGCAGCGCAAGCAGTACATGGAAGCGCTCACCGGGTTGATCTCCGCCTTTGCGCGGATGCTCGATGAACCCAAGAGCCGCCACCGTGCTGTGGATAACTTGAACCGCTTCATCGTGCAGAACTACCTGGTGGCCGCGCACGTGGCGGCGGTGCGCATTCTGGTCCGCCAGCGTACGCAGGAGTTGGACGAAGCCGAGACGCGGGCGCTGGTCGAGCAGACCGTCGAATCCGCGCTCGAAAGCCTCACGCGCGCCAAGGAGCGTTTCGATCAGGCGGTGCACGAAGGCGGCTGGGGCGTGCGCCCACGTGATACGCAGGAGTTGGGCGCGGCGGATTTTGCCGATCAGGCCGCGCGCGCGCGCATGGTCGAGGCGGCCACGGAGTCGGATTCGCTCTCCGCCATGCACCTGCTGGAGCGGCGCCTGCAAGCGCTGCGGGCGGATACGGCGAAGATCGCGCTGCGGTGTGGGGCGTTGGGGCGGGCGCTGCGGGTGTCGCGGGACTAGAGCCTGACTTAGAAAACCAGCGCTGTATCTCGGAGAGCCAGCGTTGCGTCTAGGAGACTTAGCGCTGGGACTGGGAGAGCCACATGTCGGGACTCGGAGAACCAGCGTCGGGACTTAGAGACTCGATGCCGGGACTCGGAGAGCCACATGTCGGGATTCAGAGAACCAGCGGCGGGACCAAGAGAGTCAGCGCTGGGACTCGGAGAGCCAGCATCGACTCTCGAAGCATGGAGGTTGAGGCTTAGAGACCGGCGAGCGAATCTTTGGTCGCCTGTGGCTTCAACCAGTCGATCGCCGGCTGGCTCTGCGCCGCGAGCCACGCATTGGCCGTCTTGAAATGCCCGCACCCCAAGAACCCGCGATGCGCCGATAGCGGCGACGGGTGCGGCGCCTCCAGCACGAGATGCCCCTCGGGCAACAGCGCCCGCTTGGCCTGTGCGTGGCTACCCCACAGCATGAACACACGCTTGTGACCAACGCGTGCCAGATGCTCCAGCAGGCAATCGGTGATGCGTTCCCAGCCGCGCTTGGCATGGCTGGCGGCTTGGCCCTGCTCGACGGTGAGCACCGTGTTGAGCAGCAGCACACCTTGCTGCGACCAGCCCTCAAGGTTGCCCGACGTGCCTGGCAGCTTCTGGCCGAATTCGGCTTCGATTTCCTTGTAGATATTGCGCAGGCTCGGCGGCACGCGCACGCCGGCCGGCACCGAGAACGCCAGCCCATGCGCCTGCGGAATCTCGCGGCCATCCACGGTGCCCGTGCCGTGATACGGGTCCTGGCCGAGGATCACCACGCGCACATCGTCAACTGACGTCAGGTGCAGCGCACGGAATACATCGGTCGGGAAGATCGGCTTGCCCGCCGCGCGTTCGCCATCGACGAAGGCGCACAACTCTGGCCAATTGGTCTGCGCGATGCAGGGCGTGAGGAGTGTCTTCCAGTCAGCCGGTAGTGCATCGAATTGTTCGGCCAGCGGGATGAAATTGCCGCTCGGCGCCTCTGCAGCCGGTTCGTCGAAGAGGGCGCTTTGGGCAGGATCGGCGCGGCGCTTCATGCTTGGCCTCCGGCGGCGCTCGCGCGCAGTTGGTAGCCGCGCTGTGCCTTGCTGATGTCGAGCGGCGCCAGGCCGGGTACGGCGGCGCGCAGCGTCTGCGTCCAGCCGTGCAGGCGCTCGGCAATCGCGTCTTCGCTGAGTGTGCTGCCGGTGGCCGGCTTCCATTCCAGTTCCAGCTCGTCGATCGGCTCGCGTGCATCGGTGCCGGGAATGAGGATGGCCCCAGCATCCAGCGCGATCTCGATCTCGCCGTCGTCGGCCCCATCAACGGTCGCGTGCCAGAGGCGGCGCGTGAAGTCGGTGCGGAACAGCGGGGTGAGGGCACTGGCATGCGGCCGGACATAGTCGGCGGCCTCGGTGGCGTTGTGGGCGGCGAAGGCGTTAACCGACAGTGCATCGCTTTGCAGCGGCACTTCCCACTCGTGGCGCGCGCTCAAACCGGCCGTACTCACTGCTGCGGTTTTGAGCGTCTGCAGCCACTGATTGCCATGTCGACGCACGCGTAGCGCGGCACGATTGCGTGCCAGGGCTTGATCGGGCGTGTCGTAGTAAACGTTGGCCAATTCCACCGAGCCGGCGGCTTGGGCGTGCGCATCCAGCCAGCCGACCAGCGCGTCGTGCACACCGGCCGGTACGGCCAGCTTCAATTCAATTTCACGGGCCATCGGTCAAGCAAAGAGGCGGGCCAGTTCGGCGCCCGGATCATCGGCACGCATGAAGGCTTCGCCGACGAGGAAGGCGTTGACGGCCGCCGCGCGCATCTTGCGCACGTCGTCCTGCACGAGGATGCCCGATTCGGTGACGACGATGCGGTCGTCCGGCATGTGCTTGAGCAGGCCGATCGTGGTGTCGAGCGAGGTCTCGAACGTGCGCAGGTTGCGGTTGTTCACGCCCACCAGTGGCGTTTGCAGGCGCAGCGCGCGGTCCAGTTCGTGGCCGTCGTGCACTTCCACCAGCACGTCCAGGCCGAGTTCGAGCGCGCAGGCTTCGAGTTCGACCATCAGGCCCTGGTCCAGCGCGGCGACGATCAGCAGGATGCAGTCCGCGCCCCACGAGCGCGCTTCGTACACCTGGTACAGGTCGACCATGAAGTCTTTGCGCAGCACGGGCAGCGTGCAGGCGGAGCGGGCTTCGCGCAGGTAATCGGCGTGGCCCTGGAAGAACTGCTCGTCGGTCAGGACGGACAGGCACGCGGCGCCATGCTCCGCATAGCTGCGGGCGATGTCGGCGGGTTTGAAGTTGGGGCGCAGCACGCCCTTGGATGGCGAGGCCTTCTTTACCTCGGCGATGACGGCGGCGTGGCCGGCGGCGATCTTGTCGCGCACGGCCTGGGCAAAGCCGCGGGGGCCGAGGGTGCTGTCAGTGCGGTTGGCTTCGGCTTCAGCGCGCACGCTGGCGAGATCGCGGTGCTTGCGCGCGGCGGCCACTTCTTCGGCCTTCACGGCCAGGATTTTCTGCAGGATGTCTGACATGACTTGAACGAGCTTAGGCTTTGAACTGGTTGGTGACGCGCACGAGTTCATCGAGCTTGGCGCGCGCTGCGCCCGAAGCGATGGCTTCGCGAGCCAGCTTCATGCCGTCCTCAATGGAGCCGGCGATGTTGGCCGCATACAGCGCTGCACCCGCATTCAGCGAGACGATCTCGCGCGGCGTGCCCGGCTTGTTTTCCAGCGCTTCGATCAGCATCGTTTTGGACTCTTCCGCGTCGGCCACCTTCAGGCTGCGGTTGGAGACCATCTGCATGCCGAAGTCTTCCGGGTGGATTTCGTACTCGCGTACCACGCCGTCCTTCAACTCGCCGACCAGCGTGGCGGCGCCCAGCGACACCTCGTCCATGCCGTCTTTGCCGTAGACCACCACGGCGTGCTTTGCGCCCAGGCGCTGCATCACGCGCACCTGAATGCCGACCAGGTCCGGGTGGAACACGCCCATCAGGATATTTGGCGCGCCGGCCGGGTTAGTGAGCGGCCCGAGGATGTTGAAGATCGTGCGCACACCCAGCTCCTTGCGGATCGGTGCGACGTTCTTCATGGCCGGGTGGTGGTTGGGCGCAAACATGAAGCCGATGCCCGCCGTCTCGATCGATTCGGCCACTTGCTCGGGCGTGAGCATGATGTTTACGCCCAGCGCTTCGAGCACGTCAGCGCTGCCCGACTTGGAGCTGACGCCGCGCCCGCCGTGCTTGGCGATACGCGCGCCCGCCGCTGCGGCCACGAACATCGACGCCGTCGAGATGTTGAACGTGTTGGCACCGTCGCCGCCCGTGCCGACGATATCGACAAAGTGATTCGACACCTCCGCCGGCACCTCAACCTTGGTGGCGAACTCGCGCATGACGGTGGCAGCGGCGGCGATTTCGCCGATGGTCTCTTTCTTGACGCGTAGCCCCATGGTGAGCGCGGCTGCCATCACGGGCGACATCTCGCCGCGCATGATCATCCGCATCAGGTGCAGCATTTCGTCGTGGAAAATTTCGCGGTGCTCGATACAGCGGATGAGCGCTTCTTGCGGAGTGATGGGCATGGTTGTTCCGTATTCAGTTGGGTGCCGCCGGGGCCGGGGTCGCTGGCCCCGCTTCACGCAGGGCGCCGATACGCTCGCGCAAGAGATCGGCCTCGCACGCGCCTTCAGCCAGGTCGGCATCGGGCGTGTTGCGGGCCAGGCGGCGGCGCAGGTCACATTCGGCCTGCCGATAGAGTTGGTGTGCGCGCACGGTGCGGTCGAAGGCCATGGCGGCGCCCTTGTCCGTTCCCGCGTTGGCGGTGATGCGGGCACGCAATGCGTTGCGGCGCGTTGACTCCGCCCAGGCTAGTTCAGCCTGCGCCGCCTTGCGCGCGGTCTGCACGCATTGGGCGACATTGCCGGCTTCGGGTTGGGCGGCACGACAGGCCTCCAGCGTACCGGCCATCGCCGGCAGGCTTGCCATCATCGCTGCCATCACCACCAACGCGACCGCGCACGCGCGGCGCATCAGACGCGTTCCTTCAGGAAGTTGCCGAGCAGCGCGTGGCCGTGTTCCGAGAGGATCGATTCCGGGTGGAACTGCACGCCTTCCACCGGCAGCGTCTTGTGGCGCACGCCCATGATTTCGCCGTCTTCCGTCCAGGCGGTCACTTCCAGGCAGTCGGGCAGCGTTTCGCGCTCGATGGCCAGCGAGTGATAGCGCGTTACCTTGAAGTGGCGCGGCAGGTTGGCGAACACGCCCACGCCGGTGTTTTCGATGGTGCTGACCTTGCCGTGCATCACCTTCTGGGCGCGGATCACGCGGCCGCCAAATGCATCGGCAATCGCCTGGTGGCCCAGGCACACGCCCAGGATGGGCACGCGCCCTGCAAAGTGCTGGAGCGCCGGAACCAGAATGCCCGCTTCCTTGGGCGTGCACGGCCCGGGCGACAGGCAGATGCGTTCCGGGTTCAGCTTCTCGATCTCTTCGATCGTGATCTCGTCGTTGCGAACAGTGCGGACATCCTGACCCAGCTCGCCGAAGTATTGGACGATGTTGTAGGTGAAGGAGTCGTAGTTATCGAGCATCAACAGCATGGTGGTCTCCTTCCCTCTCAGAAATCGGCGTCGAGGCCGTCTTGCACTTGCTCGGCGGCGCGCAGCACGGCGCGGGCCTTGTGTTCGGTTTCCCTCCATTCGGCATCCGGGTCCGAATCGGCGACGACACCGGCCGCAGCCTGCACGTAGAGATTGCCGTCCTTGATGATGCCGGTGCGGATGGCGATCGCCAGGTCCATCTCACCCGAGAAGGAGAGGTAGCCCACCGCGCCGCCATAGATGCCGCGCTTCACAGGCTCCAGCTCGTCGATGATCTCCATCGCGCGCACCTTGGGCGCGCCCGACAGCGTGCCGGCGGGGAAGGTCGCGCGCAGCACGTCCATGTTGGTCATGCCGGGCTTCAGACGTCCCTCGACCGAGCTGACGATGTGCTGCACGTGCGAATACTTCTCGATGACCATCTGGTCCGTCACCTTGACCGAGCCGATCTCGGCAATGCGGCCGATGTCGTTGCGCGCCAGGTCGATCAGCATGACGTGCTCGGCGATTTCCTTCGGATCGTTGAGCAGCTCGGTCGCCAGCTCAGCGTCGCGTTCAGGCGTGCTGCCGCGCGGGCGGGTGCCGGCCAGCGGGCGGATCGTCACGATGCGGGCGGATTCGTCGGTACCGTTGCCTTCCCCATTCGCGCTGGCGGGCACGCGACGCTCTTCCTGGCGCACCAGGATTTCCGGCGACGCCCCAACGATCTGCATGTCGCCGAAGTTGTAGAAGTACATGTACGGCGACGGGTTCAGCGAACGCAGCGCGCGGTATAGCGAGAGCGGCGCATCGCGGAACGGCTTGACTAGGCGTTGGCCGACCTGCACCTGCATCATGTCGCCGGCGGCGATGTACTCCTTGGCCTTGAGCACGGCGCTGATGTAATCGGCCTTGTCGAACTCGCGGATGGTGTCTGTGCGCACCGAGGCGGACGTCACCGGCACATCCACCGGCTGGTGCAGCTTGGTGCGCAGCGCACGCAGGCGCTGCTTGGCGCGCGAGTAGGCCTCGGGCTTGGACGGATCGGCGTAGACGATCAGGTAGAGCTTGCCCGACAGGTTGTCGATCACGGCCAGCTCTTCGCACAGCATGAGCTGGATGTCGGGCAGTTGCAGGTCGTCGGGCGGGGCGGTTTCCGCCAGGCGCGGCTCGATGAAGCGCACGGCGTCGTAGCCGAAATAGCCGGCCAGGCCGCCACAGAAGCGCGGCAGGCCCGGGCGCAGCGCCACTTTCTGGCGGCGCTCGAAGGCGGCGATGAAGTCCAGCGGGTTGCCCTCGTGCGTCTCGACGACCTTGCCGTCGGTCACGACTTCGGTGTGGTTGCCCCTCACGCGCAGCAGCGTGTGTGCATGCAGGCCAATGAAGGAGTAACGCCCGAAACGCTCGCCGCCCACCACCGATTCCAGCAGGAAGGTGTTCGTGCCACGGTCGTGCGATTGCGCCAGCTTCAGGTACAGCGAAAGCGGCGTCTCCAGATCGGCCAGTGCCTCGGCAATCAGCGGGATGCGGTTGTAGCCCTGGTCGGCCAGCGATTTGAATTCGAGTTCGGTCATGAGCGGTCAGGTCGATTCGCCGGCAGGCGGGGGTGCGCTTACCGGCATGCGTTCGCTCCACGGCAAACGTGATTGCGCCGTCGGAACGTTAGCAGAACATCAGGGATGGGAACGCGAAAAACCGTGCGGTCCCGCAGAGGTCATCCGCAAGCTAAGGGCCACGGAAGACCGGCGGGCGGTCAGCGTTTGGGGCAGGAGATACAGAGGTGGTTTAGGCAGAACGCGCCGAAACCAGGGGAAGAACGATCAGCAGCCGTGCAAACGCTTACGCCCGAGCGAGGGCGTGCCAGGGTCGCCAGGGCCAGGCCCCCCGGTCACCACGAGCGAAGATGCGTTTGCGATTCAGGAACATGGATCGTCAGTTGGAAGCGGCAGATGTTGCGTTGTGGGGCTCAGCATAGGGCCGGATCCACTCGGCTGCCGCAAAAAGTGTGTCGACTATAGCATCGGCTCCGGCGTGCTGTATAGGCTGGCCGTGGTTGTAGCCATACGGCACCGCCAGTACGCGCATGCCGGCGGCGCGGGCCGCGCGGGCATCGTTTTCCGAGTCGCCGATCGCTACAACTTCGGCCGGATTTACGCCAAACGCTTCCGCCACGCGCAGCATGGGGTACGGATCGGGCTTGCGGTATGGGAAGGCGTCGCCGGGGTAGACGAGGTCGAAATACGTGTCCAAACCAAGCTGCGCCAGCAGCGGTTGCGTGAAATCGTGTGGCTTGTTCGTCACGCATGCCAGGGCGAGGCCCATGTCGCGCAACGCCGCCAACCCTTCGCGCACGCCGTCATAGACGGTCACATACTGGCCGTTGATGGCGATGTAGGCGCGCTGGTAGGCGTCCAGCGCTTCGGCGAAGCGGCTGTTGGCCTGGGCGGGTGGTAGGCGCGCATCGAGCACGCGCCGCACGAGGTTCTCCGAGCCCTTGCCGACGTAGCTGACGACTTCGTCGATCGGCATGTCCGGCGCGGCGCCGAGCGCTTCCAGCATCGCGTTGATGGCGGTGTGGAAATCGCCCGCCGTGTCGACCATCGTCCCGTCCAGGTCGATGATGACGGCGCGGACGGGGCCCCCCGGCAGGGTGCTGGTCATCACGACAGGCTAGCCAGCGCCTGGCGCAGCGCGCCAACGGTGCCGCGGTAGCCGCCATCCGCATCCGGCTTGCCGAACACGGCCGAGCCGGCCACGAAGGTGTCCGCGCCTGCCTTGGCAATTTCAGCGATGTTGTCGGCCTTCACGCCGCCGTCGATCTCCAGCAGGATCTTGCGGCCGGTTTTTTCCTGATACGCGTCCAGCTTCTGGCGCACGGCGCGCAGCTTGTTCAGCGCTTCCGGAATGAACGACTGGCCGCCAAAGCCCGGGTTGACCGACATGATCAGCACCATGTCCAGGCGATCCATCACATGGTCCAGGTAGTGCAGCGGCGTGGCCGGGTTGAACACGAGGCCGGCCTTGCAGCCGTTGTCGCGGATCAGCGCCAGCGAGCGGTCGATGTGCTCGGAGGCTTCCGGGTGGAAGGTGATCAGATCGGCGCCGGCCTTGGCGAAGTCGGGAATGATGCGATCGACCGGGCTGACCATCAGGTGCACGTCGATCGGCACCGGCTTGCCGTCCTTCACCGCGTGCGGGCGGATGGCCTCGCACACCAGCGGGCCGACGGTCAGGTTCGGCACATAGTGGTTGTCCATTACATCGAAGTGGATCCAGTCGGCGCCCGATTCGAGCACGCGGCGCACTTCTTCGCCCAGGCGGGCAAAGTCGGCGGACAGGATGGAGGGAGCGATGCGGAAACCGGACGGATCGATGGCTGCGGACATGATGGGAGACGGGTAAGACGCACGGATGCGCGAAGAAGACCGCTATTTTAGCCGGATCAGCCACCTGATCGACGGACTCGCCGCGCCTTGCCGCTGCCACAGCCATGCCGCACAATGGGCGCCATTCTTATAGTGGATCGTCATGCCGAGCTACGAACTCACCGTCCAGGTCCGGGCGCGCTATCTGTCGGAGCAATCCGAGCCGGAACAAGGCAACTACGCGTTTGCCTACACCATCACCATCCGCAATACCGGCGATGTGCCGAGCCAACTGATCTCGCGTCATTGGGTGATTACGGATGCCGATGATCAGGTACAGGAAGTCAGCGGCCTGGGCGTGGTCGGCCATCAGCCGCTGCTGCCGCCGGGCGAATCCTTCGAATACACGAGTTGGGCGACCATCAAGACGCCCGTGGGTACGATGCGCGGCGAATACTTCTGCGTGGCCGAAGACGGTCACCGCTTTGAGGCGCCGATCCCCGAGTTTGCGCTTGTGATGCCGCGCATGCTGCACTGATCCGCGATCAGGAAGCGTCAGGCTTGGCCGGCTGCGAATCTTTGGGCGCGGCGTTGGTCGATTCTGAGGCTTTGGCGGCGTAGCCTTGGCGCGACGGGTGATCGGACGGTGCGCGCAGCGGGCGCGGGTGCTTCTTGGCACCCGACATGGTCCAGATCACGATGAAGATCAGCAGGAACAGTGCCACGCCGGCTTCCAGGCCGAACAGCATCATCGGATGGTTTTCAAAGAATTCGCTCATGGTCGAGGCAGAAAGCGTGGGTGCCGGCATTGTAGCCAAGCCCTCCACCTCGCCGGACAGGATGAAACAGGCATGACAGCAGCAACCTTGGATGCATTGACGCCGGTCCGCACGGCACCCCGACGCGGATGGGCCGGGCTGGCCGCTGCGCTGGTCGCCGTTTTGCTCGCAGCGTGCACCAGCGGTCCGCCGCCGCGCGTCGAAACGCCGCAGCCGCCTACCGGCACCCTCGGCGGTCATCTGGACCAGGCCAACTGGGCCGACGTGACGGGCTGGACGACGGACGATCTCGCCTCTGCCTGGCCTGCATTGCAATCGAATTGCCAGGCCATGAAGCGCCGTGCCGAGTGGGCGCGCGTGTGTACCGCCGGCCTGATGGTCGACGCCGGCGATCCGATCGCCATGCGCGTCTTCTTTGAAGAAAACTTCACGCCGTATCGCGTGGTGAAGGACGACGGCACCGACAGTGGCCTGGTCACCGGCTATTACGAGCCACTGCTGCGCGGCTCGCGCACCCGCCACGGCATCTATCAGACACCGCTGTACCGCATGCCCGCCGCGTGGCGCGGCAAGACGCTGCCGGCGCGTGCGCAGTTGATTCGCAGCCCCGCGCTGCAGGGGCAGGAAGTCGTGTGGGTGGATGACCCGGTCGAGGCGGCCTTCCTGCAGATTCAGGGTTCGGGCCAGGTCCAGCTGGAAGAGGGCGGCATCATGCGTCTGGGCGTGGGCGGCACCAACAACCAGCCGTTCCGCTCGTTTGCGCGCTGGCTGCTCGATCAGGGCGAGATCACGCCTGTGCAGGCGACCATGCAGGGCATCAAGGCGTGGGCGCGCGCCAACCCGGGCCGCGTTGAAGAGATGCTCAACATCAACCCGCGCTACGTCTTCTTTGCGGAAACCCCGGGCAACACGGGCGGCCCCATCGGCAAGCTGGGCGTGCCGCTCACGGACGAGCGCTCGATTGCTGTGGATCCGACGTTCATCCCGCTCGGTTCGCCGGTGTTCCTGTCGACCACCAAGCCGCTGTCGACCGAGCCGATCCAGAAGCTGGTGTTCGCGCAGGACGTGGGTTCGGCCATCCGTGGTGCCGTGCGTGCCGACTATTACTTTGGCCACGGCGATGCCGCCGGCGATCTGGCCGGGCGCATGAAGCAAGCCGGCCGGCTGTGGGTGCTGGTGCCGAAGGGCGGTAGCGTCGGCGTCGCCACCCGCTAATCGCGAGCGTTATCCGCGCCGCAGGTCCACCACGCGGCGCGCCTTGCCGACCGAGCGCTCGATCCCGCCGGTCGCCAGAATCTCAATCGTGGCTGTCACGCCGATCAGCGACTTGATGTCGTGCGCCAACTGGCAGCTTGCCGATTTGGCAACGTCCGCCGAGGCGCCCAGCGCAGCTTCCACTCGTACCGTCAACGTATCCAGCGGCCCTTCCTTGGCGAGCACGCATTGATAGTGCGGTGACAGCGCTGCGTGTTTCAGGATCAACTCTTCGATTTGCGAGGGGAACACGTTCACGCCGCGCACGATCATCATGTCGTCGCAGCGACCGGTGATTTTTTCCATGCGACGGAAGCCCGGGCGCGCGGTGCCCGGCAGCAGGCGCGTCAGGTCGCGCGTGCGGTAGCGCACCACCGGCATCGCTTCCTTGGTCAGCGACGTGAACACCAGTTCGCCAAATTCGCCGTCGGGCAGCACTTCACCGGTGTTCGGGTCGATGATCTCGGGGTAGAAATGGTCTTCCCAGATGGTCGGGCCGTCTTTGGTTTCGGCGCATTCGCTGGCGACGCCGGGGCCCATCACTTCCGATAGGCCATAGATATCCACAGCCGACAGCCCCATGCGCGCCTCAATGGCCGCACGCATCTCGGGTGTCCACGGTTCCGCGCCGAAGATGCCGATCTGCAGGCTCGACGCGGCCGGGTCCATGCCTTGCCGTTCGAACTCGTCCGCTATCGCCAGCATGTAGCTGGGCGTCACCATGATGATCTGCGGCTGGAAATCGCGGATGAGCTGCACCTGCCGCTCGGTTTGCCCGCCGCCGAAGGGGATGGCGGTGAGCCCGGCGCGCTCGACGCCGTAGTGCGCGCCCAGGCCACCTGTGAAGAGGCCATAGCCGTAGCTCACGTGGACCTTGTCGCCGCGCCGCGCACCCGCCGCGCGAATGGAGCGCGCTACCAGCCCGGCCCAGGTGTCGATATCTGCCAGTGTGTAGCCGACCACGGTGGGTTTGCCAGTCGTGCCGGACGAGGCGTGGATGCGCGCAACGCGATCCTGCGGCACCGCAAACATCCCGAACGGGTAGTTGTCGCGCAAATCCGCCTTGGTCGTGAAGGGAAACTTCGCCAGGTCGGCCAGCGACTGCACCTCCGATGGATGCACGCCCGCCGCATCAAACTTGGCCCGGTACGCCGGCACGTTCTCGTACGCGTGGGCCAGGCTGTGCTTTAGCCGGTCGAGCTGCAGCGCCTGGATGGCGTCACGGCTGGCGGTCTCGATCGGGTCGAGCGGCAGGTCGGTTGAGCGAGGGCGCATGCGGGTCTCCTTGGGGCGCCGTCGTGCGGCGTCCTCTTGTGGTGGCGCAATCAGGGGGCTTTATATAGAGGGCAATCAGTGCTTACTGTTCGGTGCTATCTGGGACGGGAATGACGTGGCCGCGAATCTGCGCAGATTTGCCGCGGAACATGGCGACCACCTCACCGGCTTGGTTGGACACGCGCACGTCATACACACCGTGCCGGCCGGACAGGACCTGCTCGGTCGCCTCAGCGGTCAGCACATCGCCGCCGTGCGCCGGGCGCAGGAATTCGACGCTGCAGCCAGCCGCCACCGTGTTGTGGTTGTGGCTGTTGCAGGCAAACGCAAAGGCCGAATCGGCCAGCGTAAAGATCAGCCCGCCATGACACGTGCGGTGCCCGTTGAGGAATTCGGGCCGCACGGTCATGGACAGGCGCGCGTAGCCGGGGCCGACCGCCTCGATGCGCATGCCGAGCCAGCGAGTGCAGGCGTCGGCGTCGTACATGTTCTTGCAGGCGGCTTCGGCCAGCGCCTGCGCATCCTGGAGGGCAATCTCGGTCACGCTGATCCCTTTGTCCTTTATTCGCCAGTGAAGTGGGCAGGGCGTTTGTGGAGGAAGGCATTCACGCCTTCGGCGTAGTCGTGGGAGTTGCCCAGCTCGCGCTGCAGGTCGCGCTCCAGATCCAGTTGAGCGTCGAGCGATTGCGTGGGCGCCGCGTGCATCGCGCGCTTGATGGCGGCCAGCGCCCGAGTCGGCTGCCTGGACAAGTGATCGGCCATCGCCGACACCTCGGTCATCAGAATCTTGGCATCGTGATAGACGCCCCAGATCAGTCCCCAGGACAGCGCGGTCTTCGCGTCGAGCTTCTCGCCGAGCATCGCCAGCCCCATCGCCCGCGCCACGCCGATGCGCTGCGGCAGGAACCACGTGCCGCCCGAATCCGGCAGCAGGCCAATCTTCACAAACGCCTGCAGGAAGCAGGCGCTCTCCGCAGCCATCACGATGTCGCACGCCAGCGCCAGGTTCGCACCCGCACCAGCCGCCACGCCATTCACCGCGGCAATCACCGGCAGGGGGAGAGCACGCAGCCGGCGCACCAGCGGGTTGAACTGCTCGTCGATGAGCGCGCCCAGATCGGTCATCTGCCCCGGCGTGACATTGAGTTCGGCTAGATCCTGCCCCGCGCAGAAGCCGCGTCCGGCGCCGGTCAGGATCAGCGCCCGCGCGTGCTGGCGCTCTACCTTGTCCAGCGCCTCGCGCAATTCCCGGTGCATGCCGGCCGTGAAGCTGTTGAGCTGGTCGGGCCGGTTCAGCGTGATGGTGGCCACGCGGTCATGCCAGTCGAGCAGAATGGTGGGGCTCGTCATCTTGTCTCCTCCTCGGTCATCGGTTCATTGATTAACCGACCGGTTGGTCGGCTAATATTACATCCATTCCAACTGGAGCTTCCATGTCCTACGAAAACATTCTGGTCGAAACGCGCGGTCGTGTCGGTCTTGTTACGTTGAACCGCCCCAAGGCGCTGAACGCGCTCAACGATGCACTCATGGATGAGCTGGGCGCTGCGCTGCTCGCCTTCGATGCCGACGCCAACATTGGCGCCATCGTCATCACCGGCAGCGAGAAGGCGTTCGCCGCCGGGGCCGACATCGGCGCCATGGCCGACTACGACTTCGCCACCGTCTATAAGAACGAATACATCACCCGCAACTGGGAGACCATCCGCCGCATCCGCAAGCCGGTGATCGCCGCCGTGGCGGGCTACGCGCTGGGTGGCGGCTGCGAACTGGCCATGATGTGCGACATCATCCTCGCCGCAGATACCGCCAAGTTCGGCCAGCCCGAAGTCAAGCTCGGCACCATGCCCGGCGCCGGCGGCACCCAGCGCCTGCCGCGCGCCGTCTCCAAGGCCAAGGCCATGGACCTCTGCCTGACCGCCCGCATGATGGGCGCCGAAGAAGCCGAGCGCGCGGGCTTGGTCTCGCGGGTCATCCCCGCCGACAAGCTGCTCGACGAAGCCATCCAGGCCGCGGAAACCATCGCCGGCTTCTCCCTGCCTGCCGTCATGATGATCAAGGAGTCGATCAACGCCGCTTACGAAACTTCGCTCGCCGAGGGCGTTCACCTAGAGCGGCGCCTCTTCCACGCCACTTTTGCCACTGAAGACCAGAAAGAAGGCATGCGCGCCTTCCTAGAGAAGCGTGCGCCGGCGTTCAAGCACCAATAAGAGGGTGCTGACGGAGTGATTCAGGGAATACCCGAGTAATCATCTCGGGTATCCTTCGAGTCATTTTGCAGCTGCTTTTGACCGGCAATCGTAGGCGCAGACTGGGCTGACGGCGATTCTTCACCGGTTCGTCATCAACCCGTCACGACAAAGGTGTTGCCAACCTTCAGGAACCCGCCTATAGTTCGCCCCTCGCTGCAAACGACAGCGCCGAAACGAAAGGGACGGCGGGGTGGTTAAGGCGGTGGAGAAGTAGGTGTGGTGCGGGTTTGCGGGTTGTCGGGTGGTTAGCGACGGTCTGCGGTTGCGGTGAAGTTAGCAGCGCGTTGAACGATAAAAATTCTTCAGCAGG